>JALHND010000005.1 GCA_022843705.1 Burkholderiales bacterium
CTTCACCGCGGCGATCAGGTCGGCGTCGACGATCTGGCTGCCGCGCGCGAAGTTGATCAGCCAGGCCGTGGGTTTCATCCGCTTCAGGCGTTCTGCATTGATGAAGTCGTCGGTCTCGGCGGTGGCCGGCATCAGCATCACCACGAAATCCGACTGGCGCAGCACGTCGTCGGTTTCATCGCTGCCGTAGACCTCTTCCACGCCCTCGACCGGCTCCGGTGAACGTTTGGTGCCGATCACGCGCATCTCCAGCGCGGCGGCCTTCTGCGCCAGTTCCTGCCCGATCGCGCCGAGGCCGAGGATGCCCAGGGTCTGGCCGGCAAGCAGGACCGACTGGCGCTTGTGCCAGTGGCTCTGTTTCTGGTCGAGCGCGATCGCCATGTACGGCTTGGTCAGGTGGAACAGCGCGCCGAGGATGTTTTCCGACATCGAGTGGCGGTGCGAACCGCGCGCGTTGCACAGCGCGACATCGTCGCGCAGGCCGGGCGCACCGATCCAGGACTCGACACCCGCGGTGACGGTCTGGATCCAGCGCAACTTTGGCATGCGTGCCAGCAGCCCGCCGTGTTTGCGCCCGACGAGGATTTCGACGCGCGGCAGCAGGTCTTCCGGCGGCTTGTCTCCGGTTTTGACGAAATGCAGTTCGAGGCGGCCGGCGAGGCCGGCATCGGCGAGGGCTTTTTCATAGGCGGAGACTTCATCGACCCACAGCAGGCAGACGGGTTTGTTCATTGCGGGATTTCCCTGGATTGGACAGTGCGCCGATTCTCTCCCGCTTTGCCGCCGCTGAACAGTATCGGGTGCCGGCATTGATCAATTCCCGCCGCGGTCCGGCACGATCTGCGAGAATCGCCCGCGATGCCCGGACCCCTGCTGACCGCTGAAACCCACGCTGCGCTGCGCGCCGCCGCGCGTGATGGCGCAACAACGCTCGAGTGTTCGCTCGATCTCGGCCGTACGCGGACCACGGTCACGGTGGATGCCGGTGGCTGGTCCTGGCAGGGCGTCGATTATCCCTTCATCGACGACTGCCGCGAACGCACGATCTACCACTGGACCGGTACCACCTGGGAGCCGGTGCAGCGTTTCTCCGGATCGCTGATCAAGCTGGTGCCCACCGAATGGGGCGCGCCGACTTTCGAGATCGACGGCATCAAGATGCTGCCGACGGCGCAGCTGTCGCCTTATGCGGATGCCGAACGCAAGGTGGGCCTGATCGCACCGCGCGGCAAAACCATCCTCGACTGCTGCGGCGGACTCGGCTATTTCGCCGCCTGCTGCCTCGCCGGCGGCGCGCGGCAGGTGATGTCCTTCGAAAAAAATCCCGACGTGATCTGGCTGCGCGGGCTCAATCCCTGGTCACCGCAGGCCGATCCGCGGCTGGTGCTGACGCAGGGCGACATCGCGGAGGCCATCCAGTCGCTGCCCGATGCCGCCTTCGATGCAGTGCTGCACGACCCGCCGCGTTTCGGCATCGCCGGAGAGCTGTATTCGCAGGCCTTCTACGACCAGCTGGCTCGGGTGATCAAGCGCCGCGGCCGGCTGTTTCACTACACCGGCACGCCGAACAAGCTGACCAGCGGGCGCGACGTGCCGGCGGAGGTTACGAAACGGCTGCAGCGCGCGGGTTTCGAAGTGAAGGCCAAGGGCGACGGGCTGCTGGCGGTGAAACGCTGACCGCGGGCGCGGCGGGATTCAGGCCTCGACCACCACCCGGTTGCGGCCGCCTTCCTTGGCACAGTACAACGCGCGGTCGGCGCGGCCGAGCACATCGTCGGCGCTGTTGTCGGCGGGGTGGATTTCGCTGACGCCGATGCTGATGGTGACCGAGAGCACATGGTCGCCGTGCATCACCGCGGTTTCGGAAACCTTGTTGCGCAGACGTTCGGCGAAGAGTTCGGCGTCGGGCAGCGCGGCGCCGGGCAGGATAATCGCGAATTCCTCGCCGCCGAGGCGGCCGAGGGTGTCGACACGGCGCAGTTCCTGGCGCATCGCGGTGGAGAGATGGCGCAGCACCTGGTCGCCGGCGACGTGGCCGCAGCTGTCGTTGACGCGCTTGAAGTGGTCGATGTCGATCATCAGCACCGAGGCGCTGTGTTCGCCGTCGCGGTGCACACGCGCGGTTTCCTGTTCAAGCTGGGTCAGGAAATGGCGGCGGTTGGGCAGGCCGGTGAGCATGTCGGTGGCGGCCATCTCGCGCAGCTCGGCCTCGAGGCGTTTCTGTTCGGTGATGTCGCGTGAGACCACGACCACCTTCGACACCCTGCCACCGGCGTCGCGGATCGCGCGGCCGTCGGATTCCATGAAGCGGATGCTGCCGTCCTTCAGCACAAAGCGGAACTCGGCGCATTCGCCGATGCCGGTTTCGACGGTCCTGCGGAAAATCCGGCGGATGCGTTCGCGGTCCTCGGGATGGATCTCGGCGAAGGAGCTGCTGCCTTCGCGGATGTCGCGCTCGCGGAACAGCGCCGCGTAGGCCGGGTTGTTGTAGACGCGCCGGCCTTCGGTGTCGAGCACGGCGACGAGGTCGCCGACGTTTTCGACAATCGCGCGGAACAGCGCGCGGCTTTCATGGAGCTTGTTTTCCGTCAGGTGCTGCTGGCGGCGCAACTCGGCGTCGCGCAGCTCGCGTTCGATCACCGGGCCGAGGCGGATCAGCTCCTGCGACTTCACGTAGTCGTGGGCACCGAGCTTGATCAGGCCGACGGCGAGGTTGAGGTCGGCCTGTGCGGAAACGATGATGAAGGGCGCGTCGGGACGCAGTTCCTTCGCAATCGCCAGCGCGGCAACCGCGGGACAGCCGGCAACGGGATAACCGCAGAGGATGACATTGCAGTCCGTCGTGGCCAGCTCCGCGCGCACCGCTTCGGGTGTGCCCGCGGTGGTGGCGGTGACCTTGAAGCCCTGGCTGCGCAAAGCCTGCAGCAGACCTTCCGTGTCGGCCGGCGACGTCTCGACGATCAGCAGATGCAGCTCTGGTTTCATGGCCCTCCCCGAGGCCTGACCGCGTGCAAGGGCGATACCCTAGTCTTGATTGTGGGAAAGGGCAATCGGCTGAAAGTGCCGCCGCCAGCAGCAAAACAGATGCTCCGAAGTAAATCATTTACCAATCAATGTCTTATGCCGAATGCATAGGCACTCCGCTGATGCGGCAACTGAGAAAAAGTCAGCAAGGCAGGCGGAAAAACATGTCCCTTTTCGCCAACAACCCGGCCATCAAGCGGATGGCCGCGGGGTTCCGGTGCCCAAAGGCGGTCGAGGATTTTCTTCGCCGCCACGGCCACTCACGTATATTTCCGTGCAGAAGAAAGAGCAGGCATACATCGAACGCCAACCCCGGACACACAGCCCGAAGGAGTTCAGCAGATGCTCACCACCCGCTTTCACCCGGGTTCCTCCATTGCCGTATTCATGCTGGCCGCATACTGCGCCGCCATCCTGCCGGCCGAAGCACAACGTTTCCCCGCCGGGAGTTCACGCCTGGAAGCGGTTCTGAAGGACGCGGAATCCGCCGCACGATTGGCATCCACCGGCAAGCTGTTTTATGAGTCGGACGAAAACAAGCTGACCTGGAGCAAGTACTGCGCAAACTCGATCGCGCTCTCCAATCGCGGCGAATTCCGCCAGGCCGTCCGCGAAGCCAGCAAGGCGCTGTTTCTCGGCAAGACCTCAAACAACACCACGGCACTGGCATTCGCTTCCCGCGATCTGGCCTACGCCTACAACCTCGCGGGTGACCTCGAACGCGCGGAAGAATGGGCCAAACAGGCGCTGACCTATGGCAGCCAGGGTGCCAGGGACCGCAATCTCATCCTCAGCGCCGCGCAGAAGGTTCTCGGCGATGTCGCTGTCCGCCGCGGAGACCTTGACGCCGGATTCAGTCATTACGAAAAGGCGCTGTCCGAACTTTTCGGCGTGGACCGTCAGCGTCTTGCGGTGCAGCTGTCCATGGCCAACACCGAAATCCGCCGCGGCCGGATTGATGCCGCAAGAAAAATCCTCGACGGCATCGACCTCTCCGACAAGAGCTGGATGCCTTACCTGATGCGTGCCCGGGGGCAGCTCGCCTACGCGGAAAAGAACCATGCCAAAGCCGCCGAACACTATGCCGCGGCGGCGGACAGCCTCCGTGGTGGCAAGGACGCTTATCACCTGATGTGGATGCAGTACGGGCTCGGCCAGTCGCTGGCTGCCGCCGGGGAACGCGACAAGGCCATCGACGCCCTGCGCGAGGCCGCCGCCTCGGCGAGGACGCTGCGCGCGCAGTTCCGCAGCGCGGAGTTTCGCGCCGGCTTTTTCGGCGACGTGCAGTCGATCTACGACGACATGATCAGCCTGCTGGCAGATGCAAAACGTTTCGATGAGGCCTTGGCCGCCAGCGAGGAAAGCCGTGCCCGGGCGCTGCTCGATGTGCTGCGCGGACACGCCGGCGCAAAGGAGGAGGGCAGCACCGCAGCGGTTCCGCCCGGCACGGTGGTGGCGGTCTACCACGTGCTGGGTGACCGCACGCTGGCATGGACGGTACGCGGTGAAGGCACGGTAGCCGCAAGCATCCCGCTCGGCAGCAAGGAACTGGCCACCGTGGTCGGCCGCTACCGGCGCGCGCTGACCGGCCGCTCCGATGACACTGATGCCCAGGCCCGCAGGCTGTACGACACGCTGGTCAGGCCCCTCGGCCTGAAAGCCGGAGAAACCCTGATCGTGGTGCCGCACCGTTCGCTGCATTACCTGCCGTTTCACGCGCTGCGCGGCGACAGCGGTTATCTGGTCGAGGAACGCCCCGTCAGCACCATGCCGTCCATCGGCGCGATGGCGGCAATCCTCGCGAGGACTCCCGCATCGCAGCCGGCGCTGGTTGCGGTCGGCAACCCGACGCTCGACGAACCGGGGCTGGAGCTGCCGGGCGCGGAACGCGAAGTGCAGATGATCGGCGCGCTGTATCCGGGAGCGAGGATTTTTGTCCGCGACTCGGCCTCCAAGCAGGGTTTCATCACCCAGGCGCCGGGCAACGGCCTGGTCCATGTCGCAGCGCATGCCTCCGTCGACGAGGTCGATCCCCTGTATTCATCGATCAGGCTGGCCCGCGCGGGCCAGCAGCGCGGCGAACTCGAGGCGCACGAAATCCTCAAGCTCGACTTCTCCCGCGCACGGCTGGTCACCCTGTCCGCCTGCGAAAGCGGCCTCGGCAAGGTCTCCGGCGGCGACGAGTTCTACGGTTTCAAGCGCACCTTCCTCGCCGCCGGCGCGCAGTCGCTGCTGGTGTCGCTGTGGCCGGTCGAAGACGAGTCGACCGCCGGGCTGATGGGGGTGTTTTACCGGGAACTGCGCGGCCGGCCGATGGCCGATGCCCTGCGTGAAGCGCAGCTGTCGCTGATCAAATCGGAAACCCATCGCGACCCGATGTTCTGGGCGCCCTTCCTGCTTGTCGGGGACTGGCGCTGACCTGACCGGCGGAGTTCAGGCGGACAGGACGGCGAATTCCGGCAGGAAGGGAATGTCGGTGACGCCGGGATCGATGCCGAGCTGCGACAGCAGTGTGGTCAGTTGCCCGCGATGGTGGGTCTGGTGGTTGAAGAGATGGGTGACCGCCACCCAGGCCGGCATCGAACGCGACCGGCGGTCGACATTGCTGACGTAGGTGAACGGCGCGGCGAGCCATTCTGTGGTCAGGGCCGCGCTCCAGTCGAGGATGCGCGCGTCCATCACCTCGCGCGCGGCGCGCAGTTCGCCGAAATCGGCGTGCAGTTCGGCGATGATCCGGTCCGGCCCCTCGAGTTGCTGGAAACGCGCCATCCATACGATGTCGCCGAACAGCAGGTGGTTGAGCGTGCCGTGGATGGATCTGAAAAACGCGCCGCGGTCCTGCTTGCGCGCCTCATCGGAAAGGTCCGCGCAGATCGCATAGAGTTTTTCGTTCATCCAGCGGTTGTAGCGGGCCATCAGGGTGTAGTGGTCGGTCGGCGGCATGAGGCAATCCTTCAGGACATTTTACTGATCGCGCCGGCGATGATGTATGCGCCGAGCAGGAGCAGCGCGATGAAAAACACGGTGCGGAAACGCTGCTCGGAGAGCCGCGTGCGCAGGCGCTGGCCGAGCACCATGCCGGCGAGTGCGGGCAGCACCGCGCCCGCCGACAGCAGGCCGTGCTGGGCGGTGATGAAATTGGCCTGTTGCAAGGCCGCGCCGAGCGCCAGCGTCGACACCGTGAACAGCATGCCCATCGCCTGGATCAGGCGGTCGCGCGGCAGGCCGATCGCCTGCAGGAACATCACCCCGGGCACGACGAAGGAGCCGGTCATGCCGGTCAACACGCCGTTGGCGGAGCCGATCAGCGGGCCGGCCCAGCTTTCGTGGCGCAGCGGAATGACGAGGCGTACGCCGCCGAGGCTCAGCAACGCATAACTCACCAGCAGCACGCCGAGCAGCGCCGTCAGCAGCGCGAGGTCGACGCGGGTCAGCGCGGCGGCGCCGATCCACACGGTGACGGTGGCCATCAGCAGGAAGGGCCAGATGCGCAATGCGACTTCGCGGGTATGCGCGCCGGCGAGCGCCTGCCACAGGTTGGTGACGAAGGACGGCACCAGCAGCAGCGCCATCGCGCTCGGCAGGTCAAAGGCGACGGTGAGCAGCGCGAGGCTGACGGTGGGCAGGCCGAGGCCGATGACGCCCTTGACCATGCCGGCCAGCAGGAACGTGCCGGCGACAGCGAGGATCACGGTGGTTTCCGGCATCTTCGTCTCCTGGAATCGTCAGTAGGGGCGGCCGTCCTTGTGCATGAAGGCCCACTGCCCCGAAACATCGAGCACCGCCTGCAGGTCATCGTCGGGATAGACCACGCGATCGCCGGCACTGCGGTCGCCGATTTCAAGATACAGCACCTCAGCGTCGCCGCGGTTGGCGAGCTGGTGCGCATCACCGCTGCCGGCGCGGAAACCGGCGCACATGCCCGGCGCCAGCGGCGTCTCGCCGGCATCGCTGATAAGCACCGGCTTGCCCTCGAGGATGTAGATGAATTCATCCTGCGCGCTGTGCGCATGGCGCAGTGCCGACACCGCGCCCGGCGCAAGGCGCGTCAGGTTGACGCCGAAATTCTTCAGCCCGAAAAGATCACCCAGCGGGCGTTTCAGCCGGCCGGCCACCTTCGCTGCAAAGGGCGCGGGGTAGTTGCTCTGTTTCGCCTTCGGCGGCGCTTCGGCGGCTAGGATTGCATCAGGAAAAGGACTTTTGCTCATCAACGGCTCCGGTACGGGCCGGGCCGCTGGCCCGGAGTCAGCCATGGTAACCGCCTGGGGCACCAGGCACGACCATCGCGCGTGGTGAAAAAAACCGCCGCCACGCCTGCCGCAGCCTGCGCGCAACGGCGGTCACCATCGCCGCGAACCAGCGCGCCATTTCCTGGCGGGCCTGGCGGCGCAGGCGCTCCGTGAATCCGGCATCGACGCGCACCACGTTGCGCATCCAATCCGCTTCCGGCACCGGGTAGACCCGGTAGACGGCGATCTGCGTGTCGTCCTTGATCGCGCTGGCCACGATCAGCCCCGCGCCGCCGGAGCAGTAACGCGCGCCGGCCGGCACCATGTGATCCAGCGGGTCGCCTTCCTGGGTGACCCAGATCAGGCCGCTGAGGCAGCGGATCACGGTGCCGCGCGAAGCCATGACGCTGCGGGTGTCACCGGCAGCCATCGCATGCAGCTGCCGGCCGTGCTTGTCGTGGTGCATGGGGGTGTCCATAATGAATGCGTCTCCTGCATCGTCCGACCGGTCGGAAATGGACCGGTGATGGCCGAACTATGCGGTGATAACTGGCGACCGGACAAACGGTCATTTTGCAGATCATGGATGCTTGAATTGCATGCATAAACGATGAACGGCTCGCGCGACCTGCCCTCACTCGACCTGCTGAAGGCCTTCGAGGCCGCGGCCCGCCACCTGTCGTTCACGCGCGCCGGCGCGGAGCTGTTCCTCAGCCAGTCGGCGGTGAGCCGGCAGATCCAGCAGCTCGAAACCCAGCTCGGTCTGCCGCTGTTCATCCGCCGCACGCGCGCGCTGCTGCTGACCGAGGCGGGCCAGCGTTATTTCCGCGACGTGAGCCAGGCGCTGCACCAGCTGCGCGAGGCCGGCATCAGCCTGAGGAACGTGCGCGGCGACCGCGTGGTGACGGTGACGACGGCGATGACCTTCGCCTCGTTGTGGCTGGTGCCGCAGCTCGCGGATTTCCAGCAGCGGCATCCGGACATCGCGGTGCATGTCGCCGCCGACAACAGCGTGCTCGACCTCGAGCGCGAACGCATGGACGTGGCGATCCGGTATTCGACGCGCCGCCTCGCCGGCCCCGGCGCGCTGCGGCTGCTCGGCGAACGCGTGCTGCCGGTGTGCAGTCCGAAATTGCCGGGACTGAAAAAGCTGCGCACGCCGGGAGACCTGAAGGGTTTCGTGCTCCTCAATTTCGAGGATCCGCAGCAGCTGACGCCCTGGCTGACCTGGCCGGTGTGGTTCGAGGCAATGCGCACTTCACCACCCGCGGCAAAGGGCATGCTGCGTTTCAGCCACTACGACATGATGCTGCGCGCCGCGCTCAACGGCCAGGGCGTCGGTCTCGGCCGGCTGCCGCTGATTTCATCGATGCTCGAGGACGGTTCGCTGGTCGCGCCCTTCGCCGACCGCCGCTACAGCACCCCGACCCCGGACCGCGCCTACTGGCTGATCAGCCCGCCCGCCGCGCGCGAACGCCCGGAGGTGCAGACCTTCGTGCAGTGGATACGGGCGCGGACGGCGGCGCTTGAGGCTTCGGCAGCGGGAAAAGCAGCCTCGAAGTAAGTGCCAACAATACTTATAAGTATTTGTTTTTATTATTTATTTTTATGTTGCCCCGCGGAATCTAACAAAATGTGAGATTTGCTACGGTTATGCGAACGGCATAGGCTTTTCCGTGTCTGCCAGGGAAAAGCCGGCATCCAGACCGGCCCGCGGGTGAAAAGCCGGCACCTCATGATGTCGCGCACTTGCCTGCACCCGGAGGACATCCATCACGCAGGATCCTCACAGGGGGCGTCATGAATGCAAACCGTTTAGCGCAAACCGCTTTGCCGTTTTTGCTCGCCGTGGCCGTTGCAGGCTGCACGCAATTTCGCGCCGTGACCGACGAACGTCACCAGCGGGAGGTGGTCGAGCAGTTTTCGAGCGTCGACCACCACAGCAGTTTCCCGGCACTGAGCCGTGCCAGCTTCGAGCAGGTCAACCTTGTCGAACTGATCGATCCCAGCGGCGAAGCCCGGGAAAAGTTCCAGTCGCACTGGCCCAGGGAAGAGGAAAAATGGGGGATCAAGTACGACCTGACGCTGGCATGGTTCCGCGAAAGTCCGGTTGAACCCGAATTGAAACGGCAGCACCGCAACGGGGTGCAGGACAAAATCCTTGCCGTCTCGACCTCGCGCTGCAACGTGTTCAAGACTTACCTGAGGCGGCAGCAAACCGATGTGAACTTCCTTCTCGGATCGGCCTCGACGATATCCGGGGTTCTCGGCGCAGTACTGCAGGGGGTCAACAGTTCACGCAACCTGGCCGGTGCCGCCGGCCTGTTTTCGGGACTGCGCGCCGAATACAACCAGTCTTACTACAGCAGCCTTGCCGCACACGTCATCGTGCAGGGCATCGAACTCCATCGCTCCCGCCTCACCAAGGAACTCATGGAGCGCCGCGCACGGCTCGGCATCAGTGAATACAGCATGGAAGCCGCCATCAAGGATGCGGTCTACATCGACGGCATGTGTTCGACGGTCACGGGGCTGATTGAGGCCCAGGAGTCGATCAAGGAGATCCAGGATCCCGGCCTGACCATCGCTTCGCAGGCCATCCTGCGCGCCCGGGCAATGCAGGAGCTGTCGCAGACCGACCTCAAAACGCTGGAATCCAGCGGCCGCCTTGATGCGTTGAAAAAACTGTTGTCTCCGGCAATTTCGCCGCTGGTGGCGTCGACAGTCAGCGATGCCGCTGCACAGGCCACCGCCTCCTTGGGCCAATCGCGGGACGCCGGTTTGCGCGTCGCGGCCGCGATTGCGCGCGAGGCCGAAAACCTCGGCCGGGATTACGAGCGAGCGCGCGAGAAACTCGCCGCCGACAAACGTGGAACCGTTACCGGCGGTGCCGTCCAGCAGAAATTCAGCGCATCTGCGACCACCAGGATTTATGACGTTCTTACCGCGACCAGGGACGGAAAAAAAGGTGTGCTCACGGATTGCATAAGCAAAATGGAGGTGCCCGCAGGCAAAGCCGGCGAAGCAAACGCCCTGCTACTGCTTGCTGCAAATGATGGCGGACAGGCCATCAAGGCGCGTCTGGAGGCGGACAAAGCACAGGCGGAATTGCGGGCAGCGATCTCCCGCATCGAGCGCGTGGTCGGTGCTGCGAATGCAGCCCTTGGTGCGGCGGGAACCGCCGGCCGCGGCAAGTTCGACAAGCTGACAGACCTGACGAAATTTGACCCGGCCAGTGTGGAAATCGGCGCGGCGATGGCAACCGATGGCCTTGCCTGCCCCTGACCACCCTCGGTACTTGCGGGCAACCGACTCGCATTTCTTCGGACATCGCCCGGAGAAAAATGGTGGCCGGCGTTATGCAGCGTCTTGATTGCCCGTTTGTCCTGCAAGGCCGGAACTGTAAAAAATAAAATTCAATCCGGAAAAACACTGCCAAGGGCTGTAACCGGCCACAGTTGATTCCTGAACGGCTCCCTCATGCAATTTCGGGCGATGGGTTCCCGGATTCACGCATGAATGAAAGGGTGGCCCGCGCACAGTCTTCGGCATCGCTCGCGGCGACGTGGTACGACTTGCCGGGCAGCACCAGCAGCCGCGAATCGGGGATCTGCTGCTGCCATTCGCGGGTGCGTTCGACGGTGCCGAGGCCGCTTTCCTCGGTGGTGATGACCAGCGTCGGACATTTGATCTTCGGCAGTTCGGCACTGATGTCGGCGTAATTGATGCCGCGGTTGAAACCGATCAGCGAAGACACCGGGGCGCGGCCCATGAATTTCGTCCACCACTCGACGCCCTCGGCGGGGAAATGTTCGCCGAGGCGTCCGTCCATCGTGCGCCGCGCCCAGTGTTCGGCGCCCCTGGTTTCGTATTCCTCGATCAGCGCGGGAATCTGCACGGCGCCGGGGCGTTTGGCCTGCGGCGTGCCGACGACGGTCAGCGACAGCAGGCGCTCCGGCCGGCGCGCGGCAAACACGCGGGCAACGGTGCCGCCGATCTTGGCAGCGACGAGGTGAAAGCGCTCGATGCCGAGCTCATCCATCAGCCGGCAGTAGTCGTCGATCAGCTGGTCGAAGCTCCACTCGTACTCGCGCGGCATCGGCGTCGATTGGCCGTAACCGCGCATGTCGGGGCGCACCACGCGCAGATGCCGCGCCAGCACCGGCACCCAGGCATACCAGGACAGGCTGCTCTCGGCATTGCCGTGGAGCATCAGCACGGTTTCCGGCGTGGCCCAGGGGTCGGTGAAGTCATCGACGCGGTAGAAGAGTTCGCAGTCCGCGAGTTTCAGCACGGGCATGGTCCGGGTTCTCCGTTCAGTCGCGGCCGGAAAGCAGCAGCATCAGCCGGTCGGGATTGCGCGCGGAGGCGAAATTGCGCACCTCCTCCAGCAGGGCATCAACCCGGGCCGGCGTGAAGCGGCGGAGCATTTCGGCGCGGAAACGCGCGACGTGGTCGTCCAGACTGAAGGGGCGCGAGGCGCTGCCCTTCGGAGCCTCGACGAATTTTTCGACGGTTTTGCCTGACTTGAGCGTGAAGCTGACCTTGGCACCGACCGACTGCTCGGTGCTGACACGTTCGGCGTCCTCGTCCAGCGCGCAGTCGATGGCTTTCGAGATCGCCATGGTTTCAGGATCGGCCAGCGCGGCCTCGAAATCGTCGATGTTGATGGTGAATCCCGGCGCGGCATCCCGGCCCATGCGCACCACCATCGCCATGCAGAAGGGCAGGCTCATCTGCCCGGCCTGGACGTCCTTCGGTTCGCCGACGGTGAGGCGGCCCTGGATGATTTTCGGGATGCCGACGCGGATCGACCGGATGTCGGCCGCGTTGAGGCCATGCTCGCGGCACAGTTCGGCGGTCGCCTCGATCGCCGACAGCACGCGCGCGCTGGTGGCATGCGGCTTGATCGCGGTTTCGAGCAGGCGCCACTGTTCGCCGATGCCGGCCAGGCCCCGGTCGAAATCATGGCCGTCGGCATAGGCGCGGGCAAAACCGTCCTTGCCCTCGAGGATGTCCGCCGGCCCGGAAAACCCGGCATCGGCCAGCAGCGCGGCATGCATGCCCTCGCCCGCCGCATGCGCGGCGTGGATGCGCTTGACGGTGGAGCCGGAATGATAAAACTGGGTCAGCCCGCCGCTGAACGAAGCTGCGAGGCCCAGGGTTTCGGCAATGCGCGCCGTGCGGTCACTGCCCATGAACATCAGGCAGGCGGCCGCGGTCGCCGCGCCGAAACCGCCGCAGGTCGCCGTGCTCTGGAAACCGCGGCGGAAATGCGAGGGCTGGATCGAGAGCCCGATGCGGATCATGTTCTCGTAACCGGCGGCAATCGCGGCGAGGATGCGGTCGCCGTGCTGGTGGCGCGCCTCGCCGATCGCCAGCGCCGCGGAGATCACCACGCAGCCGGGGTGCAGCATCGATCCCACGTGCACGTCATCGGCGTCGATGCTGCCGGAGTAGGTGGCGTTGACGAAGGTGGCGCGTTCGGGATCGCTGCGGTCCTGGCTGAACAGCAGCGTCGACTGGCCGTTGCCGCCGAGTTCACGCGCGAGGTTGGTCGTCCACGCGCTCCAGGGCATGCGCTGGCCGAGTGATGCGACACGCAGGTAATCGAGCAGGAATACGGTCAGGGCTTCGCGGACTTCGGGCGGCAGGCCGGCATACTTGAGCCCGGCGGCAAAACCGGCGAAACGCCGGGTCGCCCCTGGCGCGGAATTCTCCGCCATCTCAATTACCCTTGATTTTGCCGGTGGTGATGACCTTGCCCCATTTCTCGTAATCCGCCTTGTGGTACGCGGCCAGCGCCGCGGGGGTGCCGCCGGAAGGCACGGCGCCGTCGAGCGCGAGCGCCTTCCTGATGTCGTCGGTGGCCAGCACCTTGTTGCCGGCGGCATTGATCCGCTCGACCACCGCGGCGGGCAGTCCGGCCGGGCCATAGAGCCCCCACCACTGGCTGGATTCGAAACCCTTGATCGTTTCGGCGACCGTGGGCAGTTCCGGCGCGATGGCGATGCGTTTCGCACTGGTCACCGCCAGCGCCTTCAGTCGTCCTGCGCGCACCTGCGCCGACACGCTGGGATAAGCAGCGAACAACACCGAGACATTGCCGGCGACGGTGTCAATGGTGGCGGGCGCGGCACCCTTGTACGGCACGTGCAGCATGCTGACGCCGGCGCGCTGCGAGAACAGCTCCCCGGTGAGGTGGCTCAGCGTGCCCGCACCGTTGGAGGCATAGGCCAGCGCGCCGGGTTTCGATTTCGCCAGCGTGATGAAGGCCTTCACCGTGCTGACCGGCACCGAGGGGTGGACGGTCATCACGTTCGGCGCGTCGCCGATCTTGACGATGGGCGTGAAGCTGGTCAGCACGTCATACGGCGCCTTGGCGCCGAGATGGGGGTTGATCGAGAGCACGCTCGAGGAGGCAAACAGCAGCGTGTAACCGTCAGCGGCGGCACGCGAGGCGACCTCGCCGCCGATCATGCCGCCGGCGCCGCCGCGGTTGTCGACGATGACCTGCTGGCCGATCAGCGGCGACAGGCGGGTGGTGAAATGGCGGGCGACGATGTCGGCGGCGCCGCCTGCGGGAAACGGCACGATGACGCGCACCGCCTTGTCGGGGTAACCCTGGGCATTGGCTGCGAGCGGGAAAACGGCGGCGAGCAGCGCCAGTGCGGAGATACGCGGAAATTTCATGGCTGGACCTTTCGATGCTGGGTGTCACGCGGAGCTTGCGGCGGCGCGAACAGGGAGTGATTGCGGTGTTTCATCCCGCCTGGATGCCCTGCGGGTGCGCCATTGTAAACCGCAACGTCCCGGACATTTACCGGCAAAGCCCAGCATATGAGTACCGGCATCCGGATGACACCCGGTAGCCATGCATCTGAATATGCTGATGGACCGGATGCCGCGGACGCGGCCCTCCTTCAGGCGGACGTTTTGCCGAGATACTGGCTGATATCCACCTCGTCGATCTGCTCCGGCCGCATGAAGCGCTGCGCGTACTCGCGATAAACACCGGAGCGCAGGAACAGTGCGAACAGCTCGGGGTCGATGTGCCGGTCCTTGTTCATGAAGGACATGATCTTCAGCGCCTCCGACAGCTTCTTGCCCTTTTTGTACGGACGGTCGACGGCGGTGAGCGCCTCGAAGATGTCGGCAATCGCCATCATCCGCGCCACCGGGCCCATTTCGTCGCGGGTCAGCCGCTTGGGATAACCGCTGCCGTCCATCTTCTCGTGATGGCCGCCGGCAATCTCCGGGACGCTGCGCAGGTGTTTCGGAAACGGCAGCTGGGTCAGCATGACCAGCGTCTGCACGATATGCTCGTTGATCTTGTAGCGCTCTTCCTCGGACAGCGTGCCGCGCGCCACCGACAGGTTGTAGAGCTCGCCCTTGTTGTACAGCAGTTCCGGCACCGCCATGCGGAACCCCCAGGGGTTGTCCTCCGGCATGCGGTCCTGGGGGCGGCGCTCGAACAGGTGTTCGGGCTTGTCGGCGAGCAGGGTTTCGGCGACCGGCAGCGCGCGCGCGGGCGTACGCTCCTTGCGCGCCTTTTCCTCGTGGGCAATGCCGATGCGGTCATCGAGGGTGCGCATCCAGCTGCGCTGCCCGATGGCCTTCAGGCGTTCGATCTTTTCGGGCGCCATGAACTCGCCGCCCTCGTTGCAGGCGGCGACAAAGGCAAAATCGTCATCGAGCTGCTTGAGTTCTGCCGTCAGCCGCGCAAGGGCTGCGGGTTCGGGTTCTCCGGCGGCCACCGCCTTCAGGCAGGCGATCTCGGCATCGCGCTTGAGCACCTCGAAGCGGGTGCGTACTTCATGGATGCGGTCGTAAATCGTCTCCAGCTTGGTGGCCTTGTCGACGATGTACTCCGGCGTGGTGACCTTGCCGCAGTCATGCAGCCAGGACGCGACATGCACGGCTTCCCAGTCCTGCTCATCAAGCCGGAAATCGCGGAACGGCCCTTCGGTCTGGGCGCAGGCTGCGGCAGCCAGCATCTTGGTCAGTTCCGGCACACGTTCGCAATGCCCGCCCGTGTACGGACTCTTGGCGTCGATCGCACCGGCGATCAGCCGGATGAAAGCCTCGAACAGTTCCTTCTGCGCGCGGATCAGTTCGCGGGTCTCGAGTACACCGGCATAAAGCCCCGACATCGCCTGCACAAAGGACAGCTGGGCGTCCTTGATCACGGTGCGCCGCCGCAACAGCATCAGGCCGACCAGTTCGCGCTGGCGGTTCAGCAGCGGCATGGCCACGCCCTGCAGGGCGCCCAGCGCGGCGAAAGGGTCACTGGCGCCCATGCCGGCAAGGTCGGCATCCTGCAGCGGCGCCGCGCGCGCCGTGCCGGACTGCAGGGCCGCATCGACCAGCGGACCGGCGGCACCGGGAACGAGCTCCGGCAGGTCGGCATCGGCGGCGGCGCCGTGGGCATCACGCATCGCCACCGGCAGCAGCCGGCCATCATTGCCGAGATAGAGCACGGCCACGTCGGCGTCCGCGGCCGACATGATTTCGGTGAGCAGCATGGGCAGCAGGCGGTCGATATCCTTTTCCGCAGCGATCACCAGGCTGATGTCGAGGAAGCGGCGGATCGCCAGCTTCATGCCCTCCATCGTCACCGCCAGCTGATCGACCTCCTCGACCACCGAGCTGACCGTCGAGGGCTTCGAAAAATCGAAATGGCGGATGGCATCCGCTTCGGCAGCCAGTGCGTTCAGCGGCCGCGCCACCGCCCGGGCCAGCAGCCAGACCACGGGCACCGCAAAGGCGATGATCAACGCCATGATCAACAGCGCAGTGGAACGCTGCTTGTTGGCGGCGGACAGCAACTCGTCATTGGGTATCGCGCTGACCAGGTACAACGGCCGGCCGCCCTCGACCACCAAGGGTTTGATCGCCACCCGCCAGTCAGCGCCATCGACCTGCAGTTGCAGGCGCAACGGATCCAAGCCCTTCATGGAGGCGATGCGGGGTGCAAGCTGTTGCAGGGCGGGAAGCCCTGAATCTTGCAACCGGGTCAATGCGGGCTTTGCATCCGTCCCGGAACCCACGGTGACCAGCCGGCTGACATCTTCATGTGCAATCAGGTATCCGTCGGCGTTCACCAGCGCGATCTGGGTGCCCGGTGTCACTTTCTGCCGTGCCAGGCGCTCGCCCAGGGTGTCGAGTTCGATGTCGGCGCCGATGACGCCAAAACCGAGGTTGGAACGGGTGGCCAGCGTCAGTCCGACCTTGCGGCTGGAGAAAAACAGATACGGCGGCGTGCGAACCGCGGTCGGCGACGAAAATGCGTCGTTGAACCAGCCGCGGGTGCGCGGATCGTAGGCGGCAGGATAATCCGGCCTGTCTTCCCGGCGCAGCACCTCCATCGCGTTGCCGAGGTAAATGTAGCTGCCGCGCTCGCCGCTGCCGCCGCCGCGCTCGATGCTCTGCACCATGTAACGGGTGTTCGGCGGCGCCTTGAACAGCTCGCGGTCGGCGTCGCCGCGCAGGCGGCGCACGAAAAAGAAGTCGCCGCTGCCGTATCCGACATACAGCGACGACAGTGCCGGTGCCCGGTCGAGAACGCCGCGAAGCATGTCCAGCTGCTCCATGCGCTCGCGCAGCGACTCGGCCCGGGTCAGCCGGTCGTAACTCAGCATGCCGACGGCCATTTCAGCGGGCTCGATGAGGCGCTGGAGGTCGCCCTGGATTTCGCGGCTGATGCGCAGCGTCAGGTCCTCGGCGGAGGACTCCAGCATGTCGCGTGAAGTCTTGTAGCTGATGCCGGCCAGCGAGCCGCCAACGACCAGCAGCAGCACCAGAAACAGCGTCGAAATCTGGATGTGAAGCGGATAGTGGCGTTTCATGACCTGCCCCCTGATGCGTCGTGCAGATATTACGCCTCGCGACGCCCTGCACCTTGATGCCGTCCACAATTTGGTGATATGTCCGGAACAGACACCGGCATCAATGGTCAATCGGCCCCGATCATCAGCGCCGCCCTGCCGGTGATCGAACCCGTCTCCAGCCGCCGGTGCAGCGTCTCGGCTTCGGCCAGCGGCAGCTTCTCGGTCACCAGCGGCCAGATGTCGCCGCGCGCAACCAGTTCCAGCGATTCAACCACCTCCTGCTTCGTCGCGTAACGGCTGCCCATGACCTCGATTTCCTTGCGCATGATCGCCGGCCCGTCGGCATCGAAACGCTCGCTGTGGCCGGCCAGCAGAACCAGCCGCCCACCCTTGTTGAGTCCGCTGATCGCCGATTCAATGCTCTGCCTGCTGCAGACGAAGTCGAAAACGACATCGACGCCGCGTCCGGCGGTCAGCTCGAGCAATTGCCCGCCAACCCGGCCGTCGGAGGCGTCAATGACGGCGTCGGCACCGCATTTGAGGCAGGTTTCGAACTTGGCCGCCCGGGTGTCCACGGCGATGACCTTGCGCGCATGAGCCCAGCGCGACACCATCAGCATGTGCACGCCAAGGCCGCCGCCCGCGCCGATCACGGCCACGGTGTCGGTCGGCATCACCCGGGCCTTGCGCGTGACCTTCAGCGGCGTGGCAATGGCATCACAGATCACGCCGCATTCCGCGGGCCGTTTTTTCCAGTCCAGGCCTTCGGGCAGAGGGATGAAGTTTTCGGCGGGAAGTTTTATGTACTCCGCATAACCACCATCACACTCGCGACCGACGAACCCGCCGAAGTTGTCGCAGAGCGTTTCGCGGCCGATGCGGCACCAGTAACAATGGCCGCAGGTCAGGTAAAAGTAGGCGGTCACGCCGTCGCCGGCCTTGAGCCCCTGCACGCCGGGGCCGGTGGCGACGATTTCAGCGGTGATCTCGTGGCCGAGGATGCGCGGATACTGCAGCGGCACCCGTCCCGCGCGTGCATGATGAATGGTCAGCCCGGCACCACAGGCCAGCACACGGGCCACCGCCTCGCCGGGACCGGGCACAGGGTCCGGCACCGTGTCCGGTACAAGCGGCTGGTTTTTCCCCTTCAGCAACATGGCCTTCATCAAAACCTCCCCCCTGTTGCCGCAAATCTTACACCGGCGACCGGTAGAATCCCGGTTCCCTGCGGCCCAAGCGCCGCACCCGCACTTTCCTTCCCCGGACACCATGCCTGACACCCCCGCATCCCAGACACGCGAAGCCATCATCATCCGCGGCGCGCGCCAGAATAATCTGAAAAACCTGTCACTGGACATCCCGCTGAACGAGTTGGTGGTAGTCACCGGCGTTTCCGGCAGCGGCAAGTCCTCGCTGGTGTTCGACACGCTCTACGCCGAGGGCCAGCGCCGCTACGTCGAGACCTTCTCGCCCTACGCGCGCCAGTTCCTCGACCGCCAGGACCGGCCGCAGGTCGACCGCATCGACGGCATCCCGCCGGCAATCGCAATCGACCAGGTCAACCCGGTGCGCACCTCGCGCTCGACCGTGGGCACGATGACCGAACTCAACGACCACCTGAAGCTGCTGTTCGCGCGCGCGGCGCATCTGTATTGCCGCGGCTGCGGTGCGAAGGTGGCGCGCGACACACCGCAAACGATCTTTGCTTCGCTGCAGGCGCGGGCGCAGGAAGCCGGTAATCCGCGGCTGGCAATCGCCTTCCCGGTGGCGGTGCCGGCAAACTTCAAGGCGGAGGAAGTGAAGTCGCTGCTCGCCGTACAGGGCTATACGCGGTTCCTGAGCGAAGCCGCGGATGGTTTCGAGGTCGTGCAGGACCGGCTGCGCATGGGCGGCGCCGAACGCGCGCGGGTCATCGAGGCGCTGGAAGCCGCGCTGAAGGTCGGCCAGGGCCGGGTCAACGTGCATCTGCTGGCCGCGGATGACGCCGGCGTCAGCAGCGGCACGGTATGGCGCTACTCCGCCGACCTGCACTGCGCGGAATGCGACATCCATTACGCCGAGCCGAACCCGAGCCTGTTCTCCTTCAACTCGCCGATGGGCGCCTGCGAGACCTGCCGCGGCTTCGGCCGCGTGATCGGCCTTGATTTCGGCCTGGTGATTCCCGATGAGTCGAAATCGCTGCGCGACGGCGCGGTGAAGCCCTGGCAGACGCCTTCAAACAAGGAATGCCAGGATGACCTGATGAAGTACGCACGGCTGCGCGGCATCCCGGTCGACAAGCCCTGGCGCGAGCTGTCGGCAAAGGAAAAACACTGGGTGCTCGAGGGCGAGCCGGAATGGGAAAACTGGCGCAAGTCCTGGCCGGGCACCTGGTACGGCGTCGGCCGCTTCTTCAAGTGGCTGGAAACCAAGGCCTACAAGATGCATGTGCGGGTGCTGCTGTCGAAGTACCGCGCCTACACCGAATGCACG
Source organism: Burkholderiales bacterium (assembly GCA_022843705.1). Taxonomy (GTDB): domain Bacteria; phylum Pseudomonadota; class Gammaproteobacteria; order Burkholderiales; family SG8-41. The sequence continues at coordinate 19,556 of JALHND010000005.1, forward strand.
GCCTGCGGCGGCGCGCGACTGAAAACCGACGCACTGCTGTGGCGCATCGGCTCCGCGGAAAACGCCGAAACTGCGCTGGGTCATGGCGAACACCGGCGTGCGCGTTACAAGCCCCACGGCGTGAAGTTCAGCGAAGAACAACTCCAGGCCCTGCCCGGCCTGACCGTGCACGACGTGATGCTGCTGCCGCTGGAACGCACGAAGACGCTGTTCGAGGCACTGGAACTGCCGGCGCCGCTGGACGAGGCGACCGACATGCTGGTCGGCGAGATCCGCACCCGGCTCGATTACCTGAACCGGGTCGGCCTGGGTTATCTCACGCTGGACCGCCAGTCGCGGACGCTGTCCGGCGGCGAGGTGCAGCGGATCAACCTGACCACCGCGCTGGGCACCTCGCTGGTCAACACGCTGTTCGTGCTGGACGAGCCCTCGATCGGCCTGCATCCGCGCGACATGGGCCGCGTGATCGGCGTCATGCACCGGCTGCGTGACGCCGGCAACTCGCTGGTGGTGGTCGAGCACGACCCGCAGGTGATGCTCGCCGCCGACCGCCTGCTCGACATCGGCCCCGGCCCCGGCTCGAAAGGCGGCAGCATCGTCGGCTTCGACACACCGGCAGGGATCATGCGCAAGGCGGATTCGCTGACCGGGCGCTATCTGTCCGGGGCCGTGCACGCGGCGCCGGCGGAAGCGCCGCGGCCGCCGACAAAAAACACGCCGCTGCTGCGGCTGCGTGGTGTCACCGAACACAACCTGAAAAACGTCGATGTCGATTTCCCGCTGCAGCGCCTGGTCTGCGTCACCGGCGTCTCCGGCTCGGGCAAGTCGACACTGCTGCAGGACGTGCTCTACGCGGCGCTGCGCAAGAAACTGGGCAAACCGACAGAGACGCCGGGCACTCACGACGGCCTCTACGGTGCCGATCTCATCGGCGACGTGATGATGGTCGACCAGTCCTCGATCGGCCGCACCACGCGCTCGAACCCGGCGAGTTACGTCGGCGCCTTCGACGCCATCCGCAGCCGTTTCGCGACGGCGCCGCTGGCGCAGTCGCGCGGCTACACCAGCGGCACTTTCAGTTTCAACTCCGGCACCGGCCGCTGCCCGACCTGCAGCGGCAACGGCTTCGAGCATGTCGAAATGCAGTTCCTGTCCGACGTCTACCTGCGCTGCCCCGATTGCGACGGCCGGCGCTACCGCGCGGAAGTGCTGGAGATCACGGTCGGCGGACAATCGATTGCCGACGTTCTGGAAATGACGGTCGCCGATGCACTGGCCTTCTTCAACCATGCGCCGGACATTGCCCGCGCGCTGCAGCCGCTCACCGACGTCGGCCTCGATTACCTGAAGCTGGGCCAGCCGGTGCCGACGCTGTCCGGCGGCGAAGCGCAGCGGCTCAAGCTCGCCGGCTTTCTCGCCGAGGCGGCGCAGGCCGGCCGCAATGCGGTCGGCGGCAGGGGCACGCTGTTCCTGTTCGACGAGCCGACCACCGGCCTGCATTTCGACGACGTGCGCAAGCTGCTGCGCGCCTTCCGCAAGCTGCTGGCGGCCGGGCATTCGCTGATCGTCATCGAGCACAACCTCGACGTCGTGCGCGCCGCCGACTGGATCGTCGACCTCGGCCCCGAAGGCGGAGATGCCGGCGGCGCGGTGGTCTGCTGCGGCACGCCGGATGCGGTGGCGGCCCACGACGCCTCGCACACCGGTCGCGCACTGCGCGAATACGCCGCCGCGCTCGGCGCCCCGCCGGCCGCTCCGGCTGCGCTGCCGCAATCCGTCGCGCGCCACGGCAACGCGATCAGCGTCAGCCACGCCCGCGAGCACAACCTGAAAAACATCAGCGTCGACATCCCGCGGGGGAAATTCACCGTCGTCACCGGCGTGTCCGGCTCGGGCAAGTCGACGCTCGCCTTCGACATCGTGTTCGCCGAAGGCCAGCGCCGCTACCTCGAATCGCTGAACGCCTACGCGCGCCAGTTCGTGCAGGCGGCGGCGCGACCCGACGTCGACGCGATCTACGGCATCCCGCCGACGGTGGCGATCGAGCAGCGCACCAGCCGCGGCGGCCGCCGCAGCACGGTGGCGACGCTGACCGAGATCTACCATTTCCTGCGCCTGCTCTACGTCAAGCTCGGCACCCAGTACTGCCCGGACTGCGACGTCGCGATCGAGCCGCAGAGCATCGAGCAGATCGCGGCACGCATCCTGAAGCAGAACCGCGGCGACCGCATCGGCCTGCTCGCGCCGCTGGTGGTCAGCCGCAAGGGTTACTACACCGACCTCGCGAAATGGGCTGCGGGCAAGGGTCATACCCACCTGCGCGTCGACGGCGAATTCATTCCGACTTCGCCGTGGCCGCGGCTGGCGCGCTTCCAGGAACACAGTATCGAGCTGCCGGTCGCCGACATCCGCGTCAAACCCGAGAACGAGGCGGAACTGCGCACCGGCCTCGCCGCCGCACTCGAACACGGCAAGGGCATCGTGCATGTGCTCGGCGGGCTCGACACACTGGCCGCGGCGATGGCCAAAAAGAATCCGCGGCTGGTCCGCTTCACCGAGCAGGTGTATTCGGTCAATCGCGCCTGCCCCTGCTGCAACCGCAGTTTTGCCGAGCTCGACCCGCGGCTGTTTTCGTACAACTCGAAACACGGCTGGTGCGCAACCTGTTTCGGCACCGGACTGTCGCTGGAGAAGGTCGACTGGGACGAGGAGCGCGAGAAAACCGGCACCGAGGAACATGTGCTCGATTCCTGGCTCAACTGGCTGGAAATCGACGAGCCCTGTCCCGACTGCCACGGCAGGCGGCTGAATCCGGTGGCGCTCGCGGTTCGTTACCGCAAGCGTTCGATTGCCGAGCTCGCGGCGCTGCCGGTGGCAAAGCTGGCACGCGAATTCACCGGCGTCTCCTTCAGTGGTCGCGAAGCGGCGATCGCACGCGACATCGTCGCCGAAATCCGCAGCCGGCTGGGTTTCCTCGACGAGGTCGGCCTCGGCTACCTCGCGCTCGACCGCGCGGCGCCGACGCTGTCGGGCGGCGAGGCCCAGCGCATCCGGCTGGCGGCTCAGCTGGGCTCCAACCTGCGCGGCGTCGCCTACATCCTCGACGAGCCGACCATCGGCCTGCATCCGCGCGACAACCGCATCCTGCTCGACACCCTGGCGAAGCTGCAGACCAAGGGCAATACCCTGATCGTGGTCGAACACGACGAAGACACCATCCGCCGCGCAGACCACGTGATCGACCTCGGCCCCGGCGCGGGACGGCTGGGTGGCGCAGTGGTCGCTGCCGGTACTGCCGCCGAACTGCAGGCCAATCCGCAGTCGGTGACCGGGCGCCTGCTGGCGCAGCCCCTGCGTCATCCGCTGCATCCGCCGCGCAGGGTCGACGCGCAGACGCCATCACTGATGATTCGCGGCGCGCGGCTGCACAACCTGCGGCGCGTTGATGCAAGGGTGCCGCTGGGCCGCCTCACCGTGGTGACCGGCGTGTCGGGCTCCGGCAAATCGACGCTGGCGCGCGACGTGCTGCATGCCAACCTCCTGCGCCTTGTTGGTGATCGCAAAAAAATATCAATTAAAACAACAGGTTGTGATGGCATTGCAGGGTGGCAGGCCGTTGGCCGCGTGCTCGAGGTTGACCAGACCCCGATCGGCAAGACACCGCGTTCCTGTCCGGCAACCTATGTCGGGTTCTGGGACAACATCCGCCGGCTGTACGCCGAGGCGCCGGATGCACGCATGCGCGGCTACAGCGCTAGCCGTTTTTCCTTCAACACCAGGGGCGGCCGCTGCGAAGCCTGCGAAGGTCAGGGCGTGCAAAAAATCGAAATGAGTTTCCTGCCCGACGTCAAAGTGCCCTGCGACGCCTGCGGCGGCCAGCGCTTCGACGCCGAAACGCTGAGCGTGCAGTTCAAGGGCAAGTCAATCGGCGAGGTGCTGGCGCTGAGCATCGACGAGGCCGTCGAATTCTTTGCCGCGCATCCGCAGATCCACCACGCGCTGCGCCTGCTGCAGGACGTCGGTCTGGGTTACCTGACGCTGGGCCAGCAAAGCCCGACACTGTCCGGCGGCGAGGCCCAGCGCATCAAGCTGGTCACCGAACTGGCCAAGGTAAAGCCGTCCCTCACCTCCGGCCCCTCTCCCGAGGGGAGAGGGGAGGCAGATGTTTACCTTCTCCCTCCGGGAGAAGGGTCAGGGATGAGGGCAGACGCCGGCGCGCGTCCCGGCCGCGGCGGTGCGCAGAAACATACACTGTACGTGCTCGACGAACCGACGGTGGGCCTGCACATGGCCGACGTCGAAAAACTGGTTCATGTGCTGCACCGGCTGGTCGATGCCGGCAACTCGGTGGTGGTGATCGAGCACAACCTCGACGTGATGGCCGAAGCCGACTGGATCATCGACCTCGGTCCCGAAGGCGGCGACGGCGGCGGACGCATCGTCGCCGAGGGACCGCCGGCGCGGGTGGTGAAGAAAGCGGCACGCTCGCATACTGCACGCATCCTCGGCGAATTTCTGCGGGAGCGCAGCGCATGAAACGGCGTGTCCTGCTGGCCGCGCTGCTGCTGGCAGCCGCGACTGCTTTCGCACAGGATGCCGGCCGCGACTCGGCACTGATTGCCGCGGCGGAGCGCGGCGACACGGCCGCGGTGCGCCAATTGCTCAAGGAAGGCGCCTCGCTGCTCGCACGCGACAGCGACGGCCGCACTGCGCTGGTCGCCGCCGCTTATGGCAACCAGGTCGCGGCCGCGCGCCTGCTGCTGGAGGCCGGAGCCAGCCCCAATGTGCGCGACACGATCGGTCGCACCGCGTTCATGGTCGCCGCGGTTTACGGCCACACCGAAATCCTGCGGCTCACGCTCAAACACGGCGCCGATGTGCGCACCCTGAACCAGTACGGCGGTACGGCTTTGATACCGGCCTCTCACTACGGGCATGTCGAGGTGGTGCGCGAACTGCTGAAAACACCGATCGACATCAACCACGTCAACCGCTTCGGCTGGACGGCACTGATCGAGGCGGTGATCCTCGGCGACGGCGGTGCAAGGCACACCGCGATCGTGCGCCTGCTCGTGGAGCACGGGGCCGATGTCAACAGGACAGACCGCGACGGGATAACGCCCCTCGCGCATGCGCGCCAGCGCGGCTACCGCGACATCGTCCGCATTCTCGAGGCGGCTGGCGCACGCTGAACACCCGGATCCCGGTTATGTTCCGGACAGTTGCCGCGGCAAGGACAACAGCGGCTCTGCGGCAATGGGCGCGGTCTATAATCGGCTGTCCCGCAACAGCGATCCCGATGCCATGTCCTCGTTTTTCAGATTCACCCTTGCCGCACTGGCGGCCGCGCTGCTTGCCTCCTGCGCCACCGTCGACAAGCCGATCCCCCTGCCCGTGGGCCGCTGGGAACTGACCACGTCCAGCTTCATCGACGGCGGCCGCATGCCGGGCCTGCCGCGGGCGACACTGCAGTTCGGCAACGGCCGGATTTCCGCATTCAGTGGCTGCAACACCGGCAACGGCAGCGTTGAATCGGTCGATGGACGGCTGGCGGTTTCACCGCTGGCGGCAACCCGCCGTGCCTGTCCGGAACCTCTGGGGGCCTTCGAGGGGCGGTATTTCAAACTGCTCGGCAGCAAACCCTATTTCCGCGTCGAGGGTGACCAGCTGATCCTCTCGGCCGGTGACGACAGCGCCCGTTTCCGCCGCGCTCCCGCTGCTCCGGAAAAAAACTAACCCCTCCACCGGAGCCATCGATGATCCGCAACACGCTCAAACCCCACGTCAAGGACATCGACGGGCTCGCCGTGCGCCGCCTGCTGCCGTCCGCCGCGCAGAAGATGGTCGGCCCCTTCATCTTTTTCGATCACATGGGGCCGGCGCAGTTCCGGCCCGGCGAGGGCATCGACGTACGGCCGCATCCGCACATCGGTCTCGCCACGGTCACCTACCTGTTCGACGGCGCGATCATGCACCGTGACAGCCTCGGCTGCGAACAGCGCATCACGCCCGGCGACGTCAACTGGATGACCGCCGGCCACGGCATCGTGCACTCGGAACGCAGCCCCGACCAGGAGCGTGGCCGGGCGCGCGGCCTGCACGGCATCCAGACCTGGATCGCCCTGCCGCAGGCCGACGAACGCACCGAGCCGGCGTTCACACACCACCCGAAAGCAAGCTTGCCGGTGCTGCAATGGCCGGACGTGGAATTGCGGCTCATTGCCGGCACCGGGTGGGGGAAGCAATCGCCGGTAAAAACCTTCTCGCCGATGTTCTACGGCGCGGTGACCGCGCGTGCGGCGGCGCAGTTCGAGATTCCGGCGGAACATGAAGAACGCGCCATCTATGTTGTTGACGGTGAAGTCACGGCGGACGGCAGCCCGGTGGCGCAATACACGGTCGCGGTGCTCGAACCCGGCGCACCGGTCGCCATTGCCTGTCCGGGACCGGCACGGCTGATGGTATTCGGCGGCGCGCCGCTGGACGGCGACCGCTTCATTCACTGGAATTTTGTCGCCAGCAGCCGCGAGCTGATCGAGGAGGCGCGCACGCGCTGGCGCGAGCAGCGTTTCCCGCGGGTCCCCGACGAGACCGAGTTCATCCCGCTGCCCGAGCGTTAAAATCACCCTTCAACCCGATTTGAAGCCGGAGCCCCCTTGAGCATAGCCTCGCTGCGCCGCGAATACATGGGCGAAAGTCTCGACGAGGCCGATGTCGCCGCCGATCCCTGCACGCAGTTCCAGCGCTGGTTCGATGAGGCGCTGCGCGCCGAACTGCCGCTGCCCAACGCGATGACGCTGGCCACGGCGGCTGCGGGCGGCGCGCCGTCGGCGCGCATCGTGCTGCTGAAAGGCTTCGACCGCGGGGGCTTCGTGTTTTACACGAACTACCGCAGCCGCAAGGGACGCGAACTCGCCGAAAACCCGCGCGCAGCGCTGCTCTTCCACTGGGCTGAACTGGAGCGCGAAGTACGCGTCGAGGGCGGTATCGAGCAGGTCAGCGCCGCCGAATCCGACGACTATTTCGCCAGCCGGCCGCTGGGCAGCCGCCATGCGGCGATCGCCTCGCCGCAGAGCGAGATCGTCGCCAGCCGCACCGTGCTCGAGGAAAAATTCGCCGCCGCCGCCAATGCCCACGGCGAGGCCGCGCAGCGGCCGCCGCACTGGGGCGGCTACCGGCTGCGCCCGGCCACGGTCGAGTTCTGGCAGGGCCGGCCCAACCGGCTGCACGACCGCCTGCTCTACGTGCGCGACGGCGAACGCTGGTCGCTGCGCCGGCTGGCGCCCTGATCTGCCGGCGCCCGGGCAAGGGGGCGCTATACTCGGGGCACTTTTCCGCCGCCCGCCGACCTTGCCCGCACCGCTCTCCACACGCAGCTACGAATCCCTGCTGGCGTGGTACTTCGTCACGGTCTGGGGCTCCGGTTTTCTCGCCACCAAGCTCGGCCTGCAGCACGCCGCGCCGTTCACCTTCCTGTCTCTGCGTTTCACCTTCGGCCTGATCTGCCTGGTGCCGCTGCTGCTGGTCCTGCGCCCGCGCTGGCCGGCGAGCCGCCGCGAAGCCGGGCACCTGGTGGTCGCCGGGCTGCTGATGCATGCCGTGCACCTCGGCGGCAGCCACTACACGCAGTACCTCGGCATGTCGGCGGGCATCACTGCGGTGCTGCTGTCGGTGCAGCCGCTGCTGACCGCGGTGATCGCCGGACGCTGGATGGGCGAGCGGGTCGGTGCGAGGCAATGGGCGGGCATCGCCATCGGGCTCGCCGGCGTGACGCTGATCGTCTGGCACAAGATCGACGTGCGCGAGGCGACCGCGGGCGCGCTGCTCGCAGTGACGATTTCGCTGGCGGGGGTCACCGCGGGCACGCTTTACCAGCGTCGCTGGTGCCCCGACTCCGACCTGCGTGCGGCGGCACTGTTGCAGTTTGCCGGCTCGCTGGTCGTGCTTGCGCCGCTGGCCTGGCTGGTCGAGGGCGCCTCCGTGCGCTGGTCGTGGGCGCTGGCCGGGGCAATCGTGTTTCTGGTGATCGGCGCATCCTTCCTTGCGGTCAACGCACTGCACACGCTGATGCGCCGCGGACAGGCGACGCGCGTCACCAGCCTGATCTACCTGACGCCGATATTCGCGGTGGCGCTGGAGCTGCTGCTGTTCGGCGTAGTGCCTTCGGCGATCTCGCTCGCCGGCATCGCGGTGACCTGCCTCGGCGTGGCGATGGTGTCGTGGCGGTCGCGGCAGGAAGCTGCGGCATGACCGGTGCCGGCATCCGTTTCGTGCTGCTGCTGACGGTGCTGCTGCACCTCGCCTTCGCCGGCATCCGCGTCACGCTGTCGCTGTTCGCGCTGCATCTGCAGGCATCGACGCTGGCGGTGGGCGTGCTGATTTCGCTGCTGGCGGCGGTGCCGCTGCTGTTCGCGGTGGGCTGGGGACGCACCATCGACCGCATCGGCGTGCGCCTGCCGCTGCTGATCGGCGCCGGCGCGGTACTCGGCGCACTGCTGCTGGTGGCGGCCCTGCCGCGCCTGGAAGCGCTGTTCGTCGCCAGCGCGCTGGCTGGCAGCGGATTCATGCTGGTACACATCTGCGTCAACCAGGCCGCCGGCCTGCTCGGCACGCCGGAAGACCGCGCGCGCAATTTCAGCCTGCTGGCGCTGGCCTTCTCCACTTCGGGGTTCCTCGGGCCGGTGATCTCCGGCTTCGCCATCGATTTCGTCGGCCACCGCCTGACCTTCGTGCTGCTTGCCACAAGCGTGGTCGCCGGCATCGCGCTGCTGCTGTGGCGACCGATACGGCTGCCGTCACATCCGGCGCCGGCAGAGGGCGCCGCGCCCAGGCGCCTGGGCGACCTGTTCCGCATCCGCAACCTGCGCCGCGCCTTCGTCGCCAGCGCGGCACTGTCGATGGCCTGGGACCTGTTCACCTTCGTCACGCCGATCCACGGCACGCGGCTGGGCCTGTCGGCATCGACCATCGGCCTGATCCTCGGCTGCTTCGGGGCGGCGATTTTCGCGGTACGGCTGGTGCTGCCGCTGGTCGTGCACCGTCTGCGCGAATGGCCGCTGCTGATCGGCGGCATGGTCGCCACCGGGACGGCGATGGCGGTGTTCCCGCTGATCGGCAGTGCGCCGCTGCTGATGGCGGTGGCCTTCGTCATCGGACTTGCCATCGGCGGCACCCAGCCGATGATCATGTCGGTGCTCTACAACACGGCGCCGCCGGGACGCGGCGGCGAGGTGGTGGGCGTGCGCACCTTCCTGCTGAATCTGACCCAGGCCGGCATGCCGCTGCTGTTCGGCGCCGTCGGCGCTTCGCTCGGCATGACACCGGTGTTCTGGACGATGGCCGGCGTGCTGCTCGCCGGTGCGCTCTTCGTCAGCCGGCGCTGAACACCGCGGCAGACCCGCAAAAGCAAACGGGGCGCCAGAGGCGCCCCGTCGACAATCCGCAATCGCTGCGGTTTATTTCAGGTGCTTGTTGACCAGCTTGGTCATCTCGAACATCGACACCTGCTTCTTGCCGCCGAAGACGTCTTTCAGCTTCTCGTCGGCGTTGATGTTGCGGCGGTTCTTGCTGTCCTGCAGGCCGTGCTTCTTGATGTAGGCCCAGATTTTCTTGGTGACTTCGGTGCGCGGCATCGCGCTGTTGCCGATCACCGCACCGAGCGCGGCGCTCGGTTGCATGGCCTTCATGAACGCGGCATTGGGTTTGCGTTTCGCGCCGGCTTTCTTTTTCTTAGCGGCGGGTTTCTTGGTAGCTTTTTTCTTTGCAGCCATCGAGTGTTCTCCCGTTGTGTCCGGATAGGACCGGTTGGTCAGGTTGGTCAGGTAATTCAGCTGATTCAGGTTCGTCTGCTTTTCCGTGATAGCGCACGGTGACGAGAGGATGCCGAGGGAAAAAGCCTTTGTCAACGTTTTCCAGAGGGAAAACCAGAGGGTACGGCATGCGAATTTTCAAGTGCGATCGGACGGTCCGGCAGGCGAAATGCGTACCGTTTGTATCTGCGGCCGAGTCGCAGCACAATAGGCTTCCCTCGCCCGCCGCCTCCCGGGAACTCGCCTGCGGCGCAAGAGCAGAAACAAATCAATGACCTAAACGGGGAATTTGAATTGTGTATCTGCAACATATGCGATCCACGCAAGGACGCGCCGGCGTCGTCGCTCGGTGACAGCAGGATCGCAAGCCCCGAGGCCGCCCGCCGCCATGTCCAGACAGCTGTCCCTGTTCGACGCTGAGGCGCGCGCCGCCGCGCGCCGGACGGTGGCCATCGCCGCCGCACCGGTGACGCCGGAGGTGCGCGACCTCGCCCGGCAGTTGCCTGCAGGCGTGCGGCTGGGCACGTCGTCCTGGCATTTCCCCGGCTGGCGCGGCACGGTCTGGGCTGATGCGCCGTCGCCCGGCGACCTCGCGCGCCACGGTCTGCAGGCTTATGCCCAGCATCCCCTGTTCCGCGCCGCCGGCATCGACCGCAGCTTTCATGCGCCGCTGAGTGCGCGCCAGTACGCCGCCCATGCCGCGCAGGTGCCGGAGGGATTCCGTTTCCTCGTCCGGGCGCCGGGGACGGTAACCGGGCCGTGGCAGCACGGCGAGGACGGCGGGCGCGGCGGTCCGAACCGGCATTTCCTCGATGCGGCCTATGCCGCCGAACAGTTCGTCGGTCCCGCCTGCGAAGGTCTGGGCGCAGCCGCGGGACCGCTGCTGTTCCAGTTCCCGCCCCTCGGGCGCACGCTGACGCGCTCGCCGGAACGTTTCATCGCGCGGCTGCACGATTTCCTCGAGCAGTTGCCGAAAGGGCCTCTGTACGCGGTCGAGATGCGCGACGACCGGATGATCACCCGGCGCTTTTTCGCTTCGCTGAAGGATGCCGGTGCACGCTATTGCGTCGGCGTGCATCCGCGGATGCCGCCGGTGGCGGCGCAGGCGGCGGCGATGTCCGGCTTCGGCGCGGGGCCGCTGGTGCTGCGCTGGAGCCTGCGCGCGGGATACAGCGATGAAGAAGCCACCGCGCGGTTCGCGCCCTTCGACCGGCTGGTCGACGAGGACGCCGCGACGCGGGAATCGATCGCACGGCTGTGCGCGGCGACGCTGTCCGCCGGCCAGGAATGCACGATCATCGTCAACAACAAGGCGGAGGGATCGGCGCCGCTGACGCTCTTCAGACTGGCGCAGGCGATCGTCGCCACCGCGCGCCAGCGCCGCCACGCCGCCGAAGCGTGACCTTTTGCACGTTCCGGGCGGCGCCTATTTTTTCAGGCGCGCGGCGAACTGCTTGCGGAACTTGGCGACTTTGGGCGACACCACGTACTGGCAGTACGGCTGGCGCGGATTGCGGTCGAAATATTCCTGGTGGTAGGGCTCGGCCTCGTAGAACCGCGGCGCCGGCGCAAGCTCGGTGACGATCGGTCGGCCGAACACCCCCGCCGCAGCGAGACGGGCGATCGCCGCCTCCGCCGCCGCCCGCTGCTCCGGGGAATGCCAGAAAATCACCGAGCGGTACTGGGTGCCGATGTCGTTGCCCTGGGCGTTGAGCGTGGTCGGGTCGTGGATCGCGAAAAACACTTCGAGAATTTCGGCATAGGAGATCACCGCGGGATCGAAGGTCACGCGCACGACCTCGGCATGGCCGGTGTCGCCGCCGCAGATGTCCTCGTAGCTCGGGTCAGGAAGATGCCCGCCGGCGTAGCCCGATTCCACCGATTCGACCCCGGCCAGTCCGTCGAATACCGCCTCCAGGCACCAGAAGCAGCCGCCGCCCAGCGTCGCCACTTCGCGCATACCCGTCGTTCCTGCCGCAGCCGCCATCGTGTTCTCCCGTGGTGAATTCCTTGCCCGTCAGTCGTGCGGGCCGCGGATTCCTGACACCTAGCTTTTCTGCATCTCCCGGTGATAGCCGGTGACGCGTTCGACCTCGTTGCGCGAACCGAGGATGACGCCGACGCGCTGGTGCAGTTTCGCCGGCTGCACGTCGAGGATGCGCTGCATGCCGTTGGTGGCGGCGCCGCCGGCCTGCTCGACGATCATCGACATCGGGTTGGCTTCGTACATCAGCCGCAGCCGGCCTTCCTTGTGCTTGGCATCCTGGGGATACATGAATATGCCGCCGCGGGTCAGGATGCGGTAGACGTCGGCGACCATCGAGGCCACCCAGCGCATGTTGTAGTCCTTGCCGAGCGGACCAGTCTTGCCGGCGAGACATTCGTCGATATAACGCGTCACCGCCGGGCCCCAGTTGCGGCGGTTCGACATGTTGATCGCGAACTCGGAAGTGTCGGCGGGAATCTCGATTTTCGGCTGGGTCAGGATCCAGCTGCCCATCTCGCGATCGAGCGTGAAGCCGGCGACGCCGTTGCCGACGGTCAGCACGAGGATCGTCGAGGGGCCGTAGACCGCGAAACCGGCGGCGACCTGTTTCGAACCCGGCTGCAGGAAGGCCTGTTCGTCCGGGGTGACGCCTTCGGGGCAGCGCAGCACCGAGAAGATGGTGCCGATCGACACGTTGACGTCGATGTTGGAGGAGCCGTCGAGCGGATCCATCAGCAGCAGGAATTCGCCGCGCGGGTAGCGGTTGGGAATCTGGTGGGGATGCTCCATTTCCTCGGAGGCCATCGCCGCGAGGTGGCCGCCCCATTCGTTGGCCTCGAGCAGCACTTCGTTGGAAATGACATCGAGCTTTTTCTGGGCCTCGCCCTGCACGTTGTCGCTGCCGGCGTTGCCGAGGATGCCGGTCAGCGCGCCCTTGCTCACGGCATTGCTGATCGATTTGCAGGCCCGCGCGACGACTTCGATCAGCAACCGCAGTTCGCCGGAAACGATGCCTTTTTCGCGCTGCTGTTCGACCAGATACTGCGTGAGTGTAATGCGCCGCATGTTTTCTCCACTAATGAACGGGACCCGGTGCGCCGGGTTCGGGAACGCGATTATCCGATATACTGGTTTTGACCGGGAGACAGCCCATGATGTTGATGATTTTGAAAGACATTTCACGGTGTGCCGCACTCGCCTGCGCGCTGCTGATGCCGCTGACGGTGAGCGCGCAGCCGGCGAAACCGGCCGCCCCGGCGACGGCCGTCGCCACCTTCGGCGGCGGCTGCTTCTGGTGCATGGAAGAGGCCTTCGACAAGCTGCCCGGCGTGATCTCGACGGTCTCGGGTTACATGGGCGGGCGCACGCCGAATCCGACCTACCCGCAGGTGTCGACCGGAACCACCGGCCACAACGAGGTCGTCCAGGTCAGCTACGATCCGGCGAAGATCAGCTACGTGCAGCTGCTCGACGCCTTCTGGCGCAACATCGACCCGACCCAGGCCAACGGCCAGTTCTGCGACCAGGGTTCGCAGTACCGCAGCGAAATCTTCTACCACGACGAATCCCAGCGCAAACTCGCCGAGGCTTCGAAAGCGGCGCTGCTGAAGAACAAGCCCTTTGCCGGCGACGTACATACGCTGGTGACCGCGGCCAGCCGCTTCTATCCGGCCGAGGAGTACCACCAGGACTATTACCGCAAGAATCCCGTCCGTTACAGCTATTACAAGACCGGCTGCGGACGCGAGGCGCGGCTGAAAGAGGTCTGGAAAACCCGCTGATGCGCCTGGCGCGCCGCCGATGATCCGGCAATTGTTGCTGATCGGTGGCGGCCACAGCCACATCGAGGTCATCCGGCGTTTCGGCCTCTCACCCGAACCGGGTGTCGCCGTGACGCTGCTCAGCCCGGACCGCCACACGGCGTACTCGGGCATGCTGCCGGGCCATGTCGCCGGCCATTACACCCACGCCGAATGCCATATCGACCTCGGGACGCTGTGCCGTGATGCCGGCGTGCGGCGCATCGCCGGCACGGCCGAAGGGCTCGATCTCGCGCGGCAGCTGGCGCGCTGCGATGACGGGCAGGAGCTGCGCTTCGACCTGCTGTCGATCGACGCCGGTTCGGCGCCGGCGCTGGACGCCGTTCCCGGCGCCCGCGACCACGGCCTGCCGCTGCGGCCGGTCGCACGCTTCCTCGAGGGTTGGCAGGCGCTGCGCGCCGTCGCACGCGGCGGCGGATTGCACATCGCGGTGGTCGGTGCCGGGGCCGCCGGCGTCGAAATCGCGCTGGCCATGCAGCATCGCCTCGCCCTCGACGCCGCACCGGCGCGGTTCACGCTGATCGGCGACGGTCCCGCAATCCTCGCCGGCCATGCGCGCGGCGTGCAGCGGCGTTTCGAGCGCATCCTGCACGAGCGGGGCATCGTGCTGCATCTGGATGTGGCCGTGGAGCGCGCCGAGGCCGGGGCCCTGTGGCTGTGCAGGGGGGAACGCTGCGCGGCGGACGCCGTCGTCTGGGCCACCGGCGCCGCCGCTCCGGCATGGCCGCGCGCGAGCGGATTGCAGACCGACGCCGCCGGCTTCATCGCCGTCGACGAACACCTGCAGTCGCTGTCACATCCGGGGGTGTTCACCGCCGGCGACATCGCATCGATGACCGGCGCTTCGCATCCGAAGTCCGGCGTCTACGCAGTACGCCAGGGCCCGCCGCTGGCGGAAAACCTGCGGCGCGCATTGCGCGGTGAAAAACTGCTGCGATACCGGCCGCAGGCGCGCGCGCTGGCACTGATCAGTACCGGCGACCGCCAGGCCGTGGCTTCATACGGGCCGTTCGCGTTTGGCGGGCGCTGGGTCTGGCGCTGGAAGGATCACATCGACCGCGGCTTCGTGGCGCGTTACCGCGCTACTGCTGGATCAATGTAAATATTTGTTTTAATTGAATATTTTTAGGACACGGTGACGCGCGCATATTTGCGCTTGCCGACCTGCAGCACAACGCTGGCGCCGCGCGCGAGTTTCAGCGACTTGTCGCCGATTTTCTCGCCGTCCATTTTCACGCCGCCCTGCGCCAGCATGCGCAGCGCGTCCGAAGTGCTGGCAGTAAGACCCGCCTGCTTCAGCACCGCGGCGATCGACAGGCCGTCGCCTTCGGCGCTGAGTGTGACTTCGGGCATGTCGGCGGGGATTTCGTCGCGGCGGAAACGCGCCTCGAAATCGGTAAGCGCAGCAGCGGCGGCGGCGGCGCCGTGGAAGCGTGCGACGATTTCCTGGGCGAACGCGACCTTGATGTCGCGAGGATTGCGGCCCGCACGCACTTCGTCGCGCCAGCCGCGGATGGTTTCGAGCGGCTCGAAGGACAGCAGTTCGATGTAGCGCCACATCAGTTCGTCGGACACCGACATCAGCTTGCCGAAGATCTCGTTCGGCGGCTCCTGGATGCCGACGTAGTTGCCGAGCGACTTCGACATCTTGTTGACGCCGTCGAGACCCTCGAGCAGCGGCATCGTCAGGATGCACTGCGGCGCCTGGCCGTGGTGCTTCTGCAGTTCGCGCCCCATCAGCAGGTTGAATTTCTGGTCGGTGCCGCCCAGTTCGACGTCGGCCTTCAGTGCCACCGAGTCGTAGCCCTGGACCAGCGGATAGAGGAACTCGTGGATCGCGATCGGCTGGTTGCCGTGATAGCGCTTGGAGAAATCGTCGCGTTCGAGCATGCGCGCGACGGTGTGCGAGGCTGCCAGCCGGATCATGTCGACCGCGGTCATGCGGTCCATCCAGGTCGAGTTGAACACCACCTCGGTGCGTTCGCGATCAAGGATGCGGAACACCTGCTCGGTGTAGGTCTGGGCGTTGCGGGCGACTTCCTCGCGGGTCAGCGGCGGACGGGTGGCGTTCTTGCCGGTGGGGTCGCCGATCATGCCGGTGAAATCGCCGATCAGGAACAGCACGTGATGCCCCAGTTCCTGAAACTGGCGCAGCTTGTTGATGAGCACGGTGTGCCCGATGTGCAGGTCGGGCGCGGTCGGGTCGAAGCCGGCCTTGATGCGCAGCGGCCGCCCGGCAGCCAGTTTTTCGCGCAGCTCGGCCTCCCGCAGCAATTCGTCGCAGCCGCGGCGGATGATCTCGATCTGGCGATCAATGGGGGTCATGGTGGTCTGGTTTTCGCAATGCGATAAAACGGTTTTCCCGAGGCCGGTACTCTGCTAAGCTTCCGGCTCGAATTCGGCTGTAAATGTCTTGTAAATCAACGGGGAAGCGCATGTTGTCTGCGCGATTCGCGATTCTAGCGCAAAACCTTTCGCACCGGCTCCGCGGCAGCACGCCGCGCAGGGTCGTGCTCGCGCTGGTGCTGCCCTTCGTCGGCATGATGGCTGCTTTCGGCATTGCCCCCGACACCGTGACTGACAACGTGCAGCGTATCCCGGTGGTCGAGCAGCTCGTTCTGCCGCCGCTGACTGCCGCGGCCGCGCCGTCCGGCGAAACCTACTGGCGGGAAGTGCGCATCGAACGCGGCGATTCCATCGCCTCCGTGCTGCAGCGCCTGCAGGTCGACGAGTCGAGCACGGCGCTGCTGCTGCAGCATACGCGCGAGGCGCGCGCCCTCTACCGGCTGATTCCCGGACGCACCGTGCGCGCGCAGGTGACCGACGCCGGCCAGCTGCTGGCGCTGCGCTACCTGAACGGCACGCAGCTGCTCAAGGTCGACCTCGACCGCGCCGTGCTGCAGGTCTGGGAAGGCCCGGCCGACGTGGAGACGCGGGTGCACATGCGCTCGGGCGAAATCGTGTCCTCGCTGTTCGCCGCAACCGACGCCGCCGGCATGTCGGACGCGGTCGCCGTGCAGATCGCCGACATCTTCTCCACCGACATCGACTTCCACCGCGACCTGCGCCGCGGCGACCGTTTCTCCGCGGTCTACGAAGTGCAGTACCACCAGGGCGAACCGATCCGCGCCGGGCGCCTGCTGTCGGCCGAGTTCACCAACCAGGGGAAAACCTTCCATGCCGTGTGGTTCGACAGCGGCGACGGCCAGGGCGGCGGTTACTACACGCTCGACGGCAAGAACATCCGCAAGGCTTTCCTGCGTTCGCCGCTGGAATTCTCGCGGATCAGCTCCGGCTTCACCCAGTCGCGCTTCCATCCGGTCCTGAAGACCTGGCGCGCCCATCGCGGCGTCGACTATGCCGCGCCCACCGGCACCCGGGTCAAAAGCACCGGCAGCGGCATCGTCGAGTTCGCCGGCCGCCAGGGCGGCTACGGCAACCTGGTCGTGATCCGCCACCAGTCGAAATTCACCACCTGGTACGGACATCTCTCGGGATTCGCGCCCGGCATGCGCAAAGGCAAACGCGTCGCCCAGGGCGAAGTCATCGGCTATGTCGGCGCCACCGGCGTGGCCACCGGGCCGCACCTGCATTACGAGTTCCGCATCAATAACGTGCACCAGGATCCGTTGCGCGTCGCGATGCCGCCGGCGCCGCCGCTTGCGCCGCAGCACCGCGCGGCCTTCGAAGAAGTCGCGCAGCCGATGGCCGATCGCCTCGCGCTGCTGCGGCAGATCCGCACCTCCGCAGCCAACTGACACCTCCCCGCGCGATGCCCGGTCTGTTCATCGGGTTGATGTCCGGCACCAGCATGGACGGCATCGACGCCGTGCTGACCGAATTCGGACCGCAACCGGTACTGCGGCAGCATGTCCACCAGCCTTTCCCGCCGCAGCTGCGCGACACGCTGCTCGGACTCAACGAGCCGGGCGCCGACGAACTGCAGCGCGCCGCGCTCGCCGCCAACGCGCTGTCCCTGGGTTACGCCGCGGCGGTGCGCTCGCTGCTGGCGCAGGCCGGCGTTGCGGCACGCGACGTGCTCGCCGTCGGCTGCCACGGCCAGACCGTTCGCCACAATCCGCGCGCCGGTTACACCATCCAGCTCGTCAACGGGGCGCTGCTCGCGGAGCTGTCGGGCATCCGCGTGGTCTGCGATTTCCGCAGCCGCGACATTGCTGCCGGCGGCGAGGGGGCGCCGCTGGTGCCGGCCTTCCATCGCGCGGTATTCGCGAGCCCGAAACAGGCGCGCGCCATCGTCAACATCGGCGGCATCGCCAACATCACCCGCCTGCCGCTGCACGGCCCGGTGACCGGTTTCGACTGCGGACCCGGCAATGTGCTGATGGACGGCTGGATCGCGGCCCACGTCGGGCAGGCCTACGACACCGGCGGCGCCTGGGCGGCGCAGGGCCGGGCGCTGCCGGAACTGCTGGAGCGCCTGCTCGGCCACGAATTTTTCGAGCGCCCGCCGCCGAAAAGCACCGGACGCGACCTGTTCAACCTGCCGGCGCTGCGCAAGATGCTGCGCGGTGACGAACGCCCGCAGGACGTGCAGGCGACGCTGCTCGAACTGACGGCGGCGTCGATCGCGCGCGCGCTCGACGCCCATTGCGCGGATGCGGTGGAGGTCTATCTCTGCGGCGGCGGTGCCCGCAACGGTGCACTGGCGGCGCGCATCGCCGGCCTGCTGCCCGGCCGCCGGGTCGAGAGCACTGACGTGCTCGGCATCGCTGCCGAGGCGGTGGAAGCTGCCGCCTTTGCCTGGCTGGCACAGCGCACGCTGGCCGGCGAGCCGGGCAACCTGCCGGCGGTGACGGGGGCGCAAGGGCCGCGCGTGCTGGGCGCCATCTACCCGGCGTAACTCCTGCCTGATGCTGCAAATGAAAACGGGGGCCACGGCCCCCGTTTCGATGTGCTCCGTTCCGGGTCAGGCGGAGAACGAGGACCCGCAACCGCAGGTGGACGAGGCGTTCGGATTTTTGATGACGAACTGGGCGCCTTCAACGTTTTCCTGGTAATCGATTTCCGCGCCGGTCAGGTACTGCAGGCTCATCGGATCGATCAGCAGCGTCACGCCGCCCTTCTGCAGCGAGGTATCGTCGTCGTTGACGGCTTCATCGAAAGTGAAGCCGTACTGGAAGCCTGAACAACCGCCACCGGTGACGAACACCCGCAGCTTCAGCTCCGGGTTGCCTTCTTCCTCGATCAGCTGGCGGACTTTCGCCGCGGCGTTCTCGGTGAACACCAGCGGGTCGGGCATCATTTCGGTCACTGCATTCATCGCTTGCTCCTGGATCGGTAACGCCTGGTAGGCGGATTATAGCCCCGGCGGCCCGGGATCACTCGGCCGAGGCGGGTTTGAACTTGACGACCTTGTCGGCCTTGGCATCGTCCTGGTAGACCAGCCGGCCCTGCACCACCGCACCAAGCTGCATTTCCAGCGTCCGGTAGTAGACATCCCCTGTGACATTGGCCTTGCCCTGCAGTTCGACATAATCGGCGGCATGCACCGGCCCGACCACGGTGCCGTTGATGACCACGTGGGAAACGCGGATTTCCCCCTCGATGCGGGCGGCTTCCGACAGCACCAGCGTGCCGGGCTTGCCATCAGCCGAAATGACATTGCCGTGCACATGGCCGTCGACGCGCAGTCCGCCCTCGAAGGTCAGGTCGCCGGAAATGACCGTGCCGGCGCCGATCAGGCAGTCGATGCGGTTCTGCGGTTTGCTGGGTTTGTTGCCGAACATGATGGTCTCCTGCTAGGAAAGAGTGACATTATGCGTCAGCCGCGGCGCGTCGGAATTGCCCTCGAACACGCGGACCTGCAGGCCCTTGACCGCCGCATCCGGGGCAATGCGGAACATGCCTTCGACGCGCTGGAACAGCTTGAAATTGACCTGGTATTCCTTGGCCGACCGCGACGAATCGGGCGGCATCATCAGCACCACTTTACGGCCATCCTGCTGCAGATTCAACACGAACTGCAGGCGCCCGCTGAATTCCTTGGCGCGCTCCCCGGTCTGCACCAGCAGCAGCTGGTAGCGGTATTCGCCGGGCACCGTCTCCGGCTGCAGGCGGAAGCGGTTGACGCTGATCGTGCCTTCCTTGCCGGTCGCGGTCAGCGAGTGGAAAAACGCGAGGTCTTCCTTCAGCGTGGCGTTTTCCTGGGCGAGGGATTTCACCTGCTTCGCCAGGTCGGCAAAGGTCGCGCGCTCGATCTGCAGCTGGCGTTCGGCGGCCGCCGTGCGCGCGTTCAGTTCGGCCAGTTCCGCCTGCTGCTTGAGCACCGTCTCGTTGAGCTGGGCGCGCAACCGTGCCGCCTCGCCCTGGCGAAAACCGGCGTATTCGAGGCCGAAGTCGTAGGTAAACCACGCCACTCCGGCGACCAGAGCGCCGCCGGCAGCCAGTGCCGTCCAGCGCCAGTACCAGGGCATGTGCGGACGCACCGAAAGCCGCGGGGCATCGATGCCGAACCGGCGCACGACGGCCTTGAGGACGCGCTTCATTGCGTCAGGGCAGCAGCGCGACCTGGGTCAGGCCGGTGTCTTCGGCAAGGCCGAACAGGATGTTCAAGTTCTGCACGGCCTGTCCGGCAGCACCCTTGACCAGGTTGTCGATCACCGACAGCACGACCACGGTATCGCCGCCCTGCGGCTGGTGCACGGCGATGCGGCAGTGGTTGGCACCGCGCACCGAGCGCGTCTCCGGATGGCTGCCCGCGGGCATCACGTCGACGAAGCTTTCGCCGGCATAACGCTTTTCGTAGAGCGCCTGCAGGTCGACCGCGCGCGTCAGACGCGCGTAGAGCGTGGCGTGGATGCCGCGGATCATCGGCGTCAGGTGCGGCACGAACACCAGTCCCACCGGCCGGCCGGCGGCGCGTGTCAGGCCCTGCACGATTTCCGGCTGGTGGCGGTGGCCCGGCACGCCGTAGGCCTTGAAGTTGTCCGAGGCTTCGGCATGCAGGATATGGGTTTCCGCCTTGCGGCCGGCGCCGGACACCCCAGACTTGGCATCGGCAATCAGGTGCCCGATGTCGACGCAGCCGGATTCCACCAGAGGCAGGAAGCCGAGCTGCACCGCCGTCGGATAACAGCCGGGATTGGCGATGACGCGCGCCTTGCGGATCTCGTCGCGGTTGATTTCGGGCAGCGCATAAACCGCCTCGGCCACGAGTTCCGGGCAGGCGTGCTTCATTTTGTAGTACTGCTCCCACACCGCGACGTCGCGGATGCGGAAATCGGCGGCCAGATCGATGACCTTCACGCCGGCGTCGACCAGCGCGCGCGCCTCCTGCATCGCCACACCGTTGGGCGTCGCGAAGAACACGACGTCGCACTGGTCGAGGCCCGCCGCGGCGGGTTCACTGAATCGCAGGTCGACCCGTCCGCGCAGGTTGGGAAACATCTCGGCCACCGGCATGCCGGCTTCCTTGCGCGACGTGATGGCCTGCAGCGCGCAGTGCGGATGCTGGGCCAGCAGCCGCAGCAGCTCGACACCGGTGTAACCGGTGCCACCGACGATGCCGACCTTGATCGTTTTTGCCGTCATGCCTGAAACATCCTCCTTGAGTCCGGGTTCCTGTCTCCCGGCGGCGACACTCGCGCCAGAGACGACAAAGCCGCCCTCGGGCGGCTTTGTACGAACTGCCTGTCCTGCAAACGCTGCGTTAACGCTTGGAGAACTGCTTGCGGCGCCGCGCCTTGCGCAAGCCGACCTTTTTACGCTCGACCTCTCGGGCGTCGCGGGTCACCAGACCTGCCTTGCGCAGCACCGGTTTCAGCGCCGCATCGTATTCGATCAGCGCGCGGGTGATGCCGTGGCGGACCGCACCGGCCTGGCCGGACTCGCCGCCACCGGTGACGTTGACGCTGATGTCAAAGGTGTCCAGCTTCTCGATCAGGGCGAGCGGCTGGCGCACGACCATGCGACCGGTCTCGCGCGAGAAGAACTCGTCCACCGGCTTGCCGTTGACGACGATGCTGCCCTTGCCGGGTTGCAGGTATACGCGGGCCACTGCGCTCTTGCGGCGGCCGGTGCCGTAGTTTTTTTGGACTGCCATGGTCTGTGATCCTAGATTTCGAGGGTCTTGGGCTGCTGCGCGGTGTGCGGATGGTCCGCGCCGGCATAGGCCTTCATTTTCTTCAGCATCGCGTAGCCGAGGGGGCCCTTGGGCAGCATGCCCTTGACCGCCTTTTCCAGCACGCGCGCCGGAAACTTGGCATGCATCTTTTCGAAGCTGGTGGTGTACAGCCCGCCCGGGTAGCCGGTGTGGCGGTTGTACAGCTTGTCCTTGGCCTTGTTGCCGGTGACGCGCAGCTTGTCGACGTTGACCACGACGATAAAATCGCCGGTGTCGATGTGCCGGGTAAACTCGGGCTTGTGCTTGCCGCGCAGGCGATGGGCGATCTCGGCGGCGAGACGACCCAGCACTTTGCCGGAGGCGTCCACCACGTACCAGTCGCGCTTGATCTCGTGCGGTTTGGCGGAATAGGTCTTCATGCGTGTTCCAGCGTCTGTACTGTTTCAGGGAAACCGCGAATTCTATGGGAAATCAAGCGCCTGTGTCAATCTGCTGTACCGCAGCAAAAACACCTGCCCGGCCGCCCGTCTTCAATAAAAATATATTTAAAAACAAATAGTTAAATAATGCTGTCCTGGCAACTCACCAACGCCCTGTCGTCGCTGCTGATCCCGCCCGGACTGCTGCTGGTCGTGCTCGCGGCCGGCCTGCTGCTCGGCCGGCGCCGGCCGCAGACCGGCAAGGCACTGCTGGTCGCCGGAACTGCCGGGCTCTATCTGCTCTCGCTGCCGGTCACTGCGCATTTCCTGCTCGGCCTGTGGGAATTGCCGGCTGCGGCCGCGGCCGCTGAAGCCGGGGCCATCGTCGTGCTCGGCGGCGGCAAGGCCCACGGTACCCCCGAATACGCCGGCGACACCGTGCGCGGCACGACACTGGTACGGCTGCGTTATGCCGCCCACCTGCAGCGTCGCAGCGGGCTGCCATTACTGGTCAGCGGCGGCAGCCCCGAAGGCAGCCCGCAGAGCGAGGCCATGCTGATGCGGACCGTGCTCGAACGCGAATTTGGTGTCCCCGTACGCTGGGTCGAGGAAGGATCGGCCAACACGCTGGAAAACGCCCGGCTCAGCTACGCGATCCTGTCGGCGCAGGGTATCCGCACGATCCATCTGGTCACCCACGCCTGGCACATGCGGCGCGCCCGGCTGGCATTCGAACAGGCCGGCTTCCAGGTCGTTCCCGCCGCGACCGGCCATGCGACCCGCTACCGGTTCACCCTCCTCGATTTCCTGCCCGACGCCCCGGCGCTGCTCGACAGCGCGCTGTTTTTCCGCGAAGCCCTGGGCATAGTCTGGTATCGTTTGCGCCTCATTTTTCAGGGCTGAGCGCGGGAGCACCCATGAAAGCACGCATCAAGTGGATCGAGAACGTCAGTTTTGTCGCCGAGTCGGGCAGCGGCCACGCGCTGGTCATCGACGGCGCGCCGGAAGGCGGCGGCCGCGACCTGGGGCCGCGGCCGATGGAAGTGGTGCTGATGGGCACCGGCGGCTGCACCGCCTACGACGTCATGCACATCCTGCGCAAGTCGCGGGCACCGGTGACGGACTGCGTGCTGGAGATCGACGCCGAGCGCGCCGAAGAGGATCCCAAGGTGTTCACGAAAATCCATTTCCATTTCGTCGTCACCGGCAAGGGGCTGAAACCGGCGCAGGTCGAACGCGCCGTGCACCTGTCGGCGGAAAAATACTGCTCGGCCTCGATCATGCTGGGCAAGACCGCCGCGATCAGCCACGACTTCGAGATCCGCGAAGCCGAAGCCTGATCCGCGCGGCGCCGGCTACAGCAGGAAGGCGCCGCCGGTCATCACTTTGGAAGAAGCCTGCATCGCCGCCTTGACCGGCGCGGGCAGTTCGGCGCCGCCATGGCGCAGTGCCGTCGTCGCATGGCGCGCTTCGTCGTCCCGCATCTGCTCGACGATGGCGCGGCTTTTAAGGTCTTCCGCCGGCAGCCGCGCCAGATGTCCCTCGAGGTGCTTCACTACCTGGCGCTCGGTTTCGGCGAGGAAGCCGAGGTTCCAGCGGTCGCCCAGCGCACCGGCGGCGGCACCGATCGCGAACGAACCCGCGTAGAACAGCGGATTGAGCAGACTCTTGCGCCCGCCCAGTTCGGCGATGCGCTGCTCGGTCCAGGCGAGGTGCTCGGTTTCCTCCTGCGCGGCCTCCTCCAGCGCGGCGCGGGCATTCGAGTCGCGCGCGGTCATCGCCTGCCCCTGGTACAGCGCCTGGGCGCAGACTTCCCCGGTGTGGTTGACCCGCATCAGCGCCGCCGCCAGCGTGCGCTGCGCCGGACTCATGTCGGCATCCTGGAGAGTCTCTCCGGGAACCGGGCGCATGCTGCGGGCCGGCGCGAACAGCGTGCGCAGCCCGCGATCAAAGCCGATGATCAGGTCGTCGATGCGTAACATGGCCTGCGCCCTCCGCTCTCAGTTCATTGCGCCGAACAGGCGCTCCAGCTCGGCGCCGGGGTCGGCGGCGCGCATGAACGCCTCGCCGACGAGGAAGCCGTGCACCGCGTGACTGCGCATCTTCTGCACGTCCTCGGGTTTCAGTATGCCGCTTTCGGTAATCACCAGCCGCCCCGCCGGCACCCGCGGCAGCAGGCCCAACGTCGTGTCGAGTGTGGTTTCAAAACTGCGCAGGTTGCGGTTGTTGATGCCGAGCAGGGGGGTGCGCAGCTTCAGCGCGGCATCCAGCTCAGCGCCGTCGTGCACTTCGACCAGCACGGCCATGCCCAGTTCATGGGCGACGCCCTCCAGCTCGGCCATGCGCGCCGGTTCCAGCGCGGCAACGATCAGCAGGATGCAGTCGGCGCCCGCGGCACGCGCCTCGTAGACCTGGTAGGGATCGACGATGAAATCCTTGCGTAGTACCGGCAGGCTGCAGGCGCCGCGCGCGGCCTTCAGGTCGTCGAGACTGCCCTGGAAAAACTGGGTGTCGGTGAGCACCGACAGGCAGGCAGCACCATGGCGCCCGTAACTCGCGGCAATCGCCGCAGGATCGAAGGGGTCGCGCAGAACGCCCTTGCTCGGGCTCGCCTTCTTCACCTCGGCAATGACCGCGGGCCTGCCGGCGGCGATCTTGGTGCGCAGCGCGCCGGCAAAATCGCGTGGTGGCGCGGCGGCTCTCGCTGCCGACGTCACCGCCGTCAGCGGCAGCCGCGACTGTGCGGCCGCGATTTCCTGCGCCTTCACCGCAAGGATGCGCTGCAGGATGTCAACCATGGCTTTGCGTGAAGCCGACGAACTGGTCGAGCTTCTTGCGGGCGGCGCCGCTTTCGATGACGGCCAGCGCCCGCTGTACGCCTTCGGCCAGCGTCGGCGCCTTGCCGGCGATGTAGATGCTGGCGCCGGCATTCAGCGCGACGATGTCACGCGCGGCGCCGGGCTTGTTCTCCAGCGCACCGAGCAGCATGTCGCGCGACTGCTCGACGCCGTCAACACGGATGCCGTTGTTGCTGTGTGTTTTCAGCCCGACGTCGGCCGGGGCGATCATGTATTCGCGGACCTGCCCGTCCTTCAGTTCGCCGACCGCGGTCGGGCCGCTGATCGACAGCTCGTCCAGTCCCTCCAGGCCGTGCACGATCATCACCCGGCGGCTGCCGAGGCGCTGCAGCACGCGCGCCTGGATGCCGACGAGGTCGGGATGGAACACGCCCATCACCTGCTGCTTCGCGCCGGCCGGGTTGGTCAACGGGCCGAGGATGTTGAAAATGGTCTTTACGCCCAGCTCGCGGCGCACGGGAGCGGCGTGCTTCATCGCGCTGTGGTGGTTGGGTGCGAACATGAAACCGATTCCGGTCTCGGCGATGGACTGCGCCACCGCTTCCGGCTTCAGGTTGATGTTGACCCCCAGCAGCTCGAGCACGTCGGCGCTGCCCGACTTGCTCGATACCGAGCGGCCGCCGTGCTTGGCGATTTTCGCGCCGGCCGCGGCGGCGACGAACATCGCGGCAGTCGACACGTTGAAGGTGTGCGCCGAGTCGCCGCCGGTGCCGCAGGTGTCGATCAGTTCGGGCGTGTCAGGCACCGGCACGTGGGTCGCAAACTCGCGCATCACCGTCGCTGCGGCGGCGATTTCGCCAATGGTCTCCTTCTTCACCCGCAGCCCGGCGATGATCGCAGCAATCAGCACCGGCGATACCTCGCCGCCCATGATCTGCCGCATCAGCGACAGCATCTCGTCGTGGAAAATCTCGCGGTGCTCGATGATGCGCGCCAGCGCTTCCTGCGGTTTCATCGCGGGGGCTCCTCGATAAAGTTCTTCAACATCTGGTGGCCGTGCTCGGTCAGGATCGATTCGGGATGGAACTGCACGCCTTCGACGGCCAGCGTCCGGTGGCGCACGCCCATGATCTCGCCGTCGTCGGTCCAGGCGGTGATCGCCAGGCAGTCGGGCAGGCTCGCGCGCTCGATCACCAGCGAGTGGTAGCGCGTCGCCGAAAACGGCTGCGGCAGTCCGCGGAACACCCCCGCGCCCTCGTGGCGGATCAGCGAGGTCTTGCCATGCATCAGCTGCCTGGCGTGCACGATCTTCCCGCCGAAAGCCTGGCCGATGCTCTGGTGGCCGAGGCAGACGCCGAGGATCGGGATCTTCCCGGCAAAGGCCTTGATCAGCGGCACCGATACGCCGGCCTCGTTGGGCGTGCACGGCCCCGGCGAGACGACGATGCGTTCGGGTTTCATCTGCGCAATGTCGTCGAGCGTGATCTCGTCGTTGCGGTGCACGGCGACTTCCTCGCCGAGCTCGCCGAAGTACTTCACCAGGTTGTAGGTGAAGGAATCGTAGTTGTCGATCATCAATAACATGGCGGTTCCTTCAGTCGAGGCGGGTATCAAGGCCGGCTTCGGCCATTTCCGCCGCCCGCAGCAGCGCCCGCGCCTTGTTCTGGGTTTCCTGCCATTCGGATTCCGGATCCGAATCGGCGACCACGCCGCCGCCGGCCTGCACATGCAGTCTGCCGTCCTTGACCACTGCGGTGCGCAGCGCGATGGCGACGTCCATGTTGCCGTGGAAGCCGAGGTAGCCCACCGCACCGGCGTAGATGCAGCGCTTGACCGGCTCCAGCTCGTCGATGATTTCCATCGCCCGCACCTTCGGCGCGCCGGACACCGTACCCGCCGGGAACGTCGCGCGCAGCACGTCGATCGCGCCCAGACCCGGCTTCAGCCGCGCTTCGACGTTGGAGACGATGTGCATCACGTGGGAATAACGCTCGATGACCATCTGCTCGGTCACGCGCACGCTGCCGGTCTGGGCGACACGGCCGGCGTCGTTGCGGCCGAGGTCGACCAGCATGATGTGCTCGGCGCGCTCCTTGGCGTCGGCCAGCAGTTCCTCCGCCAGCGCGGCGTCCTCTTCCGGCGTCGCGCCGCGGCGGCGGGTGCCGGCGATCGGCCGCACGGTCACCGTGTCGCCCTCGAGCCGGGCGAGGATCTCGGGCGAGGCGCCGACGACATGGAAATCGCCGCAGTCGAAATAGAACATGTACGGCGACGGATTGAGCGTGCGCAGCGCGCGGTACAGCGACAGCGGCGTCGCATGGAAGGGCTTGCTCATGCGCTGCGACGGCACCACCTGCATGATGTCGCCCTCGAAGATGTATTTTTTCGCGCGCTCGACGGCCTTGTGGTACGCGGCCTGGCCGAAGCCCGACACCGCGGGTTCCGACGGCGTCGGCGCGCTGACCGGAAGCGTCACCGGCGCGCGCAGCTTCGCCAGCAGTTCGGCCAGCCGTGCCCGCGCCGCGGCGTAGGCCCCGGGCCGGCCCGGCTCGGCGTAGACCACCAGCGACAGCTTGCCCGACAGGTTGTCGACGATGGCGATTTCCTCGGACACCAGCAGCAGGATGTCGGGCGTGCCCAGCTCGTCGCGCTTCTGCGCATTCGCCAGGCGCTTTTCGATGTAGCGCACCGTGTCGTAGCCGAAGTAGCCGACCAGACCGCCGCAGAACCGCGGCAGCCGCGGATCGGTGGCGACCCGGAAACGCTGCAGGTATTTTTCGACAAAGGCCAGCGGATCGTCGGCATGCTCGCGCAGCGTCTCGCGCCCGCCGCTGATTTCGACGCAGTCATGGCCGCGCACCTCGATGCGCGTGGTGGCGGCCAGGCCGATAAAGGAATAGCGGCCGTGGCGTTCGCCGCCCACCACCGATTCGAGCAGGTAGGTATGCGGGCGGTTGGCGAGCTTCAGATAGACCGACAGCGGCGTGTCGAGGTCGGCGTAGGTTTCGAGCACCAGCGGCGCACGGTTGTAACCGGCGTCGGCAAGGCGATTGAATTCGGATTCGGTCATGTCCTGCTCCACGAAAAAAATGCGAGTACGAACGGGCGCTGCGGCGGCAACACGATCAGCAACGCCAGCGCCAGGCTCCGGTCCGGGTTTCGCACTTCATCGAGAGCAACATGATGGGGGTTGGATTAAGGCTTTTTAATCAACGGGATACACTCCGTCAGCGCGCCTACTATAGCATCAACGTCGAGGCTCTGCACATCGTGCCCTTCGTTATAGCCATAGGGCACGCAGAACACCGGGCAACCGGCGGCGCGCGCCGCGAGCGCATCGTTGCCCGAGTCGCCGATCATCAGCATGCGCTGCGGCGCGATGCCGAACTGCGTGCAGGCGTACAGCAGTTGCATCGGGTCGGGTTTCTTGCGTGGCAGCGTGTCCCCGGACACGGTCAGCTCGAAATAAGCCGCAAGTCCGGTGCGCTCGAGCAGCGGAGTCGTGAAAGCGCCGGCCTTGTTGGTAACGCAGGCCAGGCGGAATCCCGCGGCGCGCATCTGCTCCAGGCCCTCGCGCACGCCGGGATAGATCGTCGTATGGCGGCCGTTGACCTCGGCATAAAAACGCTCGAATACCGGCAGTGCACGCGCCATCGCTTCCGGTGCGGCATGGCCGTCGATATCGCGCGCCAGCGCCCGCTCGACCAGCCGCGGGATGCCCTTGCCGACGAAATTGCGCAGCGTGTCGAGCGGCAGTGCCTCCTCGCCCAGTGCCTCGAGCATCAGGTTGGCGGCGGCAGCCAGGTCGGCAATGGTGTCGAGCAACGTGCCGTCGAGGTCGATCATCACGGCTTCGACGGCAATCGGAAACTGGGGCTTCATGGGATCAAGGCGGCGCCCGGCTAGCGCCGGAAGTGCCGCGGAAAATGTTCAGGAAGCGGCGAGCGCCTTGCGCATCGCCGAAATGACGGCCTGGTAGTCCTTCTGGCCGAAAATCGCCGAGCCGGCGACAAAGGTGTCGGCGCCCGCCCTGGCAATTTCGGCGATGTTGTCGGTTTTCACGCCACCGTCAACCTCCAGCCAGATGTCGCGGCCGCTGCGTGCGATGCGTTCGCGCACGGCGGCGATCTTCGACAACGCACCCGGGATGAACGACTGCCCGCCGAAACCCGGGTTGACCGACATGATCAGCACCAGGTCAAGCTTGTCGAGCACGTGGTCGAGGTAGTGCAGCGGCGTCGCCGGATTGAACACCAGGCCGGCTTTGCAACCGCAGTCCCGGATCAGCCCGATCGTGCGGTCGATGTGCTCCGAGGCCTCGGGATGAAAAGAGATGATGTTGGCGCCGGCCTTGGCAAAATCCGGAATGATGCGGTCCACCGGTTTCACCATCAGGTGTACGTCGATCGGCACCTGCACCAGCGGCCGGATCGCCTGGCATACCAGCGGACCGACGGTCAGGTTGGGCACGTAATGGTTGTCCATCACGTCGAAATGGATCAGGTCGGCGCCGGCGGCGACCACCGACCGCACTTCCTCGCCGAGGCGGGCGAAATCTGCGGACAGGATGCTGGGCGCGATGCGGAAGGTCATGGCGGAATCCGTGATCGGGACGCGCCGATTTTACCCGTTCCCGGTACGGCGGGCATGCGGAACTTCCGCCGCCGCGCCGCGGGTGCGAGAATAGCCACATGAACGAATCCCGATACCACATCACCGTTTCGCCGCGCGCGCGATTCATCCCCGAACAATCCGACGCCGACGCAAACCGTTACGCCTTTGCCTACACCGTCACCATCACCAACACCGGCTCGGTGGCGGCGCAGCTGGTGAGCCGTCACTGGATCATCACCGACGCCAACAACCTCGTGCAGGAAGTCCGGGGCCAGGGCGTGGTCGGCGCCCAGCCGCGCCTGAAACCCGGCGAGAGCTTCGAATACTCCAGCGGATCCATGCTCGCGACCCCGGTCGGCACGATGCGCGGCAGCTACCAGATGGTGGCCGACGACGGCACGCAGTTCGATGCGGCGATCCCGGAATTCACGCTGTCGGTGCCGCGGGTGCTGCACTAGGCCCTGCAGCAGTCTCTGCCGATGACCCTGCGCGCCAGTTACACGCTGCTTGCGCCGCTGTATGACGCGGTGGTCGGTCCGGCATTGCAGCGCATCCGCGCGCGCAGCCTGGAGCGCCTGCCCCGCGACGGCCAGGCTCGCATCCTCCTCAACGGCGTCGGCACCGGCCTCGACCTGCCGCTGCTGCCTGCGACGCACCGCTACACCGCGCTCGATCTGACGCGGGCGATGCTGTGCAAGGCCCTGCCGCGCAGCGGCAAGCTCGATCTCGGCTGGGTGCAGGGCGACAGCCAGCGCCTGCCGTTCCGCGACGGCGCCTTCGACCATGTGCTGCTGCACCTGATCCTCGCGATCGTGCCGGACACCCGCGCCGCACTGCGCGAAGCGGCGCGCGTGGTCAGGCCCGGCGGGCGGCTGTTCGTGCTCGACAAATTCCTGCGCCGCGGAGAACGGGCCTGGCTGCGGCGCCTGCTCAATCCGCTGATGCGGCGCATCGCCACCCGCACCGACGTGGTGTTCGAAGACGCCCTCGCCGGCGTCGCCGGGCTGCGGGTGATTGCCGACGAGCCCGCGCTCGCCGGCGGCTGGTTCCGGATGATTACGCTGGAAAAAACCGCGGGTCAGGATTTCGAAGAATCGTCGGGATCGTCGTCGTCGCGGCGCGGCCAGGTCAGCCAGACAATGCCGCCGAGCAGCAGCACGGCGACTGCCGCTTCGATCAAGTACCACATCAATCCGGTCATTGCGCCTACCCTTCAGGTTGCCGATGCACAGCTTCGACTTTAGCAAATTCCCCCTGCGCGCAGCCGGCATCGCCCTGCTCTTCGCGCTGGCCGCAGCGGCCTGCCGCTCGACGCCCGAAAAACTGCCGCCGCCGCCCGCGGAACCCGTGCCGGTTCCGGCACCCGCAACGCCTGCAGCAAAAGCCCCCGCGGAGCCGGCACCGCCGGCGGCGCAGCCGACACCCGCGCTCTCAGGCAGCCATCTGCGGCGCGGTCAGTGGGCGGAACTGCCGGGCTGGCGCGAAGACGATCCGGCCGCCGCCTGGGATGCCTTTCTCACCAGTTGCAGCACGCTGAAAGTACAGACCGCGTGGCAGGCCGTCTGTGCGGCGGCGCTCGCCCGACCTCGTCCCGACCGCGAAAGCGCACGGCAGTTTTTCGAATCCAACTTCCTGCCGTACCAACTGCTGCAGGCCGACGGCGGCACGGAAGGACTGGCCACCGGTTATTACGAACCGCTGCTGCGCGGCAGCCGCAAACCCACGTCGCGTTACCGCTATCCGGTCTATGGCGTGCCCGACGACCTGATCACGCTCGACCTGCCCGCTTTCGGTATCGATACGCGCGAACCGCGGCTGCGGGCCCGGCTCGACGGCCGGCGCGTCGTACCCTATTACGAACGTGCGCAGATCGAGGCCGGGCTTGCCGCGGTCAAGGGGCGCGAAATCGCCTGGGTCGACGATCCGGTGGAACTCTTTTTCCTGCAGATCCAGGGCTCGGGACGCATCGACCTTGAAGGCGGCGGCGTGCTGCGTGTCGGATTCGCCGACCACAACGGCCATCCCTACCGCTCGATCGGCCGTCTGCTGATCGACCGCGGCGAGCTGCCGGCGGAACGCGCGTCGATGCAGGGCATCAAGGCCTGGGCGCAGCGCAACCCCGACAAGCTGCGCGAAGTACTCGATTACAATCCGCGCTACATTTTTTTCCGCGAGCTGCCCGAAGGCCTCGGCGGCCCGCTCGGCGCGCAAGGCGTGCCGCTGACCGCCAGGCGCTCGATCGCCGCAGACCCGCGTTACGTGCCGCTGGGTGCGCCGGTTTTCCTCGCCACCACCTGGCCGCTCAGCAGCAAACCGCTGCAGCAGCTGATGCTGGCGCAGGACACCGGTTCGGCGATCCGCGGCGCGGTGCGCGCAGATTTTTTCTGGGGCTATGGCGATGATGCCGGACGCGAAGCCGGACGCATGAAGCAGCCGCT
This sequence comes from Burkholderiales bacterium, assembly GCA_022843705.1. Lineage (GTDB taxonomy): Bacteria > Pseudomonadota > Gammaproteobacteria > Burkholderiales > SG8-41. The sequence goes on from JALHND010000005.1 coordinate 51,524, forward strand.
GCGCATGTGGCTGCTGCTGCCGCAAGCTTATCCGCTCGCCCCCTGAGACGTAATTCAAGTATTTGTTTTAATTGATTATTTTTAACTCCCCGCAGCGGGTCGCCAGGCCATGAAAGTCATCGTCCTTGGCGCCGGCGTCACTGGCGTGGCCAGCGCCTGGTACCTGCGCCGGGCCGGACACGAAGTCACGGTCATCGAGCGGCGCGAAGCGCCGGGACTCGAAACGTCATACGCCAACGGCGGACAGATCTCGGTTTCGCATGCCGAACCGTGGGCAAATCCGCGGGCGCCGCTGCAGATCCTGCGCTGGCTCGGGCGTGAAGACGCGCCGTTGCTGTTTCGCCTGCGCGCCGACCTCGAGCAATGGCGCTGGGGCTGGGCCTTCCTGCGCGAATGCACGCCGGCGCGGCTGCGCCACAACATCCGCCGACTGGTCGCGCTCGGCAATTACAGCCGCAATGCCTTGCAGCAGCTGCGTGCGGAAACCGGCATCCAGTACGACCAGTTGACCCGCGGCATCCTGCATTTTTATACCAGTCCGGAAGCCTGGCGCGGCGCCCAGCACGCGGTGCGGCTGATGCGCGATGCCGGCTGTGCGCTCGAAACAAAATCTGCCGATGAATGCGTCGCCATCGAACCCGCGCTGGCATCGACGCAGCGCCGGCTTGCGGGCGGCACTTATTCGCCCGCCGACGAATCCGGTGACGCGCACCGCTTCACCCGCGAACTTGCCGCTCTTTGTGCAGCGCGCGGCGTCGCCTTCCGCCACGGAGCGACGGCAGAAGCCGTCATGGTCGGCCGTGACGGCCGGCTGTCCGGGATCCGCGTGCATGGGGCCGGCGGCACTGAAATGCTGGGAGCCGATGCCTGCGTGGTCTGCCTCGGCGTGCGCAGCGCGGCGCTGCTGCGCCCGCTCGGCATCGATCTGCGCATCTATCCGGTCAAGGGTTATTCAGTCACGCTGCCGGTGCTCGATCCGGCGAAGGCCTATTCGGTTTCGCTGACCGACGACGAGCACAAGCTGGTGTTCTCGCGGCTGGGTGAGCGGCTGCGCATTGCGGGCACCGCAGAGTTCAACGGCTACGACACGACGCTCAACGAAATGCGCTGCAAGGTCATCCTGCGGCGGGTCGAGGAACTGTTTCCGGGCGCCGGTGACAGCAGTCAGCCCCTGCTGTGGACGGGACTGCGCCCGGCAACGCCCTCAAACCTGCCCTATATCGGCGGCACGCGCTGCGCCGGACTGTTCCTGAACACCGGGCACGGCACGCTGGGCTGGACCCAGGCCTGCGGTGCCGGCTCCGCCATCGCCGACCTCGTTTCGGGACGCCGGCCAGAAGTCGACTTCAATTTCTGCGGCACGCGGCCCTGAGCACGGCAACCGCCGTGTTCAATGCGACTGCAGGGCCCAAACGCCATCCCAGTCCCCGGGTGGCGGATTGCTGCGGTAAATGGCGCAACGCTCGAGGTAGATCTGCGACGGCCGGTCGCCGGGACAGGCCACCAGCGCCTGGCGGAACAGCTTCTCCGCCCGTTCCCAGGCGCGGTTGCGGTAATGGCCGACCGCCTCGGCAAAAGTGAACAGCACCTCGTCCATGTGCGGAAAACTCTGCGCATTATGGTGCTCCAGCACCTCGCTGATCGAGACCGGCGCCTGGCGGCCGCGGACGCGGATCAGGTCGAGTTCCCGCAGCCGCACCGGCCGCGCCAGCCGGGCCACCGTGGTTTCGCAGATCAGCACGTCGCTGCCGTAATACTTGTTGGCGTTCTGCAGCCGCTCAGCGAGGTTGACCCGGTCGCCGATCACCGTGTACTCGAGCCGCTTCGGCGAACCGATGCTGCCGGCGATCACGCCACCGGTGCTGATGCCGATGCCGACGGCGATCGGCTCGTGTCCGGCCGGCGCGCGGCGGCTGTTCAGTTCGCGCAGCGCCATCATCATGCGGCTCGCCACGGTCACCGCGTTTTCCGCGTCCTGCCGCGACGCGCGCACCGAGCCAAAAACGGCCATGATCATGTCGCCGATGTACTTGTCGAGGATGCCGCCGTGCGCAAACACGATGTCGACCATGTCGGTGAAGTACTCGTTGAGCATGGCCACGGTTTCGCGCGGCCCCAGGCGCTCGGATATCGAAGTGAAGCCGCGGATGTCCGAAAACAGCACGCTGACCTCGCGGCTGGTGCCGCCGAGGGCGGCATCGCCGCCTTCCAGCAGCTCGTCCATGACCGCCTTGCTCATGTAGCGCGACATCGTGTTCCGCAGGCGCTTCTCGCGCGTGATGTCCTCCATGATCAGCATCGAACCCAGCGGTTCGTCGTGGATGTCGTGCAGCGGCACAGCGGTCATGTTGACCGACACCGCGCGCCGCCCGTCCAGCAGCAGGTCGGAATCGACGGTGCTGTCCGTGCGCCCGGTGCGCAGCACCTTTTCCAGGCTGTTGACGACCCAGCTGTTGGGACCGCCGAAGACTTCGCCGACCCCGTGGCCGACGGTGTCCTGTTCGGGCCGCTGCAGGATGCGCAGCGCCGACTGGTTGACCTTGCTGACCTGGTTGTTGGCGTCCAGCGTCAGCACGCCGTTGCTCATGCTACGCAGGATGCTCTCGTTGTAGTTGCGCGAGTTCCTGACGTCTTCGAACAGCTGCGCGTTCTCGATCGACACCGCGGCCTGCGCGCACAGCGCCGCCAGCCGCCGCTGGTCGGCCGCGGTGAATGTCCCCTCCTTCTTGTTGAGGATCTCCATCACGCCGACCTTGTTGCCGCCCTTGGTGGTGATCGGCATGCACAGGATGTTGCGGGTGCGGTAGCCGGTGCCCTTGTCCACTTCCGGATTGAAACGCGGGTCGGCATAGGCATCGTCGATGTTGATGCGGGCGCCGGTGGTGAAACACTCGCCGGCAATGCCGGCATTCGCCGGGAAGCGGATCTCCCGGGAAACCTCACCCTCCACCACCCGCGACCACAGCTCGCCGGTCGCAGGATCGTGGATGAACAGGGCGCCGCGGTCCGCGCCGAGCAGCTGGGTGGCCGCGGCGAGAATTTTCTCGAGCAGCGGATCGAGCATGATTTCGGAGGTGATCGAGCTCACCACGTCGAGCAGCACCGCCTCTTCGCGCTGGGCACGCTCTACGCGCTCGAACATCCGCGCGTTCTCCAGCGCCGCAGCGGCCTGTGAGGACAGCGCCTCCAGGGACTGCATGTCCTCGAGGTCGAACTCCCCTTCGCGCTTGTTCAGCGCCTGGGTCACGCCGATGACCGCCTTTTTCTTGTTGCGGATGGGCACGCAGAGGATGTTGCGGGTGCGGTAGCCGGTTTCGGTGTCGACCTTGCGGTTGAAACGCGGATCGGCGTAGGCATCGGGGATGATTTCGCCCTTGCCGCTGGTGAATACCGAGCCGGCGATGCCGCGGTCGGCGGGAAAGCGCACCTCGCCCATCGCGTTGCCCTGCATCACGCGGGAGAACAGTTCCCTGGTCTCGGCGTCGTAAAGGAACAGCGAGCTGCGCTCCGCATTGAGGGTCTCGGTGACCACCTCCATCAGCCGCGGGAACAGCACGTCCAGCGACAGCGTATCGGACACACGGTTGGCGACGTCCACCAGCGCGGTGGTCCGTCGCACGAGCTCCGTGATGCGCATCAGCAGCTGGGTTTTTTCCGAATCGGACAGCCCGCCGAGCAGCCGTTCGATGTCGGCCTGCTGCAACCGTCGCTCAAGGATGCCGCGGATGATCTCGAAATCGATTTTCATGTCCGCCGCGCCCCGTGGCCGCTCAGAGATCCGACAGTCGCAGCTTCGCCAATCCCGCGCCGCTTCTCTCGAAGACCATGATCTCCTCGGCGGTCAGTGGCGGGCTGACATGCGGGCCCTGAACCCGTTCGCAGCCGAGCGCAAGCAGCGCAACGACGGTTTCGCCGTCGGCCACCCCCTCGGCCGTGACCCGCAGGCCGAGGTCGCGGGCAAGCCGCACCAGGGAACGGATGATTTTTCCGTGCAATTGCGATCGCTGCATGTCATGCACGAATTCCGCGCTGAGTTGCATCTCGTCGAAGGGCAGCTGGGCGAGGTTGCCCAGCGATGAAGCGCCGGTGGCAAAACCCGCGATGCC
>JALHND010000006.1 GCA_022843705.1 Burkholderiales bacterium
ACAAGACCGATTCGGCGATCCGCATCACCCATCTGCCCACCGGGCTTGTTGTTGAATGCCAGGACGACCGCTCGCAGCACAAGAACAAGGCGCGCGCGCTGGCAGTGCTGGCGGCGCGGCTGAAGGACAAACAGACCCGCGAGCAGCAATCGAAGGAAGCCGCGACGCGCAAATCGCTGATCGGCAGCGGCGACCGTTCCGAACGCATCCGCACCTACAATTTTCCCCAGGGCCGCGTCACCGACCACCGCATCAACCTGACGCTGTACAAGATTGCACAGATCGTCGACGGCGATCTTGACGATCTGGTCGATGCGCTGGCGTCGGAACACCAGGCGGAGTTGCTGGCGCAATTGTCCGAACAGCAGGGCATATAATAAGTATTTGATTTTATTTATATTTTTACAATTCCTCCGATGCCCGGCGCACCGACCATCCGCGAAGCTTTGGACGCGGCTCAGCAGGCCACAGACCGCATCGAGGCGCGTGTGTTGTTGCGCGAGGTGTTGAATCAATCCGATGCGTATCTGCTGGCGCACGGGGAAGACACACTGACCGCCGAGCAGGCGCAGCAGTACGTCGCGCTGGTCGTTCGCCGCGTGGCCGGTGAACCCGTGGCCTACCTCACCGGCCGCCGTGAGTTTTTTGGCCGCGAGTTTGTCGTAAACCCGGCCGTGCTGATTCCGCGACCCGAAACCGAATTGCTGGTGGAGCTGGCGCTGCAGCGCGTGCCGGCCGGCGCGCCGGCGCATGTGCTCGATCTTGGCGCCGGCAGCGGCTGTATCGGCATCACCATCGCCGCGGAAAGGCCGCAGGCGAGGGTCACGCTGGTCGATGCGTCGGAGGCCGCACTGGAAATCGCCCGCGCCAATGCCGCGCAATGGGCGCCGGGCAACACCCGCTTGCTGCACAGCGACTGGTTTTCGGCGGTGGCTGCGGAACAGTACGACCTGATCGTGGCCAACCCGCCCTATGTCGCGGAAGAAGACATGCACCTGCAACAGGGCGACCTGCGTTTTGAGCCGCGCACGGCGCTGGCGGCCGGCGCCGACGGCCTGAATGATCTGCGTCGAATCATCGCGCAGGCGCCGCGGCACCTGCGTGCCGGCGGCGGGTTGCTGCTGGAGCATGGTTACGATCAGGCCGCAGCCTGTGCGCAGTTGCTGGCGGCGGCGGGGTTCAAGGATGTTTTTAATGCCCGCGATCTGGCGGGTGTGCCGCGCGTCAGCGGCGGACATCTGCGGGGCTGACATGGATGACGATTTCGACACGGCCGGATCCGCGGCCGGAAACCGGCGCAAAAAAGCGGCCTGGCTGCGTGGGATCCATGAACGCCATCTTGCGCAGTGCCGTGCGGCAGATATTACGGATGCCCTGGCCCTGGCACACAAGGCGCATGTCGAGATGGATGCGCAGTTGCAGCAGGACAGCGCAAATCTTCCCGAGGGCAAACAGATCCGCTGCGGAAGGGGTTGCAGCCATTGCTGCCATGGCCCGGTGGAAATCTGGCCGCAGGAGGCCGCACTGCTGGCCCGGTTTGTCCGCGATGCCGGTCTGGCGCCCGACCTGGCGCTGCTGGAACGCCAGAGCCGTTACAGCGTCGATACCTGGCGCGAGCAGCCGGCAGCTGATCAGGCCTGCGTGTTTCTCGGCGATGACGGCGCCTGCAGCGTGTATGCCGCGCGGCCCAATACCTGCCGCAAGCTGCTGGTCATGAGTGATCCCGCCTGTTGTGATGTCCGGCAGGGGCGCACGGACCAGATCGACCGCTGGTTCAGCTGGGAAGCGGAAATGATGGAAGTGGCGGCGCTCGAGGTATTCGGCATGGGCCTGCTTCCCCGTCTGGTGCTGCAGGCCTTGCAGCAGAAATGAGTGGCCGCGACGTTGACCCTGTCTGCCGGCATCGGTAAACTTAAACCCGATGGTTTTTGTCAGGTAATTTTTGAAGTCGCCAATTTTTGGAGCAACTCATGTCCGTTCAAGATGAAATCAGGAAACAGGTGACCGGCAACAAGGTCGTGCTGTACATGAAGGGTTCGCCCGATTTTCCGCAGTGCGGTTTTTCGGCGAATGCGGTCAACATCCTGCGCGCCTGCGGTGTCAACGAAATGTTCACCGTCAACGTGCTCGAGAATCCGGAAATCCGCCAGGGCATCAAGCAGTACGCCAACTGGCCGACGATTCCGCAGCTATACATCGATGGCGAGTTTGTCGGCGGGTCGGACATCGTCACCGAGCTTTACCAGAGCGGCGAACTGCAGAAAATGCTGCAGCCCTGAACCGGGATTCCCTGCATGAAAAAGCCGGCGCAGGCCGGCTTTTTCATGCCTGCAGGTATCCCAGTGCCACCTGCGTCAGCAGGATCAGCGCCATCGTCAGCAGCATGCGGCGCATCCAGATCCGGTAGGTCGGGCCGTCGATGCGGCTGCGCACCTTGGAGCCCTGCCAGCTGGCGATGGTGGCAACCACGGCCAGCGGCAGCGTCAGCAGCCACTGCTCCAGCGTCGCGATGCCGCTCGGCGCGAGGGTCGCGAACTGCGTGGCCTTGCCGACAAAAAACGAGATGTTCATTGCCGGCACCAGCAGCAGCGGCTGCAGGCCGATGCCGAGGTAATAGATGATCAGCGGCGGCGCCGCGATGTTGGCCGTCGATTCGCACAAGCCGCCGAGAAAACCGAACAGCAGGCCGAAGGACTTTTCGTTGCGTTGCATCAGCGGCCACTGCGACAGTCCGAGCCGCTCGAGGTTGAGGTAGAACAGGATCACGCCGGCGAGCAGCAGCGCGTAGGGGAATCCCGGAAACAGCACGAACAGCTTGGCGCCGGCGGCGGCGCCGAGCAGCGCGACGATCGCTATCCACCAGAAGCGCTGGAGGATGCCGGCGAAGCCGGGGCTGCGCAGGATGCTGACGATGACCGTGGCAATGCAGGGAATCAGCACCATCACCACGGCGACCTGCATGTTCGTCGCGGCGGCAATCAGCGGCGTGGCGATCATCGGAAAGCCGAGGCCCAGCGCACCCTGGATCCAGCCGGCGACGGCAATGACGAGCGCGACGTACGCGATCAGCCAGGGCGACAGTGATTCGAGGCCGGCCACAGAATCGGGGGGTCAGGCGGCGCTGCGCGCGCGGTTCAGGGCGAGGGCGACGACTTCGGCGACATGCAGGGCGTCACGGTCGGAGAGCTGCGCGATCTGTTCGCGGCAGCTGTAGCCGCTGGCGACGATCATCGTATGTTCGGAGGCGGCGCGCACCGCGGGCAAAAGCGCGGCTTCCGCCGCCTTGACCGAGACCTCGTAGTGCCGGGCGTTGAAACCGAAAGCCCCGGCCATGCCGCAGCAGCCGGTCTCGACCGTGCGCGCGCGGATGCCGAGGCGTTTGAGCAGGGCCATTTCCGCGGCCATGCCGAACACCGATTTCTGGTGGCAGTGACCGTGCACCAGCGCTTCGCCGCCGAGTTGCGGCGCGTCCCAGTCCGGAATGGCCATCAGGAAATCGCTGAACAGGTGGACCTGGGCGCTCAGCCGACGCGCCAGCGGATCATCCGGGAAAAAATTCAGCAGTTCGTCGCGGAAGACCGACAGGCAGGCCGGTTCCAGGCCCACCACCGGCACGCCGGCGCGGATGTCGTCGCCGAGCACATCGAGGATTTCGCGCAACTGTCCGCGTGCGGCGTCGAGCATGCCGAAGTCGTACAGCGGCCGGCCGCAGCAGAGCTGCCGCTTCGGCAGCGTCACCGCAAAACCGAGCGCCTCCAGAACTTCCACTGCGGCGGCGGCCGATCCCGGCTGGAAGTGGTTGTTGAAGGTGTCGGCCCAGAGGATGATGCGGCCGCGCGGCGCCTTGCCCGGTGCCGCGGCCCTGCGGCCGAGGAACCAGCGGCGGAAGCTGCGCCGGGCGAATTTGGGGATGCTGCGCTGGCGGGCGATGCCCGCCGCGAACTTGAGCAGGGTCGACAATCCCGGCGCATGGGTCAGCAGATTGACCAGGCGCGGCGCAATCGCGGCAAGGCGCGCCCAGCGGCTGACCAGCCCCATGGTGTAGGCCTGCACCGGGCGCAGCCGGCCGAGGTAGTGATGGTGCAGGAACTCGGCCTTGTACGCGGCCATGTCGGTATGCGTCGGACAGTCGCTGCGGCAACCCTTGCAGGCGAGACAGAGATCCAGCGCTTCGCGGACTTCTTCGCTCTGCCAGCCGTCGCGGATGACTTCGCCGCGCAGCATTTCGCCGAGCAGCCGCGCGCGGCCACGGGTCGAATAACGTTCTTCGCCGGTTGCGCGGTAGCTTGGGCACATCACGCCGCCGGCCTGTGCCCGGCATTTACCCATGCCGACGCAGCGCTCGACCGCGCGATTGAAACCCTTGCCCTCGAGGCTGGCGAACGCGAATTGCGTTGCTGGTCGCCACGGTTGGTAATCCGGCCCGTATTTCAGGTTTTCGTCGGCGCGGTAGGGGTCGATGACCTTGCCCGGGTTCATCCGGTTGTCCGGATCCCAGATTGCCTTGAACTCGCGGAAGGCCTGCATCAGTTCCTCGCCGTACATCACCGGCAGGAATTCGGCCTTGGCCTGGCCGTCACCGTGTTCACCCGACAGCGAACCGCCGTACTTGACGACCAGTTCGGCCGCCTGGCGCAGGAAACTGCGCCAGACCTGGATGCCTTCGACGGAACGCGTGTCGAAGGTGATGCGGGCATGGATGCAGCCGTCACCAAAGTGGCCGTAGAGCGAGGTTTTGTAGCCGTGGCGGTCGACCAGTGCCTGGAATTCGCGCAGATAGTCGCCCAGGCGCAGCGGATCGACCGCGGCGTCCTCCCAGCCGACAACCGGATCCGGTTCATCGGGATGGATGGTCAGCGCGGTGGCCGAGGCCGCGGTTTCGCGGATGGTCCAGATGCGTTCGCACATCGCCGGGTCGGTGATCAGCCACGATGAGGGCTTCAGCACGCCTTCGGGCTTGCCGGCGTAATGGTCGATCAGCGCCTGTGCCTGTGCGCTGGCGGCATCGACGGTGTCGGCGCCGAACTCGATCATGATCCAGGCATTGCCCGGCGGCAGCAGCGCGATGTCGTTAGCGCGCAGTCCACGCTCGCGCAGGCCGCCGATGATGCGTTCATCGAGACCTTCGGTGGCAATCGGCCGGAAGGGCAGGATGTCCGGCACCGCGTCGCCGGCCCGGTAGATGTCGGGGAAGCCGAGCACCAGGATCACCCGCGATTGCGGACTGGGCACCAGCCGGGTTTTGGCCTCCAGCGTGATGACGCAGGTGCCCTCGGTGCCGACCAGCGCGCGCGCAACGTTGAAACCGTTCTCCGGCAACAGCTGGTCGAGGTTGTAGCCGGAGACGCGGCGCTTGATTTTCGGGAAACGCGCGCGGATCAGGTCGGCATATTTGTCACGCAGGTCGCGCAGCCGGCGGTAGATTTCGCCGCGGCGGCCGCCGCCGCGGATGATGCGCACCAGTTCGTCTTCGGAAGTCGGACCGACGGTCAGGCGCAGGCCGTCATAGGTCAGCACGTCCAGCGTCTCGATATTGTCGACGGTTTTTCCCGCCATCACCGAGTGCGCGCCGCAGGAATTGTTGCCGATCATGCCGCCCAGCGTGCAGCGGCTGTGGGTGGCCGGATCGGGGCCGAAGGTCAGCGCGTGCCGTTCGGCGGCATCGCGCAGCGTGTCGCAGACGGCGCCCGGCTCGACGCGCGCGGTTTTTGCCGCCGGATCGACTTCGAGCACGCGATTCAGGTACTTCGAGGTATCGATGACCACGGCAACGTTGACGCACTGGCCGTTCTGCGAGGTGCCGCCGCCGCGGGGCAGGATCGGCACGCCGAATTCGCGGCAGATATCGATCGTCTCAACGATGTCCCCGACACTGCGCGGCAGTACCACGCCGATGGGAATCTGGCGGTAATTCGAGGCGTCGGCGGAGTAGGTTGCCCGCGCGGCAGTGTCGAAACGGACTTCGCCGGCGATGCGGCGCTCGAGTTGTTCGGCGAGGGCGGAGAAATCGCCGGCCGCCAGCTGCCGGGGGTCGGTGGGGGCGTTCAATTCAGTGGGAAAGCCGGTATGGACGGGACAGGTGCGCGAAGCATCGGCGGGATTGTAGCCTGCCCCGGAGCCACTGTCCGAAAGCATAGTAAAAACAACGGCTTGGCCGGATTTTTGCGCTGTTGCCGAGAGTAAAAAATGAATAAAAACAAAAGGTTACGGATGTTTGTGCAAGCGTTTGCACTGCCTGTCCCGGCGGCGTATCATGCAGGGCCTCCGGCCGGATATTTCCGCCGGCAGGACCAGGAATCCAAACTGCATTGATGCGGCTGGCGCCGGTGTGGCGCCGTGCGCTTTTTACTCCGGAGGAAGTATCCATGAATACCATGGCAGACACCAAAAACATGGCCAAGGCATCCGCTGCCGGCGGCAAGCTGCGGATGACCCCGTCCGAAGCCTTCGTCGAAACGCTGGTGGCGCAGGGTGTGAAGGACACCTTCGGCATCGTCGGTTCGGCTTACATGGATGCCCACGACCTGTTTCCGCTGGCCGGCATCCGCTTCCTGTCGGTGGCACACGAGCAGAACGCCGCGCACATGGCCGACGGTTATTCAAGGGTCACCGGCAAACACGGCGTGTGCATCGCGCAGAACGGCCCCGGCATCACCAATTTCGTCACCGGCATCGCGGCGGCGTACTGGGCACATTCACCGGTGGTCTGCGTGACGCCGGAGTCGGGCAGCCTGAGCATGGGCCTGGGCGGTTTCCAGGAAACCGAGCAGATGCCGATTTTCTCCAAGATCACCAAATGGCAGGTGCACGTCAATTCGCCGCTGCGCATCGCCGAGCTGACCGGCCGCGCCTTTGATATCGCGATGGCGGAACGCGGTCCGGTGCAGGTCAACATTCCGCGCGACTATTTCTACGGCGAAGGCGAATACGAGATTCCGCAACCGCACAAGCTGGAGCGCGGCGCCGGCGGTCCGGAGTCGCTGGACGCCGCGGCGAAAATGCTGGCGAAGGCGAAATTCCCCGTGATCCTGTCCGGCGGCGGCGTGATCATGGCCGGCGGCATCAAGGAATGCGCCGCGCTGGCCGAATACCTGACCGCGCCGGTGGTCAATTCCTATCTGCACAATGATTCCTTCCCGGCGAGCCATCCGCTGTGCTGCGGTCCGCTCGGCTACCAGGGTTCGAAAGCGGCAATGAAGCTGATCGCCCGCGCCGATGTCGTGCTGGCGCTGGGCTCGCGCCTCGGGCCCTTCGGCACGCTGCCGCAGCACGGCCTCGACTACTGGCCGAAGAACGCGAAAATCATCCAGGTCGATGCCGACTCGCGCATGCTCGGGCTGGTCAAGAAAACCACGATCGGCATCTGCGGTGACGCAAAACTCGCCGCCGTGGCGCTGCTCGAGCGCGTCAGGGCGATGGCGAAGATGACGCCCAACAAGGCGCGGTTGTCCGAGATCCAGAAGGAGAAAAAAGCCTGGGCTGAAGAACTGGACAAATGGCCCTCGCCGAACACCAAGACCCGCATCGGCCCGCGCCAGGCGCTGGCGGCGCTGGCCCGTGCCATGCCGAAAAATGCGATGGTCGCCACCGACATCGGCAACGTCTGCTCGGTGTCCAACAGCTACCTGCATTTCGAACAGGCACCGTCCTTCCTCGCGGCGATGAGTTTCGGCAACTGCGGATATGCATTCCCGGCGGCGATGGGGGCGAAAGTCGGCCGTCCCGACCGGCCGTCGATCGCCTATGTCGGCGACGGCGCCTGGGGCATGAGCCTCAACGAGGTGATGACCTGCGTGCGCGAAAAAATCCCGGTTGTCGCCGTGGTGTTCAACAACGGCCAGTGGGGCGCGGAGAAAAAGAACCAGGTTGATTACTTCGACAACCGCTTCCTGGGCACCAACCTGCAGAACCCCAACTTTGCCGATGTCGCGGAGTCGATGGGCGCACAGGGGCTGACGGTCGAGCACGTGGATGAAGTCGGTGATGCGCTGCGGGCGGCGGTGCGTTCCAACAAGCCTACCGTCATCAACATGATGCTGACGCAGGAACTTGGCGATCCTTTCCGCCGCGACGCCTTCCGCCAGCCGCAGCGCCTGCTCGCGAAATACCGCAAGCACAGCGCGAAGCAGTACCGTTGAGCGCTTTGTCCATGCGCCAGGAAAGCCGGCTCGCGCCGGCTTTTTTTCTCCGGTGAAGGCGCGCGCCAGCAAGGCGGCCCGGCTCGCCGACGTCGCGCGGCTCGCCAAGGTGTCGACGGCGACCGTGTCGCGCGCGCTGACGCTGCCGCACAAGGTCAAGGCACGCACGCTGGAGCGTGTGCAGCAGGCGGCGCGTTCACTCGGTTATGTCGCGCATGGCGCGGCGAGGGCGCTGGCTTCGCGGCGCACCCATACCATCGGCGCGGTGGTGCCGACGCTCGACAACGCGATTTTCGCCAACACCATACACGCGCTGCAAAGGACACTGGACTCCGCCGGTTACGTGCTGCTGCTGGCCAGCCACGATTTTGACGCCGGCATCGAGGCGCGTGTGACGCGCACGCTGATCGAGCGCGGCGTCGACGGACTGGTGCTGCTGGGAACGACCCATCATCCCGACATCTACCGCATGATCGAAGCGCATGGCGTGCCCTATGTGCTGACCTGGGCCTTCGACGAGAGCGGCAACCATCCCTGCGTCGGTTTCGACAATCGCGCCGCGGCGGTGCGCATCACCAATTACCTGCTCGACCTCGGCCATCGCCGGTTTGCGATGGTTTCCGGGATCACCGTGCACAACGAGCGCGCCCAGGAGCGCCTCGCCGGCGTGCGCCAGGCGCTGGCCGCGCGCGGCATCGCGCTTCACCCCGAACAGGTCGTCGAAAAGCCGTACACCCACACCGGCGGCCGTGACGGCCTGCGCGAGGTGATGGCTGCGCGCGACAGGCCGACGGCTGTGATCTGCGGCAACGACGTGCTGGCCATCGGCGCGATCGCCGAATGCCATGTGCAGGGCCTGGCGGTTCCGGGCGATGTGTCGATCACCGGTTTCGACGACATGGAGGTCGCCGCGATGATGCGGCCGGCGCTGACCACGGTGCGGTTTCCGACCGCCGATCTCGGCGCTTATGCCGCCAATCACCTGCTGATGCGGCTGGCCGGAAAAGCGGTGGACCTGCGCTGCAAGCTGCCGACGGAGCTGGTGGTGCGCGAAAGCGCGGCGGTGCCGCGCATCGACTGACGCCGCCGTCAGGGCGACGCGCGAATCAGAGCAATGTCTTGCGTGCCTTGGCGATCGCGGCCTTGACCCGTGCCGGCGCAGTGCCTCCGATGTGACTGCGGCTTTTCATCGAGCCTTCGAGGGTCAGCGCGTCGAAGGCATCGGCGGCGACCAGCGGCGAGAACTGCCGCAGGTCTTCCAGCGACAGTTCGGACAGGTCGCAGCCGCGGGTTTCGGCAAAACGCACCGCCAGCGCCACCGCCTCGTGCGCTTCGCGGAAGGGCAGGCCCTTCTTCACCAGGTAGTCGGCGAGGTCGGTTGCCGTTGCATAACCTTCGCGCGCCGCGGCGCGCATGCGCTCGGCGTTGACGGTGATGCCGCCGACCATTCCGGCAAATACCGCGAGGCTCATCATCAGTGTGTCGACGGTGTCGAGCAGCGGCTCCTTGTCTTCCTGGTTGTCCTTGTTGTAGGCCAGCGGCTGGCCCTTCATCAGCGTCAGCAGCGCCACCAGGTGGCCGTTGACGCGGCCGGTCTTGCCGCGCACCAGTTCGGCGACGTCCGGATTCTTCTTCTGCGGCATGATCGACGAGCCGGTGCAGTAACGGTCGGCGATGTCGATGAAACCGTAGCGGGGGCTCATCCACAGGATCAGTTCCTCGCTGAAGCGCGACAGGTGGGTCATTGTCAGCGCGCCGGCGGCGACGAACTCGATCGCGAAGTCGCGGTCGGACACCGCGTCCAGCGAGTTTTCGCAGACGCCGTCGAAACCGAGTTCCTTGGCGACCATCTGGCGGTCGATCGGGAAGGAGGTGCCGGCCAGCGCGGCGGCGCCCAGCGGCAGCCGGTTGACCCGCTTGCGGCAGTCGGCGAAGCGCTGGGCGTCGCGCGACAGCATTTCAACATAGGCGAGCAGGTGGTGGGCGAAGGACACCGGCTGCGCCACCTGCAGGTGGGTGAAGCCGGGCATCACCGTGTCGGCGTGATGCTCCGCGAGGTCGAGCAGTGCGCGCTGCAGGTTCTTGATCAGGGTCTGCACATGGTCGATGGCGGCGCGCAGGTAAAGCCGCACGTCGGTGGCGACCTGGTCGTTGCGCGAGCGTCCCGTGTGCAGGCGCTTGCCGGCGTCGCCGACCATGTCGGTGAGCCGGCGTTCAATGTTGAGGTGCACGTCCTCGAGGTCGACGGACCATGGGAAACTGCCGCTGCGGATTTCCTCGAGAATCGCCGCCAGACCGCGCTCGATGGCTTCGAGATCGCCGGCGGAGATGATGCCCGTCGCCCGCAGCATGCGCGCATGGGCGACCGAGCCCTGGATGTCGAATTCGGCGAGCCGCTGGTCGAAACCGACCGAGGCCGTGAAGCGTTTGACGAGATCGTCAACCGGTTCGCTGAAACGTCCCGACCACGCTTTGGTGGCGCCCGGCTTTGCGCCGCTTCTCGTCGTTTTGTCTTTTGCCGTCATGAACTTGCGTGGGTTTTGCTAGAATGAAACCGCCATGGCGCGGAGTATAAATCATAATGCCAACACCGGCGCCCTGCCGGACTTCCGCAATCCCGGAATCCTGCTGCGCATGCTGCTGATCGTGAACGGCGTGGCCCTGCTGGCCTCGCTGCTCCAGGTCGGCGGATTCCGCGAATGGCCGGCGCAGATTGCGGAGAATGCAGCAGCAGTGGAGCCGCTGCTGATCCTCAGCCTGCTGGTGCTTGCCGCGATCAACAATGTGCTGCGCCGGCTGCCCTATGCCGCTGCCGTGATGGCCGTCATCGGCCTCGAGCTGCTGCTGACCGTCGCCCTGCATGCGGCGGCTGAACTGTTCTATCTTGCCGATCCGTCGATGCTGGTGCGGCGCCTGCTGATCGTTGCGCTGACCACGGCCATGCTGCTGGTTTATTTCGATCTGCGCGGCCGCGCCCTGTCACCCGCGCTGGCCGAGGCGCGCCTGCAGGCGCTGCAGGCGCGGATACGGCCTCATTTCCTGTTCAACAGCATCAACGCAGTGCTGTCGCTGGTGCGCCAGGAACCGCGGCGCGCGGAAGCCGCACTCGAGGATCTGGCCGGCCTGTTCCGCGCGCTGATGGCCGACAACAGCGAATTGACGCCGATTTCGCGCGAGCTGGAACTCTGCCGCCAGTACCTGGACCTGGAACAGCTGCGGCTGGGTGACCGGCTGCGGGTCGAGTGGCATCTCGAGGGCATGCCTCCCGATGCACTGGTGCCGCCCCTCGCATTGCAGCCCCTGCTCGAGAACGCGGTTTACCACGGCATCGAGCCCGCCGAGACGCCGGGCGTGGTGAGCATCAACATCCACGCGGCCGGCGATCGCCTGCATGTCGCGCTCAGCAATCCCTACCGTGCGGACGGCGGCCACCACACCGGCAACAAGATGGCGCTCGCCAACATCCGCGAGCGCCTGCAGCTGCATTTCGATGTCGCCGCGGAACTGACGACCCGCATTGGTGAAGGCACCTACGAGGTGCGCATCGTGATGCCCTACAGGAAGGCCGTGCCTTGAGCGCGCCGCTGCAGGTGCTGGTGGTTGATGACGAGGCGCCGGCGCGCAGCCGCATGCGCGACCTGCTGGCCGACGTCAATCCGGCGCTGCCGGTGGCCATTGTCGGCGAGGCCGCCAACGGCCGCGACGCCCTGCGGCTGGCGGAGGGCGGCGTGGATGTCGTGCTGCTCGATGTGCGCATGCCGGGCATGGACGGCATCGAGGTCGCGCAGCACCTGCAGAAGCTGGAACCCCCGCCCGCGGTGATTTTCACCACGGCCTACGATGCCTACGCCATCCAGGCCTTCGACCTGCACGTCGTCGATTACCTGCTGAAGCCGATCAAGGCCTCGCGGCTGCAGGAGGCGCTGTCGCGCATCGGCGTTCGCAAATCCGCGCCGGCTCCTGAAATGCTGCGCGCGATGCGGCCCGTGCCGCGCAGCTGTCTCAGTGCCGCCGAACGCGGCAGGGTGCATCTGATCCCGGTCGGGGACGTGCTGTTCCTGCGCGCCGAGCTGAAATACGTGACGGTGCGCACCGCCGGCCGCGAGTACCTGATCGAGGAATCGCTGACCCAGCTCGAGCAGGAATTTGCGGACCGTTTCGTGCGGGTGCACCGCAACTGCCTGGTGGCGCGCGCCGCGATCCGCGGCTTCGAACGTGCTGCCGCGGACAGCGGGGAAGGCCCGTGGCAGGTCGTGCTGGCCGGACTGGAGGAGCGCATACCGGTGAGCCGCCGCCAGCAGCACGTGGTTCGCGACCTCGTCCGCTGAAACCGGGGTACTCAGCGTCCGGGCGAGCGCATGCGGGTGATGCCGGCCTCGATCGCCTGTTCGATGTAGAGCCGGTAGAAGTCCTCCGACAGCAGTCCGGTGATTGGCGGCGCGGCCTGCCTGCCGTCGGCATCAAAAACGATCAGTGTCGGCACGCGGCGCACACCGAGGCTCTTCGCGAAGGCGCGATGGGTGGTGGTGTTGCCGGCGAAATCGCGCAGGCGCGTGTTGCGGTCGGTTTCGATTTCGACAATCCGCACGCGATTGCTCCACTGCGGATCACTCTGCAGCGGCAGCAGGTGATCACGCCGCGCCACGGCGCAGTACGGACAGGACTGCTGCATGAACGCGACCAGCAGCGGCACGCCGCGCGAGCGTGCTTCAGCCGCGGCACGCGCCAGGTCATCCGCCGGCTGCAGCTGGGCGTGGGACGGGGCCGCCGCGAGCAGCATGCATGCTACAATCAGCGCAGCAAATCGATCAAAAATATTCAATAAAATCAATATGATAGAAAGGCAAGTCGAGCGGCTGCCGGAAACGCTGGTGATCGCCACCCGCGAGTCCGCGCTGGCCCTGTGGCAGGCGCGGCATGTGCAGTCGGAACTGCAGCGATTATATCCGGGGCTGCAGGTCTCATTGCTCGGCATGACCACCGAGGGTGATCGCAATCTTGGCAGCTCGCTCGCCAAGATTGGCGGCAAGGGCCTCTTCATCAAGGAACTGGAGGATGCGCTGGCCGACGGCCGTGCCGACATCGCGGTGCATTCGATGAAGGACGTGCCGATGCACCTGCCCGCGGGATTTGCGCTGGCGGCGATCCTCGAGCGCGCAGATCCGCGCGATGCATTCGTGTCCGTGAATTACCGTGCCCTTGAACAGCTGCCGCCCGGCGCCCGTGTCGGCACCTCGAGCCTGCGCCGCGAATGTCAGCTGCGTACGCGGCATCCGCAACTGGTCATCGAGGCATTGCGCGGCAATGTGCAGACCCGGCTGCGCAAGCTCGATGAAGGACAGTACGACGCCATCATCCTTGCCGCCGCCGGGCTCAAGCGGCTGGGTCTGGCCGAACGCATCACCGCGCTGTTGCCGCCCGAGGCCAGTTTGCCGGCGGTCGGCCAGGGCGCGCTGGGCATCGAGTGCCGGGAGGATCGCGGCGACCTGGCCGGATTGCTGGCCCCGCTGGTGCATCCGCCGACCCGGCAGTGCGTGCTCGCCGAGCGTGCGTTTTCACGGACACTGGCCGGCAGCTGCAATGTACCGCTGGCCGGATTCGCCGAAATTTCAGGCGAGCGCCTGTTTCTGCGCGGCCTTGTCGGCGCACCCGACGGGTCGCGGGTCGTGCGCGGCGAAACCGGCGGCGCGGCCGGCGACGCGGAAACCCTCGGCATCGCGCTGGCTGAAGACCTGAAGCGCCGCGGCGCTGCGGACATACTCGCTGCGCTGGCGCAGGACGCATGACCGCGGCAGGCCCCCTTGCCGGACGCGGCATCGTGGTCACGCGGCCGGCGCCGCAGGCCGGGGCGCTGGCCGAAATGATCCGTGCCGCGGGCGGCCACCCGATCCTGTTTCCGGTGCTGGAGATTCTCGACACCGCCGATATTGCGCCGCTGATCGCGGCCGTCGATCGCCTCGACCGCTTCGATCTTGCGGTATTCATCAGCCCGAACGCGGTGCTGCGCGCGATGAACCAGATCGTCGCGCGCCGCTCATGGCCTCAGGGTTTGCGCGCGGCGGCGATCGGCAAGGGCAGCGTCAAGGAACTGAAACGGTTCGGCATTGCCGGAGTCATCGCGCCCGCCCGCGCCTTCGACAGCGAAGGGCTGCTGGCGCTGCCGGAATTGCAGCAGGTCGCAGGCTGGCGGGTGGTGATCTTCCGCGGAGACGGCGGGCGCGAACTGCTGGGTGATACCCTGGCCGCGCGCGGCGCGGACGTCGAGTATGTCGAGTGTTACCGGCGGGCGCGGCCGCGTGCCGATGCCGCGCCGCTGCTCAGGGCCTGGGCGCGCAACGAGGTCGATGCGGTGACCGTCACCAGCAGCGAAGGCCTGCGCAACCTGTTTGAAATGGTCGGCAGGCTCGGGCAGTCATGGCTGAAGCGCACACCGCTGCTGGCGCCGCATCCGCGCATTGCCGCCGCCGCACGCGAACTCGGCTGCGGCAACGTCATGGAAACCGCCCCGGGTGACGAGGGACTGATGAGCGCGCTGTCGCAGCTGTTCCAGCGCGCTTGATCGCGCAGTCGCCATGTTATTCTCCAAGCATGAATGAGCCCATCGCCGATTCCGGAAATTCCGCACGCGCGGCTGCTGCCGGCGCGGCTCCGGGACGGGTGTCCGGCGGCACCGCGCTGCTGCCGGCGCTGGCGCTGGTTGTCGCCCTGATTGCCGCCGGCGTCACCGTTTTCCAGTGGCATCAGGGGCGCAGCACGGACGACACGCTGCGCCGCGAACTGGCCCAGCGGCTGGCGGAAATGGCCGCCCGTGACCAGGCCGCCGCCGCGCGCGCCGATCAGGCCGCCGCCGCCCTGCGTGAAGCCGAGATCAAGGTCGGCGTGCTCGAATCGAAGCTGGCCGAATCGCAGAGCCAGCAGATCGCGCTGGAGGCGCTGTACCAGGAACTGTCACGCAACCGCGATGAATGGGCGTTTGCCGAGATCGAGCAGTCGGTGCTGCTGGCCAGCCAGCAGTTGCAGATTGCGGCGAATGTCCGGGCCGCGCTGATCGGGCTCGAAAATGCCGAATCCCGGCTGCAGCGCCTGGAGCAGCCGCGCTACAACACCCTGAGGCGGGCGATCGTGCGCGACATCGAAAGGCTGAAGGCCCTGCCGCTGGCCGATGTCCATGGCACTGCGGCGAGGATCGATGACGCCATGGCGGCGATCGACCGCCTGCCGCTCGCAATGGAGGCCCGCACCCGGCCGGATGCGGCGGCGCCGGATCCTGCGGCCGGGCTTCCGGCCTGGGAGCGCCTGCTGCGCGAAGCGTGGCAGGAATTGCGCCAGCTGGTGCGTGTGCAGCGCACCGGCGTCGAGGATGCCGTGCTGTTGCCGCCGGAACAGGCATTTTTCCTGAGGGAGAACCTCAAGCTGCGGATGCTCGGTGCGCGGCTTGCGCTGCTGTCGCGGGATGTTCGCAGCTTCCAGGCCGACCTGCGTGCCGCTTCGGCGACACTGGAGCGGCATTTCGACATGAATGATCCCGCGGTGGCCGCCAGTGCTTCGGTGCTGCGTCGCCTGCAGGCCGCGCAGGTCGAGGTTGCCGTGCCGGACCTCGCCGAAACGCTGGATGCCTTGCGCCGTCTGCGTCCCTCACGCGGCAAGGCGCCGGCCTGAGCGCGGGCCCGGAGCCGGGAAACACATGCGCTGGGTGATCTGGATTTTCGTGCTGGGCGCGCTGGCGACGGGGCTGACCCTTCTGGCCAGCCTGAACACCGGTTATGTGCTGGTGGCACTGCCCGGCCACCGCATTGAGCTTTCGCTCAATTTTGCGCTGATTCTTGCAGTGGCCGGTTTTGCCGCCGCCTACCTGCTGGTCCGCCTGCTGGTCACCACGGTGGAGCTGCCGGCACGTGTCGCGCGTTTCCGTGCAGAGCGGCGCCGGACCGCGGCCCACAGCGCGCTGATCGAGGCCTTGCGCGATTTTTTTGCCGGCAGTTATGCACGCGCGGAAAAAAATGTGAATCGCGCTGTTGCGCTGGGGGAGCCGGCCGACCTCGGCGCGGTCATCGCCGCGCGTGCCGCACACGAGCTGCGGGCCCCGGACCGCCGGGACGCTTATCTCGCGCAACAGGCCGCCGACCCGGCGAAACCGGATGCCGCCCTGGCGATCAGCGAAGCACAGGTACTGCTCGATGAGCGGCGGCCCGAGGATGCGCTGGCCGCCCTGGCGAGGTTGCCGACCAAACATACAGCATCGCTGCGCCTCGAACTGCGGGCGCGGCAACGCCTCGGGCATTGGGATCTTGTGCCTGCGCTCGTCGACCAGCTGGAAAAACGCGCCGTGTTCGGCAAGGACCGGGCCGATGCCGAGCGCAGCCATGCCTGGTGCCAGCTGCTGGAACGCGAGGCGGGAGATGCCGCGGCGCTGGCTGCAATCTGGAAACGGGTTCCGGAGGCTTATCGCCGCGACACCGCGGTTGCCGCGGCGGCGGCGGCAGCTTTTCACGCGCTGGGGCGCTGCGCGGAAGCGCAGGAGGTGATCGAGCGCAGCCTCGAGTCAGACTGGGACGGCGGGCTGGTCAATCTCTACGGGGAATGCAGCGGGCCGGACACCCTGCGCCAGATCGAGCGTGCGGAGCGCTGGCTGAAGGACCATCGCGCAGACGGCACACTGCTGCTGGCGCTGGGACGCCTGTGTGCGCGGCAGCAACTGTGGGGCAAGGCGCAGAGTTATCTGGAGGCCAGCATCGCCATCGAGCCGACCTATTCGGCGCATCTCGAACTGGCGCGGCTGCACGAGCAGCTTGATCGGCCGGATGCCGCCCGCGGGCAATACCGCGCCAGCCTCGACCTCGCGGTGCTGCAGCTGAACCGCCTCTCCGGCGGTCGCCGGCGCAAACCGCTGTAAGGGCCGCCTGCTCAGCCGCCCGGCGCCACCGCCGGGGTGAAGGCATCGGCGTGGAACGCCGACTCGGGGAGGCCGCAGCGCGAACTGAAGTCCTGTTTTGCCGCCTCGATCATCGCCGGCGCCCCGCAGGCATAAACCTCGTGGCCCGACAGGTCCGGCAGGTCGGCCATGACGGCTTCATGCACCAGGCCGCGGCGCCCCTGCCAGCCATCCCCGTCAACCGCTTCCGACAGCACCGGTACATAACGGATGCCGTGTTCACGCTGCCAGGCTTCCGGGAGTTCGTTGAGGTAGAGGTCGGAGGCCTGGCGCGCGCCGCGGTACAGCAGCAGCGGACGTTTGATCCCGTGGTGTATCGCGTGTTCGATGATGGCCTTGATCGGCGCAAAACCCGTGCCGCCCGCCACCAGCACGGCCGGTTTGTCGCTGTCCTCGCGCAGGTAGAAGCTGCCCAGGGGGCCTTCGAAACGCAGGATGTCCTTCTCCTTCATCTGCGTGAAGACATGGGTGCTGAACGGCCCGCCGTAATTGCGCAGGTGCAGTTCGAGCAGCCCGTCATCGTGCGGCGGATTGGCCAGCGAGAGGCTGCGGCGCGTGCCGTCCTTGAGCAGGATGTCGATGTACTGGCCGGCGAGAAACTGCAGGCGTTCAGACGCCGGCAGCCGCAGCCGGATGCGCATCACGTCGGCGGCCAGCTTTTCCAGCGATTGCACGCGGCAGGGCAGGATCTTCACCGGGATGTCCTTGACCGCGCCGATTTCGCGGCATTCGATCACCAGATCCGATGTCGGCCGGGCCTGGCAGAACAGCGCCATGCCGCGGCCGCGTTCGGCGGCCGGCAATGCGCTTTCCTGCGACAGGCCGTGGTCCACCGTCCCTTCGATGACCCTGCCCTTGCAGGAGCCGCAGGCGCCGTTGCGGCAGCCGTAGGGCAGCATGTAGCCCTCGCGCAAGGCGGCCTCGAGCACCGTCTCGCCGTTGTTTGCGTGAAATACATGGCCGCTGGGGCGGATGGTGATTTGCCGGGACATGGGTCGGAGATTCAGGGGAGGGTGGCTGGGCTAGAATAGGGCACTATGAAACGGCTGCTGATCATCGGCTGCGGCGACGTCGGTTTGCGCACGGCCTTGCTGCTGCGCAAACGCTACCGCATCCATGCGCTGACGCACAGCCTGGAACGGGTTGCGGAGCTGCGCCGTCACGGCCTGATGCCGATGTACGGCGACCTTGACCTGCCGCACACGCTGGATGGCCTTCCGGGCCTTGCCCACGATGTCATCCACCTGGCGCCGCCGCCACCGCGTGGCCGCATTGACACCCGCACTGCGCATCTCATCGCGGCGCTCGCGAGGGGCGGCAGTCTACCACAGCACTTTGTGTACATCAGCACCAGCGGCGTCTATGGCGACTGCGGGGGTGCCGTGGTCGACGAGACCAGCCCGCTGCGCCCGCAGACCGATCGCGCGCACCGTCGCGCCGATGCCGAACGCCGCTTGCGCGACTGGGGTGCACGCAGCGGCGTGCGGGTCAGCATCCTGCGCGTGCCCGGGATCTATGCCGCCAATCGCCTGCCGGTGGCACGAATCGAGCGTGGCACGCCTGCGCTGCTGCCGCAGGATGACTCCTACGTGAACCACGTGCATGCCGATGACCTTGCCGGGATGATCGTGGCTGCACTGCATCGCGGCCAGGCCAACCGCAGTTACAACGCCAGCGACGATGCGCCACAGAAGATGGGCGACTACTTCGACCTGGTGGCGGATCGTTTCCGCCTTCCACGGCCGCCACGGGTGACCCGCGCCGAAGCGCGGTCGGTGATCCCGGAGAACCTCCATTCGTTCATGAACGAGTCCCGGCGGCTTGCCAATGTGCGCATCAAGCAGGAACTGCGGGTTCGCCTGCGGTATCCGACTGTGCGCGAAGGTATCGCCGCGGTACCCGCCGGCAGCCGCGGACCCTTCCATGGCAGCTGATGCCGGATCCGCGCTGCTGGTGTTTTCGACGCTGCCCGACACGGCTGCGGCGCAGCGCCTGGCCCGGCTGCTGGTCGAACGCAGGCTGGCGGCCTGTGCCAGCGTCCTTGCCCCCTGTGTTTCTGTCTACCGCTGGCAGGGCGTGGTGGAGGAGGCCGCTGAAGTGCCGCTGATGATCAAAACCACGGCTGCGCGTTACGCCGATCTCGAGGCGGCAATCCGCGCCGAGCACCCCTACGAACTTCCGGAAATCGTCGCGGTCCCAGTGCAGCGCGGCCTGCCGGGTTACCTCGACTGGGTGGCCGCCGAAACCGCCTCCCTGCCGATATCCTCCTCCCCCCGCACATGATCCTGCGCTGGCTGCTCCTGCTGTTTGTTTTCGCCACCGGCATTGCGCGGGCGGCGGAGCCGGAGCTGCTCGACCCCGAAAAGGCCTTCGTGTTCAGCGCACGGGTCGTTGCGCCGGATGCCGTCGAGGTGCGTTATGTGATTGCCAAGGGTTATTACCTGTACCGCGACAAATTCCGCTTCTCGCTGGAACCTGCCGCGGTCAGCGCCGGCCCGGATGAACGGCCGCCCGGCCTGGTGCACAAGGACGAGTTTTTCGGCGAAACCCGGATTTACCGGGACGAAGTGCTCATCCGGCTGCCGATCCATGCCGGCAGTGCCCGGCGCGCGGTGCTCACCGCGGTTTCCCAGGGTTGCGCCGATGTCGGCGTATGTTATGTGCCGGTCGAACAGAAAGCCGAATTGCGGCTCGCCGCAGCGACCACCGGCGGCGATGCCGCCGCATCGCGCCTGTTCGGCGCGCCGTCCTCTGCGGCGTCTGCCGCGCAGGGCGAAGACGGTGCGGTGGCGGCGCTGTTTCATGGCGATACCTGGCTGCTGATTCTCAGCTTCTTCGGTTTCGGCCTGCTGCTGTCGTTCACGCCCTGCGTGCTGCCGATGGTGCCGATACTGTCCGGCATCATCGTCGGGCAGGGCCACAAGGTCACCCGCACCCACGGTTTGCTGCTCTCCGGCAGTTATGTTCTCGGCATGGCCCTCACCTATGCGCTGGCCGGTGTGGCTGCCGGACTGTCGGGCGCGATGCTGGCCGCGGCGCTGCAGAATCCCTGGGTACTCGGGGCCTTTGCCGCAGTGTTTGTCGCGCTGGCACTGTCGATGTTCGGGTTTTACGAACTGCAGCTGCCCTCGGCGCTGCAGTCAAGGCTGGCCGGCGCCAGCGGCAGGTTGCACGGCGGCCACTATGCGGGGGTCTTTGCGATGGGCGTGCTGTCGGCGCTGATCGTCGGACCCTGCGTTGCTGCGCCGCTCGCCGGAGCGCTGCTCTACATCTCGCAAAGCGGTGATGCCCTGCTGGGGGGTGTCGCCCTGTTTGCGATGGCGCTGGGCATGGGGGTGCCGCTGCTGGTGGTCGGAGCCTCCGCCGGCACCCTGCTTCCCAGGTCCGGGCCGTGGATGGAGACGGTCAAGCGTTTCTTCGGCGTGATGCTGATCGCGGTCGCCATTTACCTGGTGTCCCCGGTGGTGCCGGTGACGGCACAGATGCTGGCCTGGGCCGCCTTGCTGATACTGGTGGCGGTGCACCTGCAGGCGCTGGATCCGCTGCCGCCGAATGCGCGCGGCTTTGCCCGTTTCAGCAAGGGGATCGGCGTCATCGCGCTGGTCGCGGGAATTGCCTTCCTGGCCGGCGCGCTGTCCGGAGCGCGCGATGTGCTGCAACCGCTGTCCGGCCTTCGCAGCACCGCGGCCGGCGGCGCCTCATCGGGCCCGGTGCCGTTCCAGCGGGTGTCCAGCAATGCCGAACTGGATGCGGCGATCAGTGCGGCGGCGGGCAAAACCGTGCTCCTCGATTTTTATGCCGACTGGTGTGTCAGCTGCAAGGAGATGGAGCGTTATACCTTCACCGATCCTGCGGTGCAGTCCCGGCTCGCGAGGATGGTCAAGATACAGGCCGATGTCACCGCCAGCACGCCGGAGCACCGTGCGCTGCTGCAGCGTTTCCGGCTTTTCGGCCCGCCCGGCATCGTGTTTTTCGATCCGGCCGGCCGCGAAATCCAGGGCCTGCGCGTGATCGGCTTCCAGGCCGCCGACCGTTTTGCCGGGGTGCTTGACCAGGCGCTGGGCGTCCGGTGAGACCGCTGCGCCGGGCCCTGATGGCCGCCGCTGTCGGCGCCGTGGCCGCGACGGCCGGTTACGGCGCCCACCTCTGGCGCATCGGCAGCCTCGGTGCGAGTCCGGCGGATGATGCGGCGCGCGCCATCCTCGAAGGTCCGCTGACCACGCTCGATGGCGTGACCCGGACGCTGGAGGATTTTCGCGGGCAGATCCTGATCATCAATTACTGGGCCACCTGGTGTGCGCCTTGCCGCGAGGAGATTCCGCTTTTTGTCCGTTTCCAGCAGGAATATGCATCCAACGGCGTTCAATTCATAGGCATTGCCGTCGATCAGGCTGACAAAGTCGGGGATTTTGCCCGTGAATTCCGGATCAATTATCCCTTGTTCATTGGCGGCATCGACGCCGTGGAGCTGTCGCGCAAGGCGGGCAACAAGGCGGGTGTTCTGCCGTACACGCTGATACTGGACCGCTCGGGCGCCATCGCCGCCAGCCTGGTGGGTGAATTGACGGAAACCCGCCTGCGTAACCAGCTGCAGGTCGTGCTTGCCGGCGCCTGATCAGGTGTTTGCTGCAAGCGCGATACATCGAAAATGTATCTATCCAGCAGCTTTTTTCGGTTAAATGACGCTAAATTTCGGCAATCTTCGGAAATCGTATCTGCAGATCCGTGAATCAGCAATCGGGCGCATCGATGTTTCCGGCCGGGAGTGTGTGGCCACGCAAGCGGAGGGCGGATCTATTCTTCTGGCGCTACAACACTGCTCAATAATCAATAATTTGTAGACATTTGCCTTTAATTGAAGGCAAAATCCGCCATCTTTGATTTTGACGGAAACAAGGCCGTGACATCCGGTTGACGCCGCCCCCGTAGCAGTCGCCGCATTATAATCAGGAACACCATGTCCAGTCCGAAACATCTGCTGTTGCTGAACGGGCCGAACCTCAACCTGCTGGGTACGCGCGAACCGGGAATTTACGGCGCGACGACTTTGGCCGAAATCGAATCCCGCCTGCAGGCGAGGGCGCAATCGTCGCAGGCCACACTGGCGGTTTTCCAGAGCAATTCCGAGTCGGAGCTGGTCGAACGGGTGCAGCAGGCCGGCCGCGAAGGTGTGGATTTCATACTGATCAATCCTGCCGCCTACACCCATACCAGCGTTGCCCTGCGTGATGCACTGGCTGCAGTGGCCATTCCGTTTGTCGAGATCCACCTCTCCAATGTGTTTTCCCGGGAGTCGTTTCGCCGGGAATCCTATTTCTCCGACATTGCCGTCGGCGTGATCAGCGGCCTCGGGCCGGCCGGTTACGAGCTGGCGCTTGATTACGCGCTGCGCCATACCAAAAAGGGCTGATTCATGGATTTGCGCAAGTTGAAAACGCTGATTGACCTGGTGCAGCAGTCCGGCATTGCCGAACTGGAGATCACCGAGGGTGAGGAAAAGGTGCGCATCAGCCGTTTCGGCGCGGCCGGCGCACAGACCGTTGCCCCGCAAAACGTGGTGCTGCCGGTTGCCGCGATGCCGGCCGCCGAGCCGCCGGAACCCGCGGCCGAGGCCGAAACGCCGGCGGTGGCCGAGGGCCATGCCGTCAAGTCACCGATGGTCGGCACCTTTTACCGCTCATCGGCGCCGGGCTCAAAACCCTTTGTCGAGGTCGGGCAAGTGGTGAAGGCCGGCGAAACGGTGTGCATCATCGAGGCGATGAAACTGCTCAATGAGATCGAGTCCGACCGCGACGGCGTGATCAAGGCCATCCTGGTGGAGAACGGTCAACCGGTCGAGTACGGCCAGCCGCTGTTCCTGATGGAATGAGTTTCCGGCCGCCTTGTCCGTATCGTCGCCGTTGACCGCCGCCATTGTCCTGCGCATGTCCTGCGCGCGCACCTGAAAACGCCAGCCCATGTTTGAAAAAATCCTCATTGCCAACCGCGGCGAAATTGCCCTGCGCATCCAGCGTGCCTGCCGCGAAATGGGCATCAAGACCGTGGTCGTGCATTCCGAGGCCGATGCCGAAGCCAAGTATGTGCGGCTGGCCGACGAGTCGGTGTGCATCGGCCCGGCGCCGTCTGCCGCGAGCTACCTCAACGTGCCGGCGATCATCGCCGCCGCCGAGGTCACCGATGCCGAGGCCATCCATCCCGGCTACGGTTTCCTGTCGGAAAACGCCGATTTTGCCGAACGTGTGGAGCAAAGCGGTTTCACCTTCATCGGCCCGCGCGCGGAAACCATCCGCCTGATGGGCGACAAGGTCAGCGCCAAGAACGCGATGAAAAAAGCCGGTGTACCGGTGGTGCCGGGCATGGACGGCGCGCTGCCCGAGGATCCCAAGGAAATCGTCAAGATCGCTCGCCAGATCGGTTACCCGGTGATCATCAAGGCGGCGGGCGGCGGCGGCGGCCGCGGCATGCGTGTGGTGCATACCGAGGCCGCGCTCAAGAATGCCGTGGCCACCACGCGGGCGGAGGCACAGGCCGCTTTCAGCAATCCGTCGGTGTACATGGAAAAGTACCTGGAAAAACCGCGGCACATCGAGATCCAGGTGCTGGCGGATAAACATCGCAACGCCTTCTATTTCGGCGATCGCGACTGTTCGATGCAGCGCCGCCACCAGAAGATCATCGAGGAGGCCCCGGCGCCGCTGCTGACCGACCGTGCCCGGACCCGCATCGGCGAGCGTTGCGCCGAGGCCTGCCGCAAGATCGGTTACGAGGGTGCCGGCACCTTCGAGTTCCTCTACGAGGGGGGTGAGTTCTATTTCATCGAAATGAACACCCGATTGCAGGTCGAGCACCCGGTGACCGAGTTCGTCACCGGTTTCGACCTGGTGCAGTTGCAGATCCGTGTGGCCGCAGGCGAGAAGCTCACGCTGCGGCAGAAGGACGTCGTGCTCAGGGGGCATGCCGTCGAATGCCGCATCAATGCCGAGGACCCGTACAAGTTCACGCCGTCGCCGGGACGCATCACTTCGCTGCACATGCCCGGCGGGCCGGGGGTGCGCGTCGATTCCCATGCCTACAACGGCTACTTCGTGCCGCCACACTACGATTCGCTGCTCGGGAAAATCATCACTTACGGCGATACCCGCGAGCAGGCGATCGCGCGCATGCACATCGCGCTGTCGGAGACGGTCATCGAAGGCATCAGCACCAACCTGCCGCTGCACCGCGAACTGATGGGCGATGCCGCCTTCCGCCGCGGCGGCACCAGCATTCATTATCTCGAAGAGCGGCTGGCGAAACTGACCCGCGCCGAATAAGGCGCGGCGACGCGCCGGCGCATCAACCCCGGACGGCACCATGGCCTGGCTGTGCGCGATCATGCATGTGGAGGAAGCCTCGGTCGAGGCACTGTCGGATGCCCTGCTGGAAGCGGGCGCGCTGGCGGTCGACGTGCAGGATGCGGCGGCGGGCACCGGGGACGAACGTCCGATTTTTGCCGAACCGGGCGAGGCGCCGGCTTCGGCCTGGCTGGCCAACCGTGTCAGCGCGCTGTTTCCGCTGGAGGCCGGGCTGCATCTGGCCGTGCCCCAGGCCCTGGCTGCCGCGGGGGTTGCGGCAAGCACGGTTTTTCGCGTCGAGCGCGTCGAGGATGAGGACTGGGTGCGCCTGACCCAGAGCCAGTTCCAGCCGCTGCAGATCACCGACCGTCTTTGGGTGGTGCCGAGCTGGCACCAGCCGCCCGATGCGAAGGCGATCAACATCGTGCTCGATCCGGGCGTGGCTTTCGGCACTGGCGCCCATCCGACGACGCGGCTTTGCCTGCGCTGGCTCGCCGAAACCGTGACGCCGGGCGTCGATGTGCTCGACTACGGCTGCGGCTCCGGCATCCTCGGCATTGCCGCGATGAAACTCGGCGCCGGCAGCGCCCGCGGCATCGACATCGATCCCCAGGCGCTGGATGCAGCGCGCGACAATGCGCGGCGCAACGGCGTGGATATCGCATTCGCCACGGCGGAGTCGGCTGCGGTGGCCCCGGCGGCCATCGTCGTCGCCAACATTCTCGCCAATCCGCTGACCGTGCTGGCACCGCTGCTCGCGCAATTGACGCGCCCGGGTGGACGCATTGCGCTGGCGGGCATCCTCGCCGACCAGTGGCAGAAAGTGCATAAGGCTTATGCCGCGGATTTCGACATGCAGCCGGCAGCGACCGATGACGGCTGGGTTTTGCTGACCGGCGTACGCAGGTAGAGTGACGCCATGCCGCTGATGACCCGCTGTTCACATTGCCAGACGGTGTTCCGCATTACGCCGGAGCAGTTGCGCGCGCATGGCGGAAGGGTGCGCTGCGGCCGCTGCCTGCAGGTATTCAACGGACTCGAAACGCTGGTACCGGAGGCACCGGCGCCGGCAAACGCCGACGCGACGGCACTCGATCCGGCGGCGGCAGAACTCGCACCGGATATCCCGGCCGAGGCGGACGCAAGGGCTGCTGCCGGGATCGCGGCGGAGCCTGCCGCCGGGGAGCTTGTCGCCGCCGCGCCTGCCGAGGCTCCGGCCGAATTGATGGACATCCTGCCGGAGCCGCCCGCAACGGTTCCGCAGGAGCTGCCGGCCGGGGAAATTCCCGGCGAGGCAGGAGAGGCGAAAGCGGAACCGGACCTGGAACCGGAACCGCAGGCGCAGATGGAGGCGCTTGCTGCTGTCCCGGAGGAGGCACCCGCCGGCAATCCTTTCATGCAGGAGGAGGCGCCGGCGGCGTCGCGTCCGCGGCGACCGTGGCTGCTTGCGGCGAGTGTGCTGCTGGCCCTGGTGCTCGGCGCGCAGGCCATCTATTTCTACCGCGGTGACATCGCCGCGCGTCATCCGCAGGCGCGGCAATGGCTCACTGCAGCCTGCGCGCAGATGGCCTGCACGGTGCCGCTGCCGCAGTTGCCGAAGTCGGTGCTGATCGAGGCCTCGGACCTGCAGCTGGCCGATCCGGCGCGGCCCGAGCGCATCCAGCTGACCGCGACGCTGCGCAATCATGCCGGACATGCGGTTGCCTATCCGGCACTCGACCTCGTGCTGACCAATGCCAATGACCATACGCTGGCACGGCGCATTTTTCTGCCGGCGGAGTATCTCGGCAGCGGCCGCGATCCCCGAGGTGGTCTCGCAGCCAATGCCGAACTGACAGTGCGGCTTGCACTGGACACCGGCAATCTCGGTGCTGCGGGATTCCGCCTCGCGGTGCTGGCGGCGCCGCGTTGAATCCGCCCAGGGCCAGGGACCGCAGTCGCCGGCCGGCCGCGGTACTGGTAAAACTGCCCTTCGCCGGCAGCTTCCGGGATGCTGTTTTTGTTTAAGTATTTGATTTTATTGATATTTTTGGAGAATTGTGTATGAGCGCCCCCGAACATCTCAAATACACGTCCAGCCACGAGTGGCTGCGGCGCGAGGCCGACGGCAGCGTCAGCATCGGCATCACCCAGCATGCGCAGGAGCAGCTGGGCGACGTGGTGTTCGTTGACAATCCGCAGCCGGGACGGCGTGTGCAGCAGGGCGAGGAATGCGGCGTCATCGAATCGGTGAAAGCGGCGGGCGACATCCATGCGCCGGTGTCCGGCGAAATCATTGCCGCCAATGCCGAACTGGCGGATGCGCCGGAAAAAATCAACGAAGATCCCTATGCGGCGTGGATGTTCCGCATCAAGCCCTCCGATCCGGCACAGATTGATGCGCTGCTTGACGCCGCCGGCTATCTCAAGACCGTCGAATCCGGGGACACCTGAACTGCCGCGCGTTTCGCGGCAACACGAACGCAACACGCATCTGTCAGCATCGCGCCGCCATGCGGCCGGATGTCCGGCCCGGCGCGAACACCCGAGCAGATGGGGAGATGTCCGACAATGGATCCCGCGCACAGCGACGAAAGCCCGCACAAGGGCAAGACCGGACTGAAACGCGTGTGCAACGCGTTTTTCTATTCGATGGACGGCCTGCGCGCCGCGTTCCGCCACGAGGACGCTTTTCGCCAGGAAGTGCTGCTCGCCGCGCTGCTGATACCGGCCGCGTTGTTCACGCCCGCTTCGGGCGCGGGCAAGGCGATGATGATCGCCGCGGTGCTGCTGGTGCTGATCGTTGAATTGCTGAATTCCGCGGTGGAGGCAGCCGTCGACCGCATTTCGCTGGAAAACCACGCGCTGGCCAAGCGCGCGAAGGACATCGGCAGCGCCGCTGTATTCCTCGCGCTGCTCAATGTGCCGCTGGTCTGGGGACTGGTGCTGTCCGGCTGATTTCCGGATCTGACTGAGCGGCCGTCGCGCAACTGTCATCCCGCTGTCACCGCCGCGTCGCATCGCCGCGGCAGGATGCGCGGCATGGACGGCGCAGACATCGTGTTGCAGCACTACCCGGCGGCCTTGCGCAGGATGCGCGTGGCGATGGTCACCGAGACCTATCCGCCGGAAATCAACGGCGTGGCGATGACCATGGGCCGCATCGTCAGCGGACTTCAGGCGCGCGGCCATGCAGTGCAGCTGATCCGCCCGCGCCAGCACGCTGCTGACCAACCCGCGGACCTGCCGCTGTTCCAGGAAGTGCTGCAGCGGGGCGTGCCGATCCCGCGTTACGACGCGCTGAAACTCGGCCTGCCGGCGAAGCAGGCGCTGATGCGGCTGTGGGCGACGCGCCGGCCCGACATCGTGCACGTGGTCACTGAAGGTCCGCTGGGCTGGTCGGCGCTGGCCGCCGCCTCCAAACTGAAGCTGCCGGTGGCGACCGATTTTCATACCAACTTCCACAGCTACAGCGCGCATTACGGTGTCGGCTGGCTGAAGACGCCGATCACCGCCTACCTGCGCAAGTTCCACAACAAGGCGCTGCGCACGCTGGTGCCGACCGAAAGTCTGCGGCAGGAGCTGCAGGCGCTCGGGTTCCGCAACCTGCAGGTGGTCGCGCGCGGCGTCGATACCGCGCTGTTCAATCCGTTGCGCCGCAGTGCCGGGCTGCGCGGGCAGTGGGGCGCCGCCGCCGATGATCCGGTCGCGCTTTATGTCGGCCGGCTCGCACCGGAAAAAAATCTGCCGCTGGTGCTGCGTGCGTACGCGCTGATGCGCGAACTGCAGCCGCGGCTGCGTATGGTGATGGTGGGCGACGGACCCGAACGCGCGCGCATCGAGCGCGAAAATCCCGACGTGCTGTTTGCAGGCATGCGCACCGGGGAGGACCTTGCCGCGCATTACGCCTCGGCCGACATATTCCTGTTCCCCAGCCTGACCGAAACCTACGGCAACGTCACCGTCGAGGCGATGGCCAGCGGGCTGGCGGTGCTGGCCTATGATTACGCCGCCGCGCAACAGCACATCCGCAGCGGCGAGAACGGATTGCTGGTGCCGCCCGGTGCCGCCGATGACTATGCGCAGGCCGCAGCGACCCTGGTCACCGACCTGCCGCGGGCGCGCCGGCTCGGTCAGCAGGCGCGGGCAACAACCGAAAAACTCGACTGGTCATGCATCGTTGCCGAATTCGAGCAGGCCCTGCTGGCGCTGACCGGCGACGCCGGCGAAGAGGAGACTGCAGATGCCCGTGCTTGAGCGGTTCGCGCACTGGGACCTGCAGCTCTGCCTGCGGGTCAACCGCGTCTGCCGGCGGGTGAGCTGGCGCCTGCTGTTCCGCTGCGTCAGTGTTCTTGGCGACGGCCTGTTCTGGTATGCGCTGATGGCGGCCCTGCTGGTCACCGGGCGCGATGCCGCAGTGCCGGCAGTGCTGCACATGATGGTGACGGGCCTGGCCTGCACCTCCGGTTACAAGTGGCTGAAGGCACGCACGCTGCGGCCGCGGCCATACCAGGTCCATGCCGGCATCGAACGTTTTGCGGCGCCGCTCGACCGGTTCAGTTTTCCGTCCGGTCATACGCTGCACGCGGTGGCCTTCACGCTGGTGGCGCTGGCCTACTATCCCGCGCTGGCCTGGCTGCTGTGGCCGTTCACGCTGCTGGTTGCCCTGTCGCGGGTGGTGCTGGGGCTGCACTATCCCAGCGATGTGCTGGTCGGCGCCGTGCTGGGCGCTGCGCTGGCCCTGCTGTCATTTCAAGTGATAAATTAATAACAATAAAAACAAATACTTACAATAATCATCCCCGGCATAAAAAACGCGCCCGGGGAGGGCGTGTCCATCAAGACCAGCGGTCGTCTGTCTATTTCTTCAGGGCGTCGCGGATTTCACGCAGCAGCAGGACGTCTTCAGGCGGCGCCGCAGGTGCCGCCGGAGCCTCTTCCTGCTGGCGTTTCAGGCGATTGATCGCGCGGATCAGCAGGAACACCGCGAAAGCGACGATGATGAAGCTGATGCAGGTGTTGATGAACATGCCGTAGTTGAAGGTTACGGCGCCGGCTTTCTGCGCGGCATCGACGCTGAGGTAGGGACCGGGTGATGCACCTTCCCTCATCACCAGGAACAGATTGGAAAAGTCGACCTTGCCGAGCAGCAGGCCGATCGGCGGCATGATCACGTCCTTCACCAGCGATTCCACAATCTTGCCGAAGGCGGCGCCGATGATGATGCCGACGGCCATGTCGACGACATTGCCACGCATCGCGAATTCCCGGAATTCCTTGAACATGTTTGTCTTCCCTCCCGTAAGTTGAGGATCGGCGGCGGCATCGTGCAGGTGGCCGCAACCCTTGGCCGATTATGCAGCAGGCATGCGACTGCACCAAGGCGTCGTTTGCGGGCGACAGCAGGGGGCGTTGGTATAATCCGCCGTCCATTTTTCCAGGCGGCCCCCGATGTCCACACTGATCTGCGGTTCGATGGCATACGACACCATCATGGTGTTCCGCGACCGTTTCAAGAACCACATCCTGCCCGACCAGCTGCACATCCTCAACGTCGCCTTCCTGGTGCCCGACATGCGCCGGGAATTCGGCGGCTGCGCCGGCAACATTGCCTACACGCTGCAGATGCTCGGGGGCGATGCGCGCATCATGGCCACCGTCGGCGACGACTTCGCGCCCTACGATGACCGCCTGCAGCGGCTTGGCCTGTCGCAGGACCACATCCGCACGGTGCCCGGCAGCTTCACCGCCCAGGCCTTCATCACCACCGACCTTGATGACAACCAGATCACCGCCTTCCATCCGGGCGCGATGAACCATTCGCACGAGAATCACGTCGGCGATGCGGCCGGCGTGAAACTCGGCATCGTCGCACCGGACGGCCGCGAGGGCATGATCCAGCATGCACGGGAATTCCACGAAGCCGGCATTCCCTTCATTTTCGACCCCGGCCAGGGGCTGCCGATGTTCAACGGCGCCGAACTGGAGGAGTTTGTCCGGTTTGCGCAATATGTCACGGTCAACGACTACGAGGCGCAGATGCTGCAGGAGCGTACCGGCAAAAAGCTCGAGGAACTGGCGAAACTTGTCAGCGCCCTCGTGGTCACACTGGGAGCACAGGGCGCGGTGGTGCATGCCGGCGGTAAACAGATCGCGATTCCGAGCGTTAAGCCGGAAGCGGTGCTGGATCCGACCGGTTGCGGAGACGCCTTCCGGGCGGGCCTGCTGTACGGACTGGCCAGCGGCGCCGACTGGGAACTGACGGGCCGGCTGGCGTCGCTGATGGGTTCGCTGAAAATTGCCCGGCGCGGCGGACAGAACCACCGTTTCGAACGTGCCGAGGTGGCGGAGCGTTTCCGCGAGGCCTTCGGCATGAAGCTGTGGTAACGGGAGAAATCAGCATGGACAAACGGAAGCAGGTGGCGGCAGCGCTGCTCGCGATGACGGTGCTGGGCGGATGCGCGCAGGGCCTCGGCGGCGGCAGTTACACCCGCGATGAAGCGCGGCGCGAACAGAATGTACGCATGGGCATGGTCGAAAGTGTGCGCCCGGTGCAGATCGAAGGCACACGCAGCGGTGTCGGCCCTGCAGCTGGTGCCATTGTCGGTGGCATTGCCGGCAGCACCGTCGGCGGCGGTCGCGGCTCGACGGCTGCGGCGGTGCTGGGCGGTGTCGCCGGCGGTGTCGCCGGACAGGCAATCGAACAGGGCGCCACCCGGCGCACCGGCGTCGAAATCACGGTCAAGCTCGACAGCGGCGCGCTGGTGGCGATTGTGCAGGAGGCCGACGAGACCTTCAGACCCGGCGAACGCGTGCGCATTCTTTCCGACGGCCGCACGTCGCGCGTCACGCACTGAGTTCACGGGCCCGGGGCGGCCCGTCACCGATTTTTAACACCCGCTTAACCGCGCTGTAACGGCATCACCTTAGCCTGCATTCCGTCAAACCGATGACGGAGGCAGGCCGATGCTGGAACACATCCATGGACAAGCCGGATCGCGCGAGCGGGCCACACCCGAACTCGCGTTGTCGTTTGCGCGCACGCCAGCCGAAGTTTTGGAGGCGCAGCGCCTGCGTTACAGGGTGTTTGCCGGGGAGCTTGGCGCAAAAATGCCCTCGGCGGCGGCCGGCATCGACAGCGATTTCTATGACGCGCACTGCGAACACCTGCTGGTGCGCGACACCGGCAGCGGCGAGGTGGTGGGCACCTACCGCCTGCTGCCCGGGCCGCGGGCGCAGCGGCTGGGCAGCTTCTACGCCGACGGCGAATTCGACCTGACAAGGCTGCGGCACCTGCGCGAAGCCACGGTGGAAATCGGGCGTTCCTGCGTGCATCCGGATTACCGCAACGGCGCGACGATTGCACGCCTGTGGTCCGGCCTCATTGGTTATGCCGCGCAGCGCGGCTACCGCTACCTGATGGGTTGCGCGTCGCTGGGCATGGCTGACGGCGGTCATGCGGCAGCCGCGATCTATCGCAGCCTCGCCTGCGAACATCTCTCGCCGGTCGAGTATCGGGTGTTCCCGCGTTGCGAATTGCCGCTGGACGCCCTGGGCCGGGATGCCGGAACGGTATCGCCGCCGCCGCTGGTCAGGGCCTATGGGCGGATCGGCGCCTGGATCTGCGGCGCCCCGGCCTGGGATCCCGATTTCAACACCGCGGATCTGCTGATGCTGCTGCCGCTGTCGCGGATGAATGCGCGTTATGCGCGGCATTTCATGCACGTCTGATGGCCGGCGCGCTGCGCGCCCCTATAATGGCCGCCATGAGCGGCCGGGGTACCACCACATCGCTGGCGCTGCGCGGCATGCGCCTCTCGCGCATCACGCTGCACCTGCTGCACGGCCTGTGGACCGCGGCCGTGCATTTCCCGTTTTATCCGGTGCCGCGCCGGCGCAAGGCCGTGCGTGACTGGTCGCGAAAGTTGTTGCGGATAACCGGGGTCAGGCTGCATGTCGAGGGGGAGCTGCCGGCGGCCAATGCCGGCCCGGTGATGCTGGTGGCCAACCACGTGTCCTGGCTGGACATTTTCGTGATCAACGCCGTGCTGCCGGTGCGCTTCGTCGCCAAATCGGAAATCCGCGGCTGGCCCGCGATCGGCTGGCTCAGCGCGAAGACCGGCACGCTGTTCATCGAGCGCGCAAGGCGCCGCGACACCATGCGCATCAACCGCGAGATCGCCGATGCGATGACCGGCGGTGACGTGGTCGCGGTGTTTCCGGAGGGCACGACCACCGATGGTTCGCAGGTGATGCGTTTTCACGGGGCCCTGCTGCAGCCGGCGCTGATGGCCGGCGCCCGGGTGCATCCCGCGGCGCTGCGTTTCGAGCATGACGACGGCGGCCTGTGTGTGGCGGCGGCCTACGACGGCGACAAGTCGCTGTGGCAGTCCATGCTCGCGATAGTCGCGCAGCCTGCGCTGCACGCGCGGCTGTGTTTCCTGACACCGCTGACTTCCGGGACCGGCCACCGCCGCGAACTGGCCGCGGCGGCGCAGCAGCTCATTGCGGATCGCCTGAAGCCCTGACTCCTTCGCAGCCGCACTGGAATATGCGACGGTCCTCCAGCCGCACCGCGGTCAGCCGCCGTCCCCAGACACAGCCCGAATCAAGACCCAGCAGGTCCGGGCGCAGTGTCAGCCCCAGTGCAGCCCAATGCCCGAACAGCACCGGCGTGTCGCGGCTCGCGCGCTGCGGGATGTCGAACCACGGCAGATAACCGGCGGGCGCGCCCTCGGGCGCGGTCTTGTGGCTGAACTCCATGACGCCTTCGGGCGTGCACACCCGCAGCCTTGTCATCGCGTTGACGATCACCCGCAGCCGGTCGAAGCCGGTCAGGCTGTCCTGCCATTGCGCCGGTGTGTTGCCATACATCTGCGCGAGGAATTCGCCATGATCCGGGCCCTGCAATGCCGCCTCGACTTCACGCGCGAGTGCCAGCGCCTGTGCAATGTTCCACTGCGGCAGCAGGCCGGCATGGACCATCGCGTAACCGTTGTCTGCATGCATCAGGCGCTGCCGGCGCAGCCAGGCTAGCAGTTCCCCGCGGTCGGGGGCGGCAAGTATCCCGTCCAGCGTGTCGCTGCGATGAGGCTTGCGCACGCCGGCAGCGACCACCAGGAGATGGAGGTCGTGGTTGCCGAGCACGCTGATGGCGCGATCGCCAAGTCCGCGCAGGAAGCGCAGCACCTCGACCGATTGCGGGCCGCGGTTGACGAGATCGCCGACCAGCCACAGGCGGTCGCGTGCCGGGTCGAAAGCCACGGTGTCGAGCAGCCGGCGCAGTTCATCGTAACAACCCTGGATGTCGCCGATGGCGTAGATGCTCATGGGGAATGCGCGAAACAGCAGAAAACAAAAAAGGGCGCAGTTCGCTGCGCCCTTTGATTATGCACGACGGCGGCCTTTACTTCGCGGCGCTCACCATGAATTCGACAGCAGCCTTGATGTCGTCATCCGACAGCGACATGTTGCCTCCTTTCGGCGGCATCGCGCCCTTGCCCTTGATCGCAGTGGCCACCAGCGCGCTGGTGCCGGCTTTCAGCCGCGCGCTCCATGCGGCCTTGTCGCCGGTTTTTGGTGCGCCCGCGACGCCTGCGGTATGGCAGGCCGCGCAGCTGGTGTCGTAGATGCTCTTGCCTTTGCCGGCACCGCCGGCCGGAGCTGCTGCCGCGGGGGCTCCGACCGGTGCCGCCGCCACGGCCACGGGCGCAGCCGCTGCCGGCGGGGGTGCATTGGGATCGACGACAACTTCTCCGGCCGGCTTCAGGCGTTTTGCCACGGCTTCCTCTGCCGCGGCGCTGTCTGCCGGGCCGGATTTTCCGCTGGTCGCGATCTGCGCCAGCATGACGATGATCACGACGGGAAGGATGAAGGCCAGCAGGACAACGATGGCCAGCTGCTTGGGCGTCTTGATCGGGGAGCTGTGTTCGGGGAGGTGGTTGTCGCTCATGGCGAGTTCCTGATTTCCGGGGAGTGCAAGAAAGCGCGGATTATATCGGCATTGCCATACCCGGTAAAACCCGCCACAGGGGGCGTGCTAGAATCCCGACCGCAACGCGCCCGTAGCTCAGCTGGATAGAGTACTGCCCTCCGAAGGCAGGGGTCGGACGTTCGAATCGTCTCGGGCGCGCCAAATTCCGTATCCCGCACGCCAGCCCATGCCGACATGCCCCTGCCCGCCGCCTGCGATGTCCTGATCGTCGGCGGCGGCCATAATGGCCTGACCTGCGCCTGTTATCTGGCGGCGGCCGGTCTCAAGGTGCGCGTGCTCGAACGCCGCGCCGTGGTCGGCGGTGCCGCCGTCACCGAGGAATTCCATCCCGGATTCCGCAATTCCACCGCGAGTTATACCGTCAGCCTGCTCAATCCGCAGGTGATCCGCGACCTGCGGCTGGCCGAACACGGCCTGCGCATTGTCGAACGGCCGATCTCGAATTTCCTGCCGCTGTCCGATTCCGAATACCTGAAGATCGGCGGCACACTCGGGGCCACGCAGGCCGAAGTCGCGCGTTTTTCGAAGAAGGATGCCGCACGGCTGCCCGGGTATTACGCGATGCTCGAGCGTGTTGCCGATATGCTGCGCGAGCTTGCGCTGGAAACGCCGCCCAATGTTGGCGGCGGCATCGGCGATTTTTTTGCGGCGCTGAAAACCGCGCGGCGTTTCAAGAAACTCGACATGGCGGCGCGCCGCGATGTGCTGGACCTGTTCACCAAAAGTGCCGGCGACCTGCTGGACGCGTGGTTCGAATCGGCACCGTTGAAGGCGGCCTTCGGCTTCGACGCCATCGTCGGCAACTTTGCCAGCCCTTATGCCCCGGGGACGGCCTACGTGCTGCTGCATCACGTCTTCGGCGAGGTCAACGGCAAACGTGGCATCTGGGGGCATGCTATCGGCGGCATGGGGGCCATCACCCAGGCGATGGCGGCGGAGGCGCGCGAACGCGGCGTGCAGATCGACACCCGCGCCGAAGTGGCCAGCGTCTGTGTCGACTCGCGCGGCGCGCAGGGCGTGCAGCTGAAGGATGGCCGCGTGATCGAGGCGCGCTGTGTCGTCGCCAACGTCAATCCGAAACTGCTCTTCCTTAAACTGGTCGATGCGCCGGTGCTGGATGCGGACTTCCTGCAGCGCATCCGCGGCTGGAAATGCGGCTCGGGCACTTTCCGCATGAATGTCGCACTCAGTGAATTGCCCGATTTCAAATGTCTGCCCGGCACCGCTCCGGCGCAGCATCACCAGTCCGGCATCATCATGGCGCCGTCGCTGCAGTACATGGAACAAGCCTACTTCGATGCGCGGACCTATGGCTGCTCGCGTGCGCCGGTGGTCGAAATGCTGATTCCGTCGACGGTCGACGATTCGCTGGCGCCGGCGGGCCGGCATGTCGCCAGCCTGTTCTGCCAGCATTTCAGTCCCGAGCTGCCGAACGGCCTGTCCTGGGATGACATCCGCGAGGAGGCTGCGGACCATGTCATCGACACCGTGAGCCGCTACGCGCCCAACTTAAAGGACGCGGTGATCGCGCGCAAAATACTCTCGCCGCTCGACCTCGAGCGCGAGTTTGGCCTGACCGGCGGCGACATTTTCCACGGTGCGCTGACGCTCGACCAGCTGTGGACGGCGCGGCCGGTGCTCGGGCACGCCGATTACCGCTCGCCGGTGCGGCGGCTCTACCTCTGCGGTGCCGGCACCCATCCCGGCGGCGGTGTCACCGGCCTGCCGGGCCGCAATGCCGCGCGCGAAATCGTCCGCGATTTCAGGCGTGGCCTGTTAAAGGAGAACAAAACATGATGCGAAAACTGTGTCTGGCAGTGGTAATGGTCGCATTGCTGGCGGGATGTGGCAGTGATGTGCCGCGCATCGGCAAAATCGGCGCGGGTGATGTCATCCTGGCATTCGGCGACAGCCTGACCCACGGCACCGGCGCGCGGGCGGAGGAAAGTTATCCGGTGGTGCTCGGACAGTTGATCGGCCGCACGGTGGTGCGTGCGGGTGTCCCCGGCGAGCAGACCGCGGGCGGGCTGGCGCGCCTGCCGGATGTGCTCGATGAACACCAGCCGAAACTGGTGATTGTCTGCCTTGGCGGCAACGACATGCTGCGCAAGGGCACGCCGGCGAACATCGAGGCCAACCTGCGCGAGATCCTGAAGACCATCAAGTCGCGCGGCCTCGATGCGCTGCTGATCGGCGTGCCGGCGCCGGCGGTGATCACCCGGCCGCCGGATTTCTACTCGAAGCTGGCGAAGGAGTTCGGCATCCCCTACGAGGGCGACATTGTCACCAGCGTGCTCTACAAGTCCGACCTGAAATCCGACCCCATCCATCCCAACGCCGCGGGTTACCGCAAGATGGCCGAGGCGGTCGCCGAACTGCTGCGCGACGCCGGGGCGATCTGAGCGCGGCTGAAACATGACCGCTGCAAAACATTCGGCACGGCGGCTGACCGCCACGATGTGCGGCGCCGAAGTGCTGTCGATGACGGGTTTCGCCGCCTACACCACGCTGCTGCCCCAGCTGCAGCGTGAATGGGGGCTGTCGAATTCCGAAGCCGGCGCGATCAGCGGCTTCCTGTTCGCGGGCTACATGCTGTCGGTGCCGGTGCTGACCAGTCTCACCGACCGCATGGATTCGCGGCGCATCTATCTGGGGGCCTGCCTGCTTGCCAGCCTCGGCGCGGCCTTTTTTGCATTCTTCGGTGCCGGCTTCTGGAGTGCGGCCTTCGCCCAGTTCCTGATCGGCGCGGCGCTCGGCGGCACCTACATGCCGGGGCTGAAGGCGCTGACCGACCATCTTGAAGGTGCGGCACAGTCGCGTGCCACCGCCTTCTACACCGCGAGTTTCGGCGTCGGTTCGACGATTTCGATCCTGGTCGCCGGCAAGATCGGCGCCACCATCGACTGGCACTGGGCGTTCTGGTTCGGTGCGGTCGGGCCGGTGCTGGCGGGATTGCTGGTGATGCTGGCGATGCCGCCGGGCCGCATGCGCGCAGCGGAGCACCATGCCACCGCGCTGCTTGATTTCCGGCCGGTGCTGAAAAACCGCAAGACCCTGCCGTACATCATCGGATATGCCGCGCACAACTACGAACTCTTCGGCCAGCGTTCGTGGATGGTTGCATTCCTCGTGTTCTGCGCCGCCCTGCAGCCCGAGCACGCGCCGATGGCGCTGTCCGCTGCGACGCTGGCGGCGATGATCAACGTGCTGGGACCCGTGTTCAGCGTCACCGGCAATGAAATGGCGATCCGCTTCGGACGCCAGCGCATCATTTTCCTGTTCATGACGCTGTCGGGCGTCATTGCCTGCCTGATCGGTTTCACCGCGGCCTGGCCCTGGTACATCGTCGTGCTGCTGATGATGGTGCACTACGGCGCGATGCTGGGTGACTCCGGTGCGCTGACTTCGGGCGCGGTGGCGAGTACACCGCCGGAAATGCGCGGCGCGATGATGGCGGTGTATTCCTTCCTCGGCTTCAGCACCGCTTTTTTTGCACCGCTGGTCTTCGGGCTGACGCTGGACCTCGCCGGCGGCAACCAGAATGTCACGGCCTGGGGACTGGCCTTTGCCAGCATCGGCATCTTCGGTGTGCTGTCGCCGCTGGCGCGCTGGTGGTATTTGCGGCGCGCATAAAACATCAATAAAAACAAATACTTGTGAGAATTTCGCCAGATCGTCGGCGATGCAGGGTATGCAGTTTTCTATCGCTTTCCCGTGTAGAACTCCGGCCAGCGCTCCAGCACCGCCGGCGCATCGTCCTTGTAGATGTGACAGGAATTGATCTGGTACGGCTTCTTCGTTGCCGGTTTGCCGGCGTTGCGTGCCTCGCGCGCGCGGCCGGTGGCCTGATAAGCCGTGGTGCCCACCGGGCCCAATAGTTCAACCAGATGTGTGCAGCCGAGTACGCCGCCGACACGTTCGGCAATCGCCTTGCGCCAGCCGGGACCGATGGTGAGGCCGACCAGTTTCTTGAAATTCACCGTGATGTTGCCGCAGGTCTCGTAGGGGCTGCTGTCGGTGACGGCTTCGACATCATGGATCTTCAGGTCGAGGTCGATGGTGAGCCGCAGCCACATGTGGTGCACCGGGTCACCCGGCTGGCGCTCGCGGCCGCCGTCGCGGCGTGAATGGACATAGGTCTTGGTGTCGACGAGATGGCCTTCAATATCCCACAGGCCGTCTTCGCGTTCATAACCGGTGCACTCGATGGTGCGTGTGTGTTTGAGCGTGCGCGGGGCGGGGGCTGGCAACGGCATAAAGCGGGCTCCGATGATTCAGTTGATATGGGTGCAGGTTGTGCGGCGATCTTCAAGCACGGGCAGCAGGGACTGTTTCTGCTCCGGGGTGTAGCGGTGCCAGTCACTGATTTCCCGCAGCGTGCGCCAGCAGCCGACGCAGAAATCGTGATCCGGGTCGATCATGCAGATGCGCACGCAGGGCGATTCCACGTCCTGCGGTTCCTTACCCGCTGCGCTCATGCCGCCCTGGCGCGGATCGCGCGCGCGACGCGCGACAGCGTCGGGCGGCCGAGCACGCTGCAGATATAGTCGCCGGCGGCAATCAGCTTCGTCATGTCGACGCCGGTTTCGATGCCGAGACCGTCGAGCAGGTAAAGCACGTCCTCGGTCGCGACGTTGCCGGTGGCGCCCTTGGCATAAGGACAGCCGCCGAGCCCCGACACCGAGCTGTCAAATGTGGCCACGCCGCATTCGAGCGCGGCGTAGATGTTGGTCAGTGCCTGGCCGTAGGTGTCGTGGAAATGACCGGCGATGCGTTCGACCGGAATGTGCTTCGCCACCGCTTCGATGGCGGTGCGCGTCTTGCCGGCGGTGCCGGTGCCGATGGTGTCGCAGACGGTGATTTCGTAGCAGCCCATTGCATCGAGCGCCTGTGCCACATGCACCACGGCGGCGGGATCGACTTCGCCTTCATAGGGACAGCCGAGGCAGACCGAGATGTCGCCGCGGACACGGAGGCCCTTGGCGATCGCCGCCTGCGCGACCTCGGCGAAGCGGGCGAGGCCTTCGTCGATCGTGCAATTGGTGTTGCGCTTCGAAAAACTTTCGGTGGCGGCGCCGAACACGACCACTTCTTCCGCGCCGGCGGCGATCGCGGCATCCAGGCCCT
Organism: Burkholderiales bacterium; assembly: GCA_022843705.1. Lineage (GTDB taxonomy): Bacteria > Pseudomonadota > Gammaproteobacteria > Burkholderiales > SG8-41. Next base: position 39,505 of record JALHND010000006.1, read on the forward strand.
TCATGTTCGGCACCAGCACCGGGTAGGTCACGCCGGGCTTGCGGCGGATGCCGGCCATCACCTCGGCGTTGTCCGCCATCTGCGGCACCCATTTCGGCGACACGAAGGCTGTGGCCTCGATAAGCTTGAGGCCGGCGTCCTGCAGCCGGTGGATCAGTTCGATCTTGGCGGCGGTCGGCACTGGCGCAGCTTCGTTCTGAAGCCCGTCGCGCGGGCCGACCTCGAACAGGCGGACTTTTTTCGGCAAGGCCATGGCGGTGGTCTCCAGCAGCAGATCCGGACTAGCGTTTTTTCGCGGGCTTTTTCGCCGCGGTTTTCGCTTTGGGTTCTTCAGCCCACTTCGGTTTGCGTTTCTCGAGGAAGGCGCCCAGGCCTTCCTGTGCCTCGGCTGTGGCGCGGATGCCGGCAATGATGTCGGCCGTTTCGTTGACGATGGCGGGGGCGATCGGGCTGTGCGCGCTTTTCGGGATCAGCTGTTTGATCGCGTGCACGGCTTTCGGGCCGCTGGTGTAAAGCTGGCCCAGCATTTCGCCGACGCGGGTGACCAGTTCCTCCTCCTCGACCAGGTCGTGCACCAGGCCGATGCGCCAGGCTTCGGCGCAGTCGAATTCCTCGCCGGATAGCATGTAACGGCGCGCCTGGCGTTCGCCGATGGCGGCAATGACGTAAGGACTGATCATCGCGGGGATCACGCCGATCTTGACCTCGGACAGGCGGAAGGTGGCTGTGCGGGTGGCGATCGCGATGTCGCAGGCGGAAACGATGCCGCAGCCGCCACCGCGCACGGCGCCGTGCACCGCCGCGACGGTGGGCTTGTTCAGCGTGTAGAGCAGGTGGAACATGCGCGCCGATTCGGCGGCGTTTTTCCTGTTCTGTGCCGGGGTGAACTTCGCGCTGGCGCGCATGTGACCGATGTCCGCGCCGGCGCAGAAGCTCTTGCCGGCGCCGGCGATGACCACGGCGCGGATGCCGTCGTCATCCTGTATGGACTCCAGTGCAGCGGTCAGTTCGCGCACCATTTCCGGATCAAAGGCATTGTGGACCTCCGGACGATTGAGGGTCAGCGTCACGTTGCCGAAATCATCGTTCGATCTCAGCACGCGGGTGCCGGTGGTTTTGCTCATGGTGATGGATTCCTTCAGGCAGTGCCGTGGAAGATTTCAATGCGGCGGCAGAGGCCGGCCGCGGCGGTGACCGGCTCGGGTGCATCGTCCGGGAATGCCGTCACCGCGCTGCTGCACCGGAGTATAAGCGCAGGCCGCGGGCCTGGCGCAGGGTGTCCATGGTACGGATATGACGGCCCGGCGGAAGCGCCTACCACTTGCCTTTGGCCAGCCATTGCTCGATCTGGTCCAGCCGGTCCGAGCCCCAGAACGGCTCGCCGTCAACGATGATGTAGGGTGAGCCGAAGACGCCGCGTTCGATCGCTGCATCCACTTCGGAGCGCAGTCTTTCCTTCACCGCGGCATCGTTGACCGCCTGCAGCACGGCGGATTTGTCGTGGCCGAGTTTTGCAGCGACATTGGCGGTGATCTCGGGACTGGAGATGTCACGGTCTTCGACAAAATAGGCGCGATAAAGAGCCTGCGCCAGTGTCTTTGCCGCGGCGGGGTCGCGGTCCTGCAGCCAGTAGTAGGCGCGGCAGGGCGCGATCGACGATACCGGAAATTTTCCCGGCATTCTGAAAGGCAGGTTGAACCAGCGCGCCGAGCGCACCAGGTCATGCAGTGCGTAGCTGCCTTTCATCGGTATCGTAGTCAGGGGTTGCTGGCCGCTGATCTTGAAAATGGCGCCGAGCAGGACCGGGCGCCACACCGTGCTGCGGCCATGCCTGGCGGCGAGTGCGTCAATCCGGCTGGCGGCGAAATAACCGTAGGGTGATGAAAAGTCGAAATAGAAATCCACGGGCTGGGGCATCGGTGGCTCTCAAAATCCGGGCGGGGTTGCTCCGCGGCACAGGCCGGGCGAAGCTTCGGTAGGTACAGGCGGCAAAAGGCTAATGGCTTGTTTATACGAGGAATAATGAATTTCGTTTACGTAAGCGTAAATCATGCTGCACGTGCCTTGCCGGTATCGGATTCCGTCAGCAGGCGCTGGCATTGGGTGGCGAAAAAATTGATCTCGTTGAGCATGATTTCGACGTCTTCCCGCTGCTGTTCGAGTTGTGCCCGGCGGCGCTCCAGCTTGACCGCAAATTCTTCAAGTTGGCGGCGTTCATCGTTGGCGAGGTCGTACAATTGGAACAATTCGCGGATCTCGCTGAGGGAGAAGCCCAGCCGTTTGCCGCGCAGTGCGAGCTTCAGGCGGACGCGGTCGCGGTGGCTGTAGATGCGGTTGATGCCCTCGCGCGCCGGGGTCACCAGGCCCTGGTCTTCGTAGTGTCGCAGCGTACGGGTGGTGACGCCGAATTCCTGTGCCAGGTCGCTGATGGTGTAGGTTTTGCTCATTGTGCCCTGCAATAACGGCGGCTGAGGTGATTCGAAGAGAGCCTCACGGTATCATCGCCTTTACGTAAACGTCAAATATCATCAACTCACAACGGCGCCCGGGTTCCGGGATGCCAGGAAACAGGAATCCGATGACTGCAAAAGAAAAACCGGCGCAACAGGCGCCAGCCATGGACGCCGCGGAAATGGCCCGCCTGTATACGGATATCGCCCGCAAGAGCAGCGCCCTGGTCGCCCGCTACCTGGCGCGTGGCGCCAACGGCGTGCCGGCACTGAGTGACGAACTGGGCATAGCCCAGGCGTTTTTCGAGGCCTGGCAACGGCTGCTGGCCGATCCGCTGCGCATCGCCGAGATGCAGATGAAGCTGTGGCAGGACTACATGGCACTGTGGCAGAACTCGATGCTGCGCATGTTTGGCCAGGACGCCACGCCGGTGGTCCAGCCGCACAAGGCGGACCGGCGCTTCCGCCACGAAGACTGGGAAAACAATTTCCTGTTCGACTATTTCAAGCAGTCGTACCTGATTGCCGCAAAACACCTGCACCAGTCGCTGGGCGGGGTCGCGGGCCTGGACGAGAAGACCGCGAAAAAAGTCGATTTCTACACCCGACAGTACATCGACGCGGTGTCGCCGACGAATTTCCTGCTGACCAATCCTGAAGCCTTGCGGGAAACCCTCAATTCCGGCGGGCAGAACCTGCTGAAGGGTCTGAACAACCTGCTCGAGGACATGGCGCGCGGCGAAGACGGGCAGTTGCGGGTGCGCATGACCGACACCAGCGCATTCCGGCTGGGAGAGAACATCGCCACCACGCCCGGAAAGGTGGTGTTCCAGAACGAGATCATGCAGCTGATCCAGTACGCGCCGCTGACCGGCAAGGTGCATGCAACACCGCTGCTGATCATTCCGCCGTGGATCAACAAGTTCTACATCCTCGACCTGCGCGAGGGCAATTCCTTCGTGCGCTGGGCGGTGGAGCAGGGGCACACGGTGTTCGTGATTTCCTGGGTCAATCCGGGCGAGGCGCTTGCCCACAAGCGTTTTGATGACTACCTCACCGAAGGCACGCTGGCCGCGCTCGATGTCGTGCGCGGCATCACCGGCGAACCTAAGGCCAACGTCATCGGTTATTGCCTCGGCGGCACGCTGCTCGCGGCGGCGCTGGCCTGGCTGGCCGCGAAGAATGAGGATCGCATCGCCAGCGCGACCTTCTTCGTGACCATGATTGATTTCGCGCGGCCGGGCGAACTCGAGGTGTTCATCGACGAGCAGCAGGTTGCCGTGCTCGAGAAGAAGATGGAGGAGCGCGGTTATCTCGAGGGCTCCGAGATGGCAACCACCTTCAACATGCTGCGCGCCAACGACCTGATCTGGTCCTTCGTTGTCAGCAACTACCTGCTGGGCAAGGATCCCTTCCCCTTCGACCTGCTCTACTGGAACGGCGATTCGACGCGGATGCCGGCGGCAATGCACGGCTTCTACCTGCGCAACATGTACCTGAAGAACCTGCTGCGCGAACCCGGCGGCATCACGCTGGCGGGGGTGCCCATCGACGTCACGCAGGTGAAGACGCCGGCCTATTTCATCTCGACTGCCGAGGATCACATCGCGCCCTGGCAGTCGACCTATGCCGCGACCCGCCTGCTCGGCGGCCCGATCCGTTTCGTCCTCGGCGGCTCCGGCCACATCGCCGGCATCATCAACCCGCCGGCGGCCAACAAATACGGTTACTGGACCAACGAGGATCTGCCGCGCCGTGCCGATGACTGGCTCGCGGGCGCCACGCAGCAGGCGGGTTCCTGGTGGACGGACTGGGCGCGCTGGGTTGCGGATCATGCCGGCGCGCTTGTTCCGGCACGCCAGCCGGGTACACGCAAGTATCCCGCCCTCGAAGATGCCCCCGGATCCTATGTCCGGCAACGCATCGGGTGATTTTGTCCATTTCGCGGGAGCCGTCATGAATTTCCAGTATCTGCTGCTTGAACAACCCGAACCCGGGATTTACCTGCTGACCGTCAACCGGCCGCGTTCGCTCAATGCGCTGAACGCAGCCACCCTGACTGAACTGGCGCAGGCCACCGCGGCCGTGGCCGCGGATCCGGCGGCACGCGTGCTGCTGTTGACCGGGGCCGGAGAAAAAGCCTTTGTCGCCGGCGCCGACATCAGCGAAATGCAGTCCCTGACTGCGGCCCAGGCCCAGGCGTTTTCGGAAGCCGGCATGCGCGTGATGCATGCGCTGGAGGCGCTGCCGGTGCCGGTGATTGCGCTGGTTCAGGGTTATGCGCTGGGCGGCGGCTGCGAACTGGCACTGGCCTGCGACTGGATCATCGCCGCCGATTCGGCGGTGTTTGGCCAGCCGGAAGTGAATCTCGGCATTCCGCCGGGTTTCGGCGGGACGCAGCGCCTGGCACGACGGGTCGGACGGGCACGGACGCTGGAACTGGTGACGACTGCGCGCCAGGTCCGTGCCGGCGAGGCGCTGGCCATCGGGCTGGTCACCGAGGTGGTGCCTGCGGCCGCGTTGCGCGAAAGAGGGCTCGAACTCGCGCGCATGATCGCGGCCAAGGCGCCGGTTGCAGTACGCCTGGCGAAACAGGCCGTGCATCGCGGCCTGGACGTCGATCTGGGCAACGCCTGCGCGCAGGAGACCGCGGCGTTTGCGCTGGCTTTTGCAACTGCCGACCAGCGCGAAGGCATGCGTGCCTTCCTCGAAAAACGCAGCGCAAAATTCAGCGGACAGTAGCGGTTGTCCGGCTGCAATCATGCTGCGCTGCATCAGCAGGTGTGCCGCAGATTCAGCACAGACGTTATAATTATTCATCCCATCGTCGCAGCGATTCAGGCACCATAAGTGCCGGAATTGTCGCGAAAAAAACCGCCCCAAAAAGGTATTGTCATGGACATGAACGACCTCCAGCGCGATCTGGATCCCGAGGAAACCCGAGAGTGGCTGGATGCGCTGAAGTCGGTGCTGGAGCGTGAAGGCCCGGACCGCGCAAACTACCTGCTGGACCGCCTGATCAATGAAGCGCGCCGCTCCGGCGCCTACATTCCGTACAACGCGAACACCGCGTACCTGAACACGATTCCGCCGGATCGCGAGGAGCGTTCGCCGGGCGACTACGAACTCGAGCACAAGATCCGTTCGCTGGTGCGCTGGAACGCGATGGCGACCGTGATCCGTGCCAACAAGGAATCCTCGGAACTCGGCGGGCACATCGCCAGCTTTGCGTCGGCGGCCACGCTGTATGACGTCGGGTTCAACCATTTTTTCCGCGCCGCCAACGAAAAATTCCTCGGCGACCTGGTCTATATCCAGGGCCACTCGGCGCCCGGCGTTTATGCCCGCGCCTACCTTGAAGGCCGCATCAGCGAAGAGCAGCTCAGCAACTTCCGCCAGGAAGTCGATGGCAAGGGGCTGTCCTCCTACCCGCATCCCTGGCTGATGCCCGACTTCTGGCAGTTCCCGACGGTGTCGATGGGCCTCGGTCCGCTGATGGCCATCTACCAGGCGCGTTTCATGCGTTACCTCAAGGACCGCAGCCTGATCGAGGGCCAGGGCCGCAAGGTCTGGGCCTTCATGGGCGACGGCGAGATGGACGAGCCGGAATCGCTGGGCGCGATTTCCCTGGCCGGCCGCGAAAAACTCGACAACCTGATTTTTGTCATCAACTGCAACCTGCAGCGCCTTGACGGGCCGGTGCGCGGCAACGGCAAGATCATCCAGGAACTCGAATCCGATTTCCGCGGTTCGGGCTGGAACGTGATCAAGGTGGTCTGGGGTTCGTACTGGGATCCGCTGCTGGCGAAGGACAAGACCGGCATCCTGCTGAAACGCATGGAAGAATGCGTCGACGGCGAATACCAGGCTTTCAAGTCGCACGACGGTGCTTTCGTGCGCAAGCACTTTTTCGGCAAGTACCCGGAGCTGGCGGATCTGGTGTCCAACATGTCCGATGACGACATCTGGCGCCTGAACCGGGGCGGCCACGATCCGCACAAGATGTACGCGGCCTATGCGGCGGCAATGAAACACACCGGCCAGCCGACGGTGATCCTGGCCAAGACCGTCAAGGGTTACGGCATGGGCGAGGCCGGCGAGGGCCAGAACATCACCCACCAGCAGAAAAAGATGGGCACGGCATCGATCCGCGCCTTCCGCGACCGGTTCAATCTGCCGATCCCGGATGACAAGCTGGAAGATGTTCCGTTCTACAAGCCGCCGGAGGATTCTCCGGAGATGCAGTATCTGCGCAGCCGCATCGAGGCGATGGGCGGTTCGCTGCCGGCGCGCAAACGCAGGGTCGAACCGCTGGAAGTGCCGGCGCTGTCTGCATTCGAAGCGCAGCTGAAAAGCAGCGAGGACCGCGAATTCTCGACGACGATGGCTTTCGTGCGCATTCTCAACACCATCATCCGCGACAAGAAGATCGGCAAACGCGTGGTGCCTATCGTGCCGGATGAATCGCGCACCTTCGGCATGGAAGGCATGTTCCGCCAGCTGGGCATCTACTCCCACGTCGGCCAGCTGTACACGCCGCAGGATGCCGACCAGCTGATGTTCTACAAGGAAGACAAGGGCGGACAGATCCTGCAGGAGGGCATCAACGAGGCGGGGGCGATGTCGTCGTGGATAGCCGCGGCGACTTCGTATGCCAACAACGCGCAGATGATGATCCCGTTCTACATCTTCTACTCGATGTTCGGCTTCCAGCGCATCGGCGACCTGGCCTGGGCCGCAGGTGACCTGCGCGCGCGCGGTTTCCTGCTTGGCGGCACTGCCGGCCGCACCACGCTCAACGGCGAGGGCCTGCAGCACGAGGACGGTCACAGCCACATCCTGGCATCGACGATTCCGAACTGCGTCTCCTACGACCCGACCTTCGCCTACGAAGTCGCGGTGATCATCCAGGACGGCCTGCGCCGGATGTACCAGGAGCAGGAGGACGTCTTTTATTACATCACCGTGATGAACGAGAACTACACCCACCCGGCGATGCCGGAGGGCGTGGAGAAAAACATTCTCAAGGGCATGTACCTGTTCTCGGAAGGCAAGGCGAAGAAGAACCAGCCGAAAGTGCAGCTGCTCGGCAGCGGCACCATCCTGCGCGAGGTGATCGCCGGCGCCGAACTGCTGGAGAAGGATTTCGGCATCGCCGCCGACATCTGGAGCGTCACCAGCTTCAACGAGCTGCGCCGCGACGGCCTCGACGTCCAGCGCTGGAACATGCTGCATCCCGACCAGCCGCCGCGGCAGAGCCACATCGAGCAATGTCTCAAGGATCGCGCCGGTCCGGTCGTTGCGGCCACGGATTACATGAAGCTGTTTGCCGACCAGGTGCGCGCCTTCCTGCCGACGCACAATTTCATCACCCTCGGCACCGACGGTTTCGGCCGTTCCGACACCCGCCGCAAGCTGCGCCAGTTCTTCGAGGTTGACCGCCATTACGTCGCCGTCGCCGCAATGAAGGCGCTGGCCGACCAGGAACTGCTGCCGCGCAAGACCGTGGCCGAGGCGGTGAAAAAATACGGCATCAACCCCGACAAGCCGAATCCGGCAACCGTCTGAGCAAAGCGCAGCCATGGCAAACGCAATCGAAGTCAAGGTGCCGGACATCGGCGATTTCAAGAACATCCCGGTGATCGAGGTGCTGGTCAAACCCGGCGATGCGGTGAAGGCCGAGGATCCGTTGGTGACGCTGGAGTCCGACAAGGCGACGATGGAAGTGCCGTCCCCTGCCGCCGGTGTCGTCAGGGACATCAAACTCAAGGTCGGCGACAAGGTGTCGGAAGGCATGCTGGTGCTGATGCTGGAGCCCGCGGGTGAAGCGCCGGCGAAGGCAGTCGCTCCCACGCCTGCAGCTGCTTCCGCGGCCCCGCCCCCGCCGAAAGCCGCACCGCAGCCAGTCGCCACGAAACCGGCTCCCGCCCCCGTACCCGTTCCGCCGGTATCTGCAGCCGTCGATGAATCTTCTTTCGGCAAGGCACATGCCAGCCCATCGGTGCGCCGTTTCGCGCGTGAACTGGGTGTCGACCTCGGTCGTGTCAGCGGCAGCGGGCCCAAGGGCCGCGTGCTGGTCGAGGACGTGCAGGCTCATGTCAAGGGAGAGTTGTCGCGGCCGCGCGGCGAAGCGGGCACAGGCGGTGGCCTGGGTTTCAACCTGCCGCCGCTGCAGCCGGTGGATTTCGCGAAGTTCGGCGCGGTGACGGAGCAGCCGCTGTCACGCATCAAGAAACTGTCCGGGGGTTTTCTCCATCGCAACTGGGTCAGCATTCCGCATGTCACCCAGCAGGACGAGGCCGACATCACCGAGCTGGAGGCCTTCCGCAAGGCGCAGGCCGACGAGGCGAAGAAAAACGGCATCAAGTTCACGATGCTCGGTTTCCTGATGAAAGCCTCGGTGGTCGCGCTGAAACAGTTCCCGCAATTCAATGCCTCGTTGTCCCCCGACGGCGAGAAGCTGATCCTGAAGAATTATTTCCACATCGGGGTCGCAGTCGATACGCCGAACGGGCTGGTGGTGCCGGTGATCCGCGATGTCGACAAGAAAGGCCTGCTCGAAATCGCGAGAGAACTGGGCGACGTCAGCGAACGCATGCGCGTGGGCAAGATCGCCCCAACCGACCTGCAGGGCGGCTGTTTCTCGATTTCCAGCCTCGGTGGCATCGGCGGCACCTTCTTCACGCCGATCATCAACGCGCCGGAAGTGGCCATTCTGGGTGTCGGCAAGGCGGTGATGAAGCCGGTGTGGAACGGCCGGGAATTCGCGCCGCGGCTGATGCTGCCACTGTCGCTGTCCTACGATCACCGGGTCATCGACGGGGCGCTGGGGGCGCGTTTCAGCTCCTTCCTGGCCACCGTGCTGTCCGATATCAGGAGACTGGCGCTCTAGTGATGGTCGATGAGTGATGAACGCGGAACGGCGATGGATCGCATGAGGGGCTTGCCGGCCGTTCGTCGTTCATCGTTCATCGCTCCGCGCCGCCCCTGATGTCCCCCATCGGCATCCTCGGCGGCACCTTCGATCCGATTCACTTCGGCCACCTGCGCCTGGCGCAGGAGGTGGCCGACCAGTTGCGGCTGGCCGAGGTGCGTTTCATCCCCAGCGGCACGCCGCCGCACCGCGCGATGCCCGCCACGCCGGCCGCCGACCGTCTGGCGATGGTCCGCCTGGCGGTTGCCGGCAACGCCTTGTTCACCGTCGATCCGCGTGAATCGGCGTCTGCGGCGCCCGGTTACACCGTCGACACCCTGACCGCAGTACGCGCCGAGGTGGGTGCCGCGCAGTCCCTGGTGCTGATACTCGGCGCCGATGCCTTTCTCGATCTCGCGACCTGGAGCCGCTGGCATCAGTTGTTTGAATTGGCGCACATCGCCGTCGCCTATCGTCCGGGATTTCCGGTGGATACCTGGCAGTCGCGGATGCCGCAGCCGCTGGCCGC
>JALHND010000007.1 GCA_022843705.1 Burkholderiales bacterium
TGACGCTTTCCGCAGCCTTGGCGATGTCTTCGTCGGTGTACGGCACGCCGAGCCGGCGCAGGGCGCGCATTTTCGGCGCGACCGACGCGGGGTCGATAACGGCAGTGGCGAGCCAGGGGTAGGCCGGCATATTTGATTCCGGCACCAGGTCGCGCGGATTGATCAGGTGCACACGATGCCATTCATCGGAGTAACGGCCGCCGACGCGGGCGAGATCGGGACCGGTGCGCTTGCTGCCCCACTGGAAGGGATGGTCATAGACAAACTCCCCGGCGACCGAGTAATGCCCGTAACGTTCGGTTTCGGCACGGAAGGGCCGGATCATCTGCGAGTGGCAGTTGTAGCAGCCCTCGCGGATATAGACATCACGCCCCGACAGTTGCAGCGCGGTGTAGGGCTTGAGGCCGCTGACCGGCTGGGTGGTCGACTTCTGGAAAAACAGCGGCACGATCTCGACCAGGCCGCCAAAGCTGATGGCGACGATGATCAGCACGATCAGCAATCCCAGGTTTTTCTCGATAATCGCATGGCCCGAAGTGCCCATGTCTTCTCCTGAATAAAAATTCCGTTTATAATCAAATACTTATGAAATCAGGCGTGGGCCGCAGCAGGGGCCGGAATGGGCGCATCCACCGCCTTCTGCCCGACCACGGTGCGATAGACGTTCCAGCCCATGATCAACGCACCGGCGAAATAGAGCAGGCCGCCGAGCAGTCGCACCGCGTAATAGGGATAGGTGGCCTTCACCGATTCGACGAAGGCATAGGTCAGCGTGCCGTCGGGATTGACCGCGCGCCACATCAGGCCCTGCATCACGCCGGCAATCCACATCGCCGCGATGTAGAGCACGATGCCGATGGTCGCCACCCAGAAATGCAGCGTCACCAGCTTCATGCTGTGCATCTCGGTGCGGCCGTAGAGCCGCGGGATCAGGTAGTAGAGGCTGCCGAAGGTAACCATGCCGACCCAGCCCAGCGCACCGGAGTGAACGTGGCCGATGGTCCAGTCGGTGTAGTGCGACAGCGCGTTGACGGTCTTGATCGACATCATCGGCCCCTCGAAGGTCGACATGCCGTAGAACGACAGCGACACCACCAGGAACTTGAGGATGGGGTCGGTGCGCAGCTTGTACCAGGCGCCCGACAGGGTCATGATGCCGTTGATCATGCCGCCCCAGGACGGCGCCAGCAGCACCAGCGAGAAGATCATGCCGATCGACTGCGCCCAGTCCGGCAGCGCGGTGTAATGCAGGTGGTGCGGGCCGGCCCACATGTAGGTGAAAATCAGTGCCCAGAAGTGCACCACCGACAGCCGGTAGGAATAGACCGGGCGCCCGGCCTGCTTCGGGATGAAGTAATACATCATGCCGAGGAAACCCGCGGTCAGGAAAAAACCGACCGCGTTGTGGCCGTACCACCACTGCACCATCGCGTCCTGCACCCCGGCATAGGCCGAATAGGACTTGTCCAGCGTCACCGGCATTGCCGCACTGTTGACCAGGTGCAGCACGGCGACGGTGATGATGAAGGCGCCGAAAAACCAGTTGGCGACATAGATGTGCGGGGTTTTGCGTTTGGCGATGGTGCCGAAAAACACCACGGCATAGGACACCCAGACCAGGGTGATCAGCACGTCAATCGGCCACTCCAGCTCCGCGTATTCCTTGCCCGAGGTCATGCCCAGGGGCAGCGTCACCGCCGCCAGCACGATCACCACCTGCCAGCCCCAGAAGGTGAAAGACGCCAGCCAGTCGCCGAACAGCCTTACATGGCAGGTGCGCTGCACCACGTAGTAGGAGGTCGCGAACAGCGCCGAGCCGCCAAAGGCGAAAATCACCGCATTGGTATGCAGCGGGCGCAGCCGCCCGTAGGACAGCCAGGGCGCGAGGTTGAGTTCTGGCCAGATCAGCTGGGCGGCGATGACCAGCCCCACCAGCATGCCGACGATGCCCCAGACCACCGTCATGATCGCGAACTGCCGGACCACGGTGTAGTTGTAGGTATTAGAGGTCGATGGCGCCTGCATGGATGCTCCCCAGCGTATTGATCATGCGCGGCAGCATAATTTCGTCCGGGGAACGGCATCTTGATCTACATCAACCCCCGCCGCGTCCGGCGGGACTATCTTGGCACTGTCATCCACGACATTGCCAAGGAGAAGGCCCATGTTCCGCAATATTCTGGTTCCCACTGACGGTTCCGCGCTGTCGCGCAAGGCGGTCAAGAAGGCCGTCGCACTGGCCAAACTCAGCGGCGCGAAAGTGGCCGGTTTCCACGTCGCACCCGCCTACAAGTTCAATGTCTATGCCGACTACATTCCGCCCGATTTCATCCTGCCGAAGGAATACGAGGGCAAGGCCAAAAAGATCGCCGCCAAGCACCTCGAGGTGGTGAAAAAGGAGTGCGCTGCCGCCGGCGTCTCCTGCGCCACCTACTCCGTGTGCAGCGACTTCGCCGCCGACGCCATCATCAAGGCCGCGAAAAAATACAAATGCGACCTGGTTGCGATGGCCTCGCACGGCCGCAGCGGGCTGTCGAAGCTGCTGATCGGCAGCGAAACCCAGAAAGTACTCGCCGGAATCAAGGTGCCGGTGCTGGTATTGCGCTGAACACGGCTGCCAACCGCAAAAGCCGGGCTCCATGCCCGGTTTTTTTCGCCCGGAAAGCGGCGGCAGCGGGCTTGATGCGAATCAAGGACATTCCCGGAGGGGCGGCAATAATGCGGCTGTCCCCACCTCAGGCCGCCCGCGATGACCATCACCGAACGCATCGACAACATCACCCGCATCCCGCCTGAATTCCGCTGCGCGCAACCGCCGGCGCCGAAAAGCGTCAAGATCGAGATTTCCCCGCGCTGCAACTACCGCTGCGGCTTCTGCGCGCTGCGCACGCGTGAAGTCCAGCCCAAATGGGACATGGACTTCCGCCTGTTCCAGCGCATCACGCGGGAGATGCGCGAGGCCGGTGTCGAGGAAATCGGCGTGTTCTACCTCGGTGAATCCTTCATGAATCCGCGCCTGCTGGTGGACTGCATCGCCTGGACCAAGCAGGAGCTGGGTTTTCCCTACGTTTTCCTGACCTCGAACGCCTCGATGGCCTTTCCTGAAGCGGTCGAAGCCTGCATGCAGGCCGGGCTGGACTCGCTGAAATGGTCGGTCAACGCTGCAGACGAGGCGCAGTTCGAGCAGATCATGGGTGTGTCGGGCAAGCTGTTCCACCGCGCGCTGGACAACATCCGTGCCGCCCACGGCCTGCGAGCCGCCGGCGGCTTCAAGACCGGACTTTACGCCTCCTCGATCCGCTATGACGGCGAGCAGCAACTGCGCATGGAGGCGCTGCTGCGCGAAAAAGTGCTGCCCTGGGTCGACAGCCACTACTGGCTGCCGCTGTATTCGATGGGCGCATTCGCGACCCAGCGCGAGGAACAGCTCGGATACCGCCCCACCGCCGGCAACCAGGGACGCATCGGCGCCCTGCGCGAGCCCTTGCCCTGCTGGTCGGCTTTCACCGAAGGCCATGTCACGGCCGAAGGCCGGCTTTCGGCCTGCTGCTTCGACGCCACGGCCCACTGGACCATGGGCGACCTGAACGAGAAGCCGTTCATGACCGCATGGCATTCCGAAAACTTCACCCGGCTGCGCGCCGCGCACCTGAAGAAGGATGTCCGCGGCACGGTCTGCGAGAACTGCATCGCCTACGACTGAACCCTCGCGCCGGGGCACAGGGATTGTTGATGCAGGTCAAGCCGCGTGGCGTCATTCGCGGTTTCAATGGCAGGCAGTCTTTCACGCCTGAAAGCTGCCATGCCTATGAGCCGGGAACCCAAGCGATCCGGAAGCTCCCGCGGGGACAGCACCGCTGACCGCTCCCTCCCCGCGCGCAAGGCCTCCGCGCCGGATGCAGCCGGCCTGCTCGGACGCACCGCGCTGTTCGGCGGCCTCGATCCCGGAACGCTCACCCGCATCGCCGCCGGAACCACGATGGTCCGGGTGGCGCGCGGCAGCCTGCTGTTCCGCGCGGGAGACCCCTGCACGGGATTTCACCTGGTCATCGACGGCCGCATCAAGCTGTCGTTGCACAGTGCTCAAGGCGCGGAGCGGGTTGTCGAGCTGCCGGGGCCAGCCCAGACCTTCGGCGAAGCGGCGATGTTCATGCGCATCCCGTACCGGGTGTCCGCCGAAGCGATTGCCGACAGCCGCCTGCTGCATGTCGCCGCCAGTACCGTATTCAACGAACTGGAGCAGGATCCGCGGCTGGCTCACCGCATCATCGCCAGCCTCAGCATGCGGCTGCACCGCCTGGTGGGCGAGATCGAATCGCAGTCGCTGCTGTCCGGCACCCAGCGCGTGGTTGGATACCTGCTGAGCCTGGCGGATCCCGCAGCAACGGACGAAACCCTGGTCCGCCTGCCGGCACTGAAAAATGTCATCGCATCCCGGCTCAACCTGACGCATGAACATTTCTCGCGCATCCTGCATGCGCTGGCAGCCGCAGGGGTGATCGTTCCGGAGGGTGCGGACATCCGGATACCCGACATCGACGCATTGCGCAGGCATCCGGACTGAAGAATCGGTGCCCGCGGTGATGCATATCAAGGCGCCGCAGCCGGCAAGGCTGCAGCATCGGCTTTTTCCGAACCATCCATGTCCGCAATGAATGCCTCTCCCCTGCCGCAATGGAAATTGCGCCGTCGCACCCTGCTGCCCGTGGTCCAGGGCGGCATGGGCGTCGGCGTTTCGGCGCACCGCCTTGCCGGAAGCGTCGCCGCGCTGGGCGCGCTCGGCACCCTCTCCAGCGTCGACCTGCGCCACCATCATCCGGACCTGCTCGCCCGGACGGACGGTTGCCGGGACGCCGGGCAGCTGAACCGCGTCAATCTGATCGCCCTCGACCGCGAGATCGGCAAGGCGCTGGCGCTCGCCGGAAATCGCGGGGCAATCGCCGTCAACGTGATGAAGGCGGTGGCGGTCCATGCCGACTATGTGCGCCAGGCCTGCGCCAGCGGCGCGCACGCCATCGTCATGGGTGCCGGCCTGCCTCTAGACCTGCCCGAACTGACCCGGGATTACCCCGAGGTCGCTTTGATCCCGATCCTGTCCGATACCCGCGGCGTCGGCATCGTCGTCAAAAAATGGATGCGCCGGCAGCGCATTCCGGACGCGATCATCATCGAACATCCGCGTTACGCCGGCGGCCATCTCGGCGCCACCCGCGCGGAGGACATCGGCGATCCGCGCTTCGACTTCGTACGCGTGCTGGAGGAAATCCCGGCCCTGCTCCGCGCTCTCGGGCTCGAATCCGAAAAAATTCCCCTGATCGCCGCCGGCGGCATACATCGCCACGACCAGGTGCGAGCGCTGCTCGACATGGGTGCGGCCGCAGTGCAGGTGGGCACCGCCTTCGCGGTCACCGCCGAAGGCGACGCCCATCCTGAATTCAAGCGCGTGCTGGCGGAAGCGCGGCCCGAGGACATTGTCAGCTTCATGAGCGTCGCCGGACTGCCGGCGCGCGCCGTGCTGACGCCCTGGCTCAGAAACTACCTGCGCCGCGAAAAGGCGCTGCAGTCGCATGCCAAGGCCGACCCCCGCCGCTGCGTGCAGGGCCTGAACTGCCTGACCGCCTGTGGCCTGCGCGATGGCATCGCCGCCGCGGGGCAGTTCTGCATCGACACCCGCCTCGCCCATGCGCTGCACGGCGATGTCAAGAAAGGGCTGTTCTTCCGCGGCTCGGAGCCGCTGCCCTTCGGCAAGGCCATCCGGCCAGTGGCCGAACTGCTGGACTACCTGCTGAGCGACATTGTTCCCGCGGGCGCTGCCTGAGCCCGGCAGCCTCTCAGGCCGCAGTCCACGGCAGCGGACTGCGCGTCAGCGCCACCGCGACGATGTAGAAAAAAACCGCCTGCGCGGCGAACCATGCCGCAATCCGCTGATTCCGGGTGCGGCCGCGTTTCAGCGCGATCGAGCCGAGGACGATGTAGAGCAGCAGCGCCAGCAGCTTGGCGGTCAGCCAGCCGGCAACAAAGGGATACTGGCGTATCATCAGCGCCATTGCGACGGCGCTGCCGAGCAGCACCGTATCGACGACATGCGGCAGAATGCGCACCCAGCGCAGCCGCAGCCACTCCGGGGAGAACATCATCCAGATGCCGCGCAGCAGGAACAGCGCGTAGCTCACCGCAACGCAGCCGACATGCAGGCTTTTCAGTGTCAGATAGTCCATGCGCGCTCCCGCCACCCGGACGGGAATCGCTGCCTACTGCAGCAGATCCACGCCGGCCAGCGGGTCATTCCGGTCTCCGGGCTGATGCAGGCCCGCATCGAAGGACGAAAACTTTCCGCTTTCGACGTCGAGCACCAGGATCTTGCCCTCCTCGATCAGGTAATGCCAGCCGCGGAGGAACAGCCGGCCCGCCTCGACGCGCTGGCGCACCATCGGGTAATCCATCAGCCGCTCGAGCTGCAGCGCCACCGAACGCTGCTCGGTGCGCCGCAGTGCCTCCTCCGACAGCGTGACCGGCAGCACGGCGTCCCGGCCGAGATCCAGCCACTTCGCCATGTGCCGCGCTTCCGCCGGCACATCGGTATAGAGTGCGCGCACCGCGCCGCAATGGCTGTGTCCGCAGACCACGATTTCACTGACATTGAGATTCAGCACCGCGAACTCCACCGCCGCCGCCGTGCCGTGATAACCCTGCGAGGCGTCGTAAGGCGGCACGAAGTTGCCGACATTGCGCACGATGAAAAGCTCGCCGGGGCCGCTGTCCATGATCAGGTACGGCAGCACCCGGGAGTCCGAGCAACCGATGAACAGCACCGTGGGATGCTGCCCTTGCTCGACGAGGTGGCGGAACTGGCTGCGCAGGCGCGGAAAATAGCGTGTCTGGAAGCGCCGCAGCCGGCGCAGGATTTCATCGCTCATGCAACCCCGCGAATCCGGTGATTCCGTTCATTCCTGCAACTCCTGTTGATTGACGCGGCCGACTGCCTCCTGCACGGGCCACAACAAGGGCATTATGCGCGCCGCGAACACCGCCAGCGCGGCCCATCCGAGGAGACCGCCGGAGATCGCCAGCGCCGGCAGACCGGCAGCCAGCCCGCCCAAAAACATCAGCAGTCCGGCATGGTGCAGGCCGAACTGCAGCCAGGCAACAGTACCCGACGCAATGGGCCTGCCGGTGAACCGCGGCAGCATGTGCGCCCCCAGGCCGTAGATCAGCGTCTGCACGAAACCGGCGGTGAAGAGATGCAGCCCGATGCCGCGCAGCAGGCCTTCCGCTGTCAGCGTTCCCTGCCATGCCAGCCACAATGCGCCCGCCAGAAACCAGAGCATGGCACTGGACACGAACCATCGATTGTCTGCGGAGAGCGTGATTCCCGCATGACGGCGTGCAGCCCGGCGCCGCGGCGCCGCCGCCAGCATCTGCCGCACCTCCGCCAGGCTCTGCACACCCACCGCCTTCAACTCGCCATCGATCGCGACGGCGGGTATCGTGCGCACGCGCAGGCGGTGGGCCAGTTCCCGGCCCGCGGTCTGGTTGAGGTCGAGGACCGCGAATTCGATTTCCCGCTCGGCAGCCACCTGCATCCAAACCTGTTCCGCCTGCGGACAGGTCGGACACCACTCGGATACCAGCAACTCAACCTTCACGCCGCCTCCCGGTTCACTGTGCGCAACGCATGCACTGAACGTCGTAGCGGTCGATCCACGACTTCAGCCCCCCGACTGCAGCCCGCCCGGTCGCGAGATGATCGAGTGCATGCGCCGGATCATCCGGTCTGAACAGCACCAGCCAGGCTTCCGTGTAGGGGGCGATGTTCACCAGGTCCGGGCGCTCGAGCACCCGCTCGTTGCGCTCGACAATCACGCCGTCGAATGGCGCCGGTATCCCGCCTGCCCACTTCCCCGACTCGAGCCGTGCCAGGGGCTTCCTGCGCTGACGCCGGGAACCAGGCGGCCTGATCGAAACATGCTGGATCCGCCCGGCCATGGTTTGCGAGGGGTCGGTGATGCCGATCCGGAACAATCCCTCCGCTTCCGGCCTGACCCAGATGTAATCGAGGTCATACCAGAGGTCTTCCGGCAGTTCGCATCCTCGGTATTCGGTGACAGCCATGGATCAACTCCGGTCCAGAGGGGAACGCCAGCGCACTGTCAGCAGCATGTTGATGCCGAACAGGGCCATCGCGGCTACGGTGAGGGCGCCGCCAAGAGCCGTCAGCCAGTTGTCATATATCACCCACCCTGCGACCATCAGCGGCAATCCGGCATTGGCGAGCCAGAACTGGACCATCGCCACCCGTTCGGAGCGCAGCGGATAGCCGCCGAAGCGGGGAATCACGTGCAGTCCCACGCCGTAGATGATCATCAGCACGAAGCCGAGCATCATCATGTGCCCGTGGATGCGCAGCACATTGCCCGGCACCAGTTGCGGATCAATGAGCCGCATCAGCATCAGCAACCCGCCGAGCAGGCCGTACACCAGGCCGATGGTGACGTAGAGCCGGTTACGCCGGTGCATCACATGTCTCCCGCCGTCAGGCCGCCACGGCTCCGCTAACCGGGCTTGCCATCGAGGCGCGGTCGCGTGAGTATCGGCCAGTAACGGAGCACATAAATGCCGAAGGCTGCAGCCCACAGCAGGCCCGAAACCTGGATGCCGGGCAGATACCATGACGGCAGCATGGCGCCGAACACCCGTATCAGCGCCGCGGCCTGGATCAGCAGGAAACAGGCCAGCTCGAAACCATCGGCGCGCAAGGGCCGTCCCGTATGGCCGCGCGCGGTGCGGGTCATCATGCCGAGAGTCATTCCGCCGATGGCGCCCACGGTCAGCGCGTGTATGGCATGGGTTTCGGCCACCCAGCCGACTGCAGCGAAGGCGCGCAAGGCAAGGTAGACGACGATCCAGGCATAGGCCGCATGCAGGATCCACACCAGCGGGGTCGACAGCGTCCGCCAGGACCGCCACAGCAGCAGACGCAGGCCATGCGCGAAGGTCGCGACCAGCGCGATGGCGGCGAGTACGGCCGCATCCGGCTGAAGCAGATCGGCGGCGAAGAGCATGAGCACCGAAGCCAGCGCCAGCCTCTCGATCCACAGCTGGCGGGTCGCGCCGGCGCCGGGCACCCCGTTGTTGGTGAACATCGGAATCACCCGCCCGCCGATCACCGCCATGATGAACAGCATCACGTCCAGCCCCAGCACCAGGCTCACGCGCGGTGGCAGCACCAGCACATCCAGCAGGGTGAGGTGCAGCGCGGCAACCAGCGCCGCCATCAGCAACAGCAAACCGACGAAGAAATAGTTGCGTGCATTGCGTGCACGCCACAGCGGCAGTGCTATGGCCAGTGCCAGCGCCGCCGGAAATGCCGCGTTGGCCGCTGCGGCGAGCCCGCCCCAGGGCGTCAACACCAGCACGCGCCCGGCCACCCACAGCGCCGCCAGCGCCATCAGCGGAACGCCGGCCGGCGTCGGCTGCCCGGTCCATGCGCGCACCGCCGTCAGCAGAAAGCCGGCGACGACGGCCAGCGTATAACCGAAGAGCATCTCGTGGCCATGCCATAACGGGCCCTGGAGATAGGCGTTCTCCAGCAGGCCCGACAGCTGCGCGACCCACAGCAGGATGGTGGCCACACTGAACAGGCTGGCCAGCAGGTAAAACGGCCGGAACCCGAGATTCCACAGCGCAAACTTGCCCATTGCGCCCCTCAATCCAGCAGCAGCGGACGTCCCTGCCGGTCAAACGGCAGGAAGGATGCGACGGCACCCGCCTTGATCGCCTCGATCATCCGGTCCAGTGAGCGACCTGCACTGGCGCTGTCCGGCGCCCGGCCATTGCGGCCCGACAGTGCCGCGACAAACACCACCGACCAGTCGCGGCCGAATTGCCGGGACTCCTCGGCCAGCGCGGCAAAACCGGACAGCTCCTCCGGCAACTTGTCCACGCTCATCAGCGGCACCAGCGCCCCGCCCTCGCCTTCATGAAAACGGGCGTGCTGTTCCGGTGTGCTGTCTTCGGGCAGTTCCGCAGCCGCAAACACGAACAACAGGCGCTGCGGCTCGGGCTGCTGGCGCGCCGCCTGCAGCAGGTCCTCAAAACTCGCGATGCCCCTGCCCGCGTCTGCGGCCCCCGCCGCCGGACCCGCCATCACTGCACCAGCGGCGTGTCGGCCGCATCCAGATCAATGCCGCGGATATCCGCCTGCCCGGCGAGCAGAGACAGGTACTGCCGCAAGGCCGTCACGAAAGTCTGCTGGCGCAGGCTGTTCGCCACCGCCCCGCGCACCTCCTCGAAGGACTGTGCCTTGCCCGGCTCGCGCGCCAGCACCTCGACAACATGCAGGCCGAAGCGGCTGTGCACCAGACGCGGCAGCACGCCCACTTCGCTGCGGCCGAACAGTTCCCGCGCAAACTCCGGGGCGCAGTCTTCGGCCCTCAACCAGCCGAGGTCGCCGCCGTCAGCGGCGCTGGGACAGTTCGACAACTCACGGGCGGCGCTGGCAAAGACGCCGGCAGACTTTCCGTCGTGGCAGCGCACATCGAGCAGCGCGATTTCCGCGCGCTGGCGCAAGGCGGCGACATCCATGCCCGCAGTGACCGCAAACAGGATATGCCGGGCATGCACCCGTTCGCCGGTCTGGTAACTGCCGGCATGGGCGGCATGGTGGCGGCGGCAATCGGCCCCCGAGGGCTCGGGGACCGCGATTTCCCGGTCCAGCAGCTTCTGGATCGCTTCCGCTGCGGCTTCGCTGATGACGCCATCGACAGGTGCCTCGTCTTCGGCATCAAGCAGACCTGCAGCCTGTGCTGCCTGCCGCAACAGCTCGGTACAGGCACGCTGGCGCAGATCCTCCGCGGAGATAGTTTCTCCCGGGACATGAAGGGCTCGGCCGTTGACGCTGGCCGGGACTGTTTCGTTGCGGGTTTCGGCAATCATGGTCATCGCTCCCTTCAGGCGCCGGGCTGGCGCGGCTGCTGATGGCCCGCCGGCAGGTTGAGCCGGCGCCCCCTCACCAGTTGATGCGGCCGCAACAGGTAGAACACGGTCGCAAACCCGCTCCACACATGGACCAGCCGGCTGAACGGGAACAGCAGGAAAATGGTCATGCCCAGCACCAGGTGCACCTTGTACGGCCAGTCCAGCGCAACCAGACCCTCGGCCCCGCCGACGCGGAAGGTGAACACACGCTGCGCCCAGTCGGACAGCACCAGCATCACGCTGCCGTCGGAGTGGGAGAACGAATACGGCAACGTGATCAGGCCCAGTACCAGTTGCACCCAGAGGATGATCAGGATCGCAAGATCGGTGCGGTGGCTGGTCAGGCGGATGCGCGGGTCGAAGATCCGGCGGTGGATCAGCAGCGTCAGGCCGACGAAGCAGACGACTCCGGCAATGCCGCCGGCAACGATGGCCACCAGCTGTTTCTGCGCCGGCGTGATGAAGGGCTCATAGACCCAGTGCGGCGTCAGCAGGCCGACGAAATGGCCGAAGAACAGGAACAGGATGCCGACATGGAACAGGTTGCTGCCCCAGCGCAGGGTCCCCGTACGCAGCATCTGCGACGAGTCGCTTTTCCAGGTGTACTGGTCGCGGTCGTAACGCGCGAGGCTGCCCACCAGGAACACCGTCATGCAGATGTACGGATAGGCGCTGAAAAAAAACAGGTGGAGATAGGTTTCGAAGGTGGTCATGCTGCGGCTCCCGTGTCGGGTTTGCGTCGTACCAGATGGATGGGCTGGACCCGGTCCGGCCGTGCCTGCCCTTTTACCGAGCAGCCGTCAAAGGCCGGCGGCTCGCTCCAGCTCTCGTCGAGCGGTGGTTCTGCGGCCGGCGTGATTGCGGTCGGCTTCTCGCCGGCGATTTCGAGCAGCGCGGCCGCCACTGCGGCATAACGTGTTCCGCGCTGGGCCAGCGCGGCATGCAGCGCATCCAGGATGTGGGCGATCTCGCCAAGAAAGGCGCGCGCCTCGCGCGGCGGCTGTGTCGAGGCAAACTCGAGCACCGCCGGCAGGTAATCCGGCAGTTCGCCCGGCTCAAGGAACAGACCCGCCTGCTCGTAGGTCTGCGCGAGGTCGATCATCGCCGGACCGCGATCGCGTGAATCGCCATGTACATGCTCGAAGAGGTGCAGCGAGGTCGCACGCCCGCAGTCGAAGATCTGCACGTATTCCGCTTCAGCCTCCAGCGGATCGGCCAGCATCAGCGAGTTGATCAGCCCGCCGAGTTCGGCCAGCCGCGGCACCGGCACCGCGGATTCCTCGTGCAGCGCCTTGAGCATGTCCGGCAGTTGCGCCCTCAGCGCGGCATCCGGGTAACCCAGCAGCGCGGACAGCACGCGCAGGCTGCGGGATGCGGCGGGAGCCCTGTTCAGGATGGCCATGGTCAGACCTCCAGCTTCACGGGGATGGTGCGCTTCTTCTCGCTGCCGAACAGGCTGGTCTCGGTAGTGCCTTCGGAACAACCGTTGCCGAAGGAGAAGCCGCAGCTGCCGCGGACGTTGAAGGCGTTCTCGGCGTACTCGCGGTGCGTGCTCGGAATCACGAAGCGGTCTTCGTAGTTGGCGATGGCCATGATGCGGTACATGTCCTCGACCGTTTCCACCGACAGACCGGCCTGCTGCAGCACCGCTTCGTTGCGCCTGCCCTCGACATGCTTGTCGCGCTGGTAGGCGCGCATCGCCAGCATCCGCTGCAGCGCACGCTCGACCGGCAGGGTGTCGCCGGCGGTCAGCAGGTTGGCCAGGTACTTCACCGGGATGCGCAACTGGCTGACATCGGGGATGCCGCCGCTGAGGCCAAGGTGTCCGGCATTGGCCGCGGCACTGATCGGCGACAGCGGCGGCACATACCAGACCATCGGCAGCGTACGGTACTCCGGGTGCAGCGGCAGCGCGACCTTCCACTCCACCGCCATCTTGTAGACCGGGCTGTTGCGCGCGGCTTCCATCCAGTTGTCGGGAATCCCGTCGGCCCGCGCCTGGGCAATGACCTGCGGGTCGTTGGGGTCGAGGAAGATGCCCAGCTGTGCCTGGTAGAGGTCGCGGTCATGCTCGGTGGACGCCGCCTCGGCAATACGGTCGGCATCGTAGAGCAGCACGCCGAGGTAGCGGATGCGGCCGACGCAGGTCTCCGAACACACGGTCGGCTGGCCCGCCTCGATGCGCGGGTAGCAGAAAATGCACTTTTCGGCCTTGCCGCTTTTCCAGTTGTAGTAGATCTTCTTGTAGGGACAGCCGCTGACGCACATCCGCCAGCCGCGGCACTTGTCCTGGTCGATCAGCACGATGCCGTCCTCCTCGCGCTTGTAGATCGATCCCGAAGGGCAGGATGCGACACAGGCCGGATTGAGGCAGTGCTCGCACAGCCGCGGCAGGTACATCATGAAGGTGTTCTCGAACTCGCCGTACATCTGCTTCTGGATGTCGTCGAAATTCCTGTCGGCGCTGCGCTTCGAGAACTCGCCGCCGAGGATCTCCTCCCAGTTAGGCCCCCACACGATCTTGTCCATCTGCATGCCGGTGATCAGGCTGCGCGGACGCGCGGTCGGGCTCGCCTTCATCTCCGGCGCGTTCTGCAGGTGCGCATAGTCGAAGGTGAAAGGCTCGTAATAATCATCGATCTCCGGCAGGTTCGGATTGGCGAAGATCTTCATCAGCAGCTTCCACTTGCCGCCCTGCCGCGGCTCGATCGAGCCGTCGGCACGGCGCACCCAGCCGCCGTTCCACTTGTCCTGGTTCTCCCATTCCTTGGGGTAACCGATGCCGGGCTTGGTCTCGACGTTGTTGAACCAGGCATACTCCATGCCGGGCCTGCTGGTCCACACGTTCTTGCAGGTCACCGAACAGGTGTGGCAGCCGATGCACTTGTCGAGGTTGAGCACCATGCCGATCTGGGCGCGGATTTTCATGCGTTTTCTCCGTCTGACTGGACTGCGGCGACACGCTCTGCCCCGACCGGCGTGTCCAGCCAGTCGATGCGCTTCATCTTGCGCACGACGACGAACTCGTCGCGGTTGGTGCCTATGGTGCCGTAGTAGTTGAAACCGTAGCTGAACTGGGCGTAGCCGCCGATCATGTGCGTGGGCTTCAGCACGATGCGGGTCACCGAGTTGTGGATACCACCGCGCACGCCGGTGATTTCGGACCCCGGGGTGTTCACGATCTTCTCCTGCGCGTGGTACATCATCACCATGCCGGGGTTGACGCGCTGGCTGACCACCGCACGCGCCGCAATCGCGCCATTGATGTTGAACAGCTCCACCCAGTCGTTGTCGACGATGTCTGCGCGCTTCGCGTCATCCTCCGACAGCCAGATGATCGGGCCGCCACGCGACAGCGTCAGCATCATCAGGTTGTCGGTGTAGGTGGAATGGATCCCCCACTTCTGGTGCGGCGTGATGAAGTTGAGCAGAATCTCCGGATTGCCGTTGCTGCGGATGCCGTGAATGCCGGCGGTGGTCTTCAGGTCCACCGGCGGGCGGTAACTCGACAGGTTTTCGCCGAAAGCACGGATCCACGGGTGGTCGAGGTAGAACTGCTGGCGGCCGGTCAGCGTGCGCCAGGGAATCAGCTCGTGCACGTTGGTGTAGCCGGCGTTGTAGGATACCGTCTCGCTTTCGATGCCGCTCCAGGTCGGCGAGGAGATGATCTTGCGCGGCTGGGCCTGGATGTCGCGGAAGCGGATTTTCTCGTCCTCGCGATGCAGCGCCAGGTGCCGGTGATCGCGGCCGGTGGCCTTGCCCAGCGCTTCCCAGGCCTTGACCGCGACATGGCCGTTGGTTTCCGGCGCCAGCTGCAGCACCACTTCGCAGGCGTCGATGTCGGTCTCGATCCGCGGCAGGCCCTTGGTCGGGCCATCCTCGCGCACGACGCCGTTCAGCTCGCCCAGCTGGCCGACCTCGGTCTGGGTATTCCAGGCGATGCCCTTGCCGCCGTTGCCGACCTTGGTCATCAGCGGCCCCAGCGCGGTGAATCTTTTGTATACATTGGGATAGTCGCGCTCGACCACAGCAATCTGCGGTGCCGTCTTGCCCGGAACCAGCTCGCACTCGCCGCGTTTCCAGTCCTTGACGTCCAGCGCCTGCCCGAGTTCGGCAGGACTGTCATGCATCAGCGGGGTCAGCACCAGTTCCTTCTCGACGCCGAGGTGGCCGGGACAGAGTTCGCTGAATTTTTTCGCAAAACCCTTGTAGATGTCCCAGTCGGATCGCGACTGCCAGGCGGGATCCACTGCCGTGGACAGCGGGTGGATGAAGGGATGCATGTCGCTGGTGTTGAGGTCGTTTTTCTCGTACCAGGTCGCCGTCGGCAGCACGATGTCCGAATAAAGGCAGGTCGTGCTCATGCGGAAATCCAGCGTCACCAGCAGGTCGAGCTTGCCCTCCGGCGCCTGCTCGTGCCAGGCCACTTCCTGCGGCTTCGCGTCGCCTGCGCCGAGGTCCTTGCCCTGCACGCCGTTGCTGGTGCCGAGCAGGTGCTTCAGGAAATACTCGTGCCCCTTGCCGCTGGAGCCCAGCAGGTTGGACCGCCAGACGAACAGGTTGCGCGGCCAGTTGGCCGGATGGTCGGGGTCGCCGCAGCTCATTTTCAGCGAGCCGTCCTTCAGCGCCTTCACCGCGTAGTCCTTGGGGTCCATGCCCGCCGCCTGCGCGTCGCGCACCACCTGCAGCGGATTGGTCTGCAGCTGCGGCGCCGAAGGCAGCCAGCCCATGCGCTCGGCGCGCACGTTGTAGTCGATCATGCTGCCGCCCCATTGCTTGCGGTCGGCCAGCGGCGACAGCACTTCGTCGACGCCGAGCTTCTCGTAGCGCCACTGGTCGGTGTGGGCATAGAAGAAACTGGTCGAATTCTGCTGCCGCGGCGGCCGGATCCAGTCGAGCGCGAAGGCCAGCGCCGTCCAGCCGGTCTGCGGCCGCAGCTTTTCCTGGCCGACGTAATGCGCCCAGCCGCCGCCGCTCTTGCCGATGCAGCCGCAGAGCATCAGCATGTTGATGACACCGCGGTAGTTCATGTCGCTGTGGTACCAGTGATTCATAGCCGCGCCGATGATCACCATCGAACGACCCTGGGTCTTGTCGGCATTGTCGGCAAACTGGCGCGCCACCGTGATCACCTGGTCGCGCGGCACGCCGGTGATCTGCTCCTGCCAGGCCGGGGTGTAAGGCACGTTGTCGTCGTAATCCTTCGCGCAGTTCTCGCCGGCGATGCCGCGTGCGACGCCATACTGCGCGACCTGCAGGTCGAACACCGTCGCCACCAGTGCCTCGCCGCCGGCCAGCGTCAGGCGGCGCACGGGTACCGCGCGCGACAGCACATCGCTTTGCCGGTTGGCCTGAAAATGTTCGCGATCGATGCCGCCGAAATAGGGGAAACCGACAACGGCGGTATCCGCCGCATCGCTTGCGCCCTCCAGCACGGACAGTTGCAGCCGGGTTTCCGTCCCGCTGCGTGCATCCCTGGTCTCGAGATTCCAGCGGCCGGCATCGGCACGTCCTTCCGGCCCCCAGCGGAATCCGATCGATCCGTGATGCAGCACCACCTTGCCGTCATCTGCACAGGCCACGGTCTTCCATTCCGCGTTGTTGTCCTGGCCCAGCCGGTCGGCAAAATCGGCGGCGCGCACATAACGGTCCGGCACCATGATCTTCCCGCCATCGGGCAACACATGCTCCTTCAGCATCACCAGCATCGGCAGGTCGGTGTAGCGCCGCGCGTAATCGTCGAAATAGGCGCTGCGACGGTCGAAATAGAACTCCTTCAGGATCACGTGGCCCATCGCCATCGCCAGCGCGGCGTCGGTGCCCTGCTTGGGATGCAGCCAGAGGTCCGACAGCTTGGCGACCTCCGAATAATCCGGGGTAATCGCCACCGTCTTGGTGCCCTTGTAGCGCACCTCGGTGAAAAAGTGCGCATCGGGGGTGCGCGTCTGCGGCACGTTGGAACCCCAGGCGATGATGAAATTCGAGTTGTACCAGTCCGCCGACTCCGGCACATCGGTCTGCTCGCCCCAGATCTGCGGGCTGGCCGGCGGCAGATCGCAATACCAGTCGTAGAAGCTCATGCAAACACCGCCGATCAGGCTCAGGTAGCGGCTGCCCGCGGCATAACTGACCATCGACATCGCCGGGATCGGCGAAAAACCGATCACCCGGTCGGGACCGTACTTGCCGATGGTGTAGATGTTGGCCGCGGCGATGATTTCGTTGACCTCGTCCCAGCCCGAACGCACGAAACCGCCGAGGCCGCGCACGCGCTGGTAATCGCGCCGCGCCTCCTCGGACTCGACAATCGATGCCCAGGCCTCGACCGGCCCCTTGTCAAGGCGAGCTGCGCGCCAGCGCTTGAGCAGGCGACCGCGCACCATCGGATACTTCACCCGGTTGGCGCTGTAGAGGTACCAGCTGTAACTCGCGCCGCGGGCGCAGCCCCGCGGCTCGTGGTTGGGCATGTCCCAGCGCGTGCGCGGATAGTCGGTCTGCTGGGTCTCCCAGGTAACGATGCCGCCCTTGACGTGGATTTTCCAGGAGCAGGATCCGGTGCAGTTCACGCCATGGGTGGAGCGCACGATCTTGTCGCTCGCCCAGCGATTGCGGTAGGCATCCTCCCAGGTGCGATCCTCGCCGCTGGTCAGGCCGTGGCCATCGGCGAAGGATTCCCGAGGGGTCGCAAAGTAGTTCAGTCGGTCAAGGAAATGGCTCATCTCTGCCTCATCAAGCGGTTGATCGTTGTTCGGAGGGCGAATGCGGTGTTCAGCACGGCATTTCCGCGTCGCGGCGCGCGTAATACCACCAGGTCATCGCAATGCAGCTGAGGTAAAACACGATGAAAATCCACAGCGCGACCTCGGGTCCGCCGGTCGCGGCAATCGAGGTGCCGTAGCTCTTGGGTATGAAGAATCCGCCATAGGCACCGATGGCGCCGGTGAAGCCGAGCACCGCGGCAGCCTCCTTGTTGCCGTCGCGGATCGCCTGCTCGCGGGCCGGCTCGCCCTTGCCTTCCGCGTCGCGCAGCCGCTCGGTCAGGAAAATGACCGGGATCATGCGGAAGGTCGAACCGTTGCCGATGCCGGTGGTCAGGAACAGCAGCATGAAACAGGCGAAGAAACCGGCGAAACTGCCGCCGGAGGGCCCCGAGGGCAGGAAATAGAGCACGCCGCCGACGGCAATCGCCATCACCACGAAGTTCCAGAAGGTCACGATCGCGCCTCCGAGCTTGTCGGACAGCCAGCCGCCGAAGGGACGGATCACCGCGCCGACCAGCGGACCCATCCAGGCATACTGCAAGGCATTGATTTCCGGGAACTGCGACTTGATCAGCAGCGGGAATCCCGCCGAATAACCGATGAAGGATCCGAAGGTGCCGAGGTACAGCCAGCACATCAGCCAGTTGTGCTTGCGCCGGAAGATCACCGCCTGGTCGGAAAACGAGGCCTTGGCATCGGCAATGTCATTCATGCCGAACCACGAGGCCACCGCGCAGATCGCGATGAAGGGCACCCAGACGAAGGCCGCGTTCTGCGCCCAGATTTCGACCTGCTGCCCTGCCTTGTTGACGATCAGCGCGGGATCACCCTGGAAGGCCAGCCAGATCGGCATGGTCACCACCAGCGGGGCAAGGAACTGCACCGACGAGACGCCAAGGTTGCCGAGACCGGCATTGAGACCCAGCGCCGAGCCCTTGCGCTCCTTCGGGAAAAAGAAGCTGATGTTGGCCATCGATGAGGAGAAGTTGCCGCCACCGAGACCGCATAGCAGCGCGAGAATCAGCATCGTCGGAAAGGTGGTCGAGGTGTCCTGCACGGCAATGCCGATGCCTATCGCGGGAATCAGCAGCGAGGCGGTCGACAGCGCGGTCCAGCGCCGGCCGCCGAAGATCGGCACCATGAACGAGTAGAAAATGCGCAGCGTCGCCCCCGACAGCGCCGGCGCGGCAGCCAGCCAGAACAGCTGATTGGTCGTGAACTTGAAGCCGAGCGCGTTGAGGTTGACCGCAACCACGCTCCACAGCTGCCATACCGCAAAGGCGAGAAACAGGCTGGGAATCGAGATCCAGAGGTTGATGTTGGCAATGGCACGGCCCTGCTGCTCCCAGAACACCTTGTCTTCCGGTGTCCACACGTTCAGCACTCGGCCGCGGGCGGGTTTTTCGGTAACCGATGGCGTAGTCATGCGGATTCCTTTTGAAATGTTCCGGCGCTCAGCCTGCGCGCGATACGGCAAGCGGCGACCTGCTCCCGGCATTGCGCAGCGGCACGATCTCGGTCCAGTACATCCATACCAGCGACACCAGCGTGACGCCCCACATCAGCATGAAAATCGTGCTGTTGACGCCGGTAATGTCGACCAGCGCGCCAAACATGATCGGCAGCAGGAAGCCGCCCATGCCGCCGGCCAGACCGACGATGCCGGAGACCACGCCGATGTTGTGCGAGTACTCGTCGGAGATGTATTTGAAGACCGATGCCTTGCCCACGGCCCAGGCCACGCCCATCACGAACATCAGCGCGGTGAACACCCAGACGTTGAGGCCGATGTGGAAGGACATGTCGCCCTTCGCGGTGCGGATCACCAGATCGGTCTGCGGATAGGACAGGAAGAACAGGCAGACCCATGAAATCAGCATCACCCACCAGGTCACCGGGTGCGCGCCGAAGCGGTCCGACAGCCAGCCGCCGATCGCGCGCAGCACGCCGCCGGGCAGCGAGAAACAGGCGGCCAGCAGCGCGGCCGCGCGGATGTCGAAGCCGTATTCGGTGATGTAGTACTTGGTCATCCACAGCGACAGCGCGACGTAGCCGCCGAAGACGATGGAGTAGTACTGGCAGAGCTTCCAGACATTCGGATCCTTCAGCACCGCCAGCTGCTCCCTCATGGTCACGGATTTCGGCACCACGTGGGATTCGTCGTGGTGCGAGAGGAACCAGAAAGCCAGCGCAGTTACCAGCATCGCCGCGGCATAGACCTTGGGCACCATGGTCCAGCCGTAGGCGACAACCAGCACCGGCGCCACGAACTTGGTCACGGCCGCCCCGGAATTGCCGGCACCGAACACGCCCATTGCCATGCCCTGCCGGCTTTTGTCGAACCAGCGCGCGACATAGGCGATGCCCACCGAGAACGAACCGCCGGCAAGTCCGACGAACAACCCGAGCACGAGGAAATGCCAGTACAGCGTTGCTTCGCTGATCAGCCAGATCGGCACCACGGTGCACAGCATCAGGATGAAAAACACGATGCGGCCGCCGAACTTGTCGGTCCACATGCCCAGCGGCAGGCGGATCAGCGAGCCGGTCAGCACCGGCATCGCGGCCAGCAGGCCGAATTCGGTTTCGTTGAGGCCCAGCGTTTTCTTGATCGGGATGCCGATCACCGCAAACATCATCCACACCATGAAACACACGGTGAAAGCCAGCGTGCTGCCGCCGAGTACCGACCACTGCCGGGTTGCCTGGGATGTCATTGCCGCGCCCTTTCCATGTCCATGCATGGAAGGTAGTGCGCCGGGGCGGACGACGATATTCGCCGGAAGGCGGTCATCACGAAGCCATGCGCACTAGGCGCAGCCGTGTTGACTAATACGAAAGGACTAGGGGCGCGAAGGATGCCACGGCATCCTTGAGAAAAATATATAAGTACTTGTTTTTATTGATATTTTTTTGATACGCCGTGCTCGACGGCATAAACCGCCGCCTGCACGCGGCTGCGCAGGCCCAGCTTGCGCAGGATGTTCTGCACGTGGATCTTGACCGTGCTTTCGGCGAGGTCGAATTCGCGGGCAATCGCCTTGTTGCTTTCGCCGCGCGCCAGGGCAACAAGGATTTCGCGCTCGCGCGGGCTGAGTTGTTCATGATCCTCGCGCGGCGGACCCGCGGCACCGCGCTTCAAACCCGCCACCAGCTTTCCGGTCATTTCCGGCGAAATCACCGAGTCTCCCGCCGCGGCCCTGCGGATGGCATCGACAAAATAATCGGCATCGATGTTCTTCAGCAGGTAACCCGCGGCACCGGCCTGCAGCGTGCCGAGCAGGTCTTCCGCATCCTCCGAAACCGTCAGCATCAGCACCCGCGTATCCGGCAATTCCTCGGACAGCGTTTTCACCACCTCGCGTCCGCTCGCGCCCGGCATGTGCATGTCGAGCAGCACAACGTCGGGGCACAGCTGACGCGCCTGCTGCACGCCGTCGAGCCCGTCAGCCGCCTCGCCGACCACCTCGATATCGGGCTGGCGCGCCAGCAGCGCGCGGATGCCGCTGCGGAACAGCTGGTGGTCATCAACCAGCAGCACGCGCAGCCGGCCGCTCATGCCGGCACTCCGTGCGGCCGCACCGCCGCCTGCGCCGCGGCCTGCACCACGGGCAGGATCAGCGTCACCGTGGTGCCGCCGTCACCGGAACGGATCTCGATGCGGCCGCCGATGCGCTGCGCCCTCTCCTGCATGATGCGCAGGCC
The DNA here is from genome assembly GCA_022843705.1 of Burkholderiales bacterium. Taxonomy (GTDB): domain Bacteria; phylum Pseudomonadota; class Gammaproteobacteria; order Burkholderiales; family SG8-41. The sequence continues at coordinate 21,444 of JALHND010000007.1, forward strand.
GATATGCCCGTCGGAAGCCGCCGCAGCAGCAGAGACATCGAAACCGTGACCATCGTCGCGGACGGTGAAGCGGTAGTCCGCGTCACGCTGCACCGCGAGCGACACCCTGCCGGCGCCGGCGTGTTTGCGCACGTTGGAGAGCGCCTCCTGCAGGATATGCAGCACCTGCAGCTGGGTTTCCGCCTGCAGCGGCACCCCCGTTCCGTCATCCTCGAAGCTTGTCGCCAGACCCGACTGCCGGCCGAAGCGCTCGAGCATGTGGCGCAGGGCGCTGCCGATGTCCTCCTCCTGCTTCACACGCACGCGGAAATGGGTCAGCAGCTCCCGCACATCGTCGTAACTTTCCTGCACACCCTCGCGGATTCGGCCGAGCACCTCCTCAATCTCGCCGCGGGCATCGCGCTGCAGCGAATCCTCGAGCATCTGCACCTGCAGGTTGAGAAAGGCCAGGGATTGCGCGATGGAATCGTGGAGCTCCCGCGCCAGCAGGCTGCGCTCCTCGTAGACCGCGAGCTCGCGGTCCCGCGATGCCAGGTGCCGGTTCTCGATCGCCACGCCGAGATGCTGGCCGAGAGCTTCGAGCATCTGCCGGTCCTCGGCCGTGATCCGGTGCGGCATGCTGAAATAGAGATTGAACACGCCCAGCAGCTCGCCTTTCAGGCGGATGGGAAAAATGGCGACGACCCGGTAACCGGCCTTGCGGCAGTCGGCGGCGATGTCTGGCGCGATCTCGTCCAGCGAGTCGACTTCGCTGCGCGCGCGCAGAGCAGCCACGCCGCACAGGCACTCCCCCATGTCGATGCAGCGCTCTTCCGATGCAAATTCTGCCGAAAGGCCCTCGTGGGCATAAAGATGCAGGCGCCGGGTTTCGGCGTCGAACAGCCGCACCGCGCCGCCAGTGGCACCGTGGAGCACCATCAGCCGGCGCAGGAAACCACGACACAGCTCCTCGGTCACTGCAGGCTCGTTGAGCAGTTGCGCGACGCCATAAAGCTCGGCCAGTTCACGGTTGCGATCGGCCAGATCGCGGGTTTTCTCTGCGACACGCTCCTCCAGCGTGGCATAAAGATCCTGCAGGTGGCTCGCCATGCGGTTGAAACCCTCCGCCAGCTCGCCGAACTCGTCGCGCGTCTCGACCGGCAGCCGGACCGCGAAATCACCCGCAGTCATCCGCTGCATGCCGCCGGCCAGCCCCTCAACCGGCCGCACCACCAGCAGGAACATCAGCTGGATCAGCGCCACGGTGCCGACCAGAGCAAGCAGGATCAGCCCGAACTGCATGTAGCGCAGGATCGCGATGTTGCGCGCATTGTGCGTCTCGGCCAGCCGCACGACCTGGTCGATGCGCTCCACGAAAGACTCGACGGCGGTGCGCAATTCAGGCATCAGTTGCGCCCGCTGCAGTGCATCGCCACCAGCGATCCGCAACACCAGCGGCTTGAAGGTCTGCTGCCATTGCCGCTCGACCCCAACCAGTTCGGCGAGTATTTCGCCGTCCCTCGGCAGCACCAGCGGCCGTACCGGATCCCCGGCTTTCAGGCCGGCAAGCACCTCCTCGAAACGCCGTAACTCCGTTGCCAGCTCGACGCTGGCACCGGAATCCGTGCCCTGCGGATCCTGCGAGAGCAGGTAGGCAATGCGGTAGGAACGCATGCGCTCGCTGCCCATGTCATTGATGACCGCAGCACCACCCTCCAGTTTCCAGGATTCATAAAGCGTAAAACCGACAGCAGTCAGCGCCACCGAGAAAAAGGCGATCGCCATCCAGAACAGCTTGACGCTCAGTTTCGGTCTGGGCAGGGGGACAGACAAATGCAACTCCATGGCCGGCGGATCACGGTTGACCGCACCATGTTAACCCTTGTCCTCGTCGTCATCCATCAGAATTCGGTGCGCCGGCCCTTCCATGTCGTCGAACTGCCCGCTTTTCAGCGCCCACCAAAAAACGGCACCGATCGCGAACACCAGCACCACGCTCAGTGGAATCAGCAGATAGAGGATCTCCATGTATGCGCCGGCTAGACGTAACCCAGCCAGGACCACCAGGTCGCACCCAGCAGCAGCACCAGCAGGTATCCGAAAACGGTAAGCACGAGGCCGGTGCGCACGAAATCGCGCACGGTGAAGGTGTCCGTGCCGTAGGCCACCATGTTCTGCGGCGCATTCACCGGCAGTATGAAACCGAAGCTCACCACGAACTGCAGCAGCAGCGTCATGCCGATCACATTGAGCCCCGGGGTCTGCACGTTCTGCAGCACGCTGATGATGATCGGGATCATTGCCGAAGCCAGCGCGGTGGCGCTGGCAAAACCGAGGTGGATCACGATCAGGAACAGCGACATCACCGCGAGGATCATCAGCACCGGCATGTTCTGCAGCCCGAAACCGGCCACGATGATGTTGGCCAGCCAGCCCGCCGCTTTCGTCTGCAGCAAGGCGGTGCCGAGGCTGATGCCGACCCCGAACAGCACCACCGTTCCCCAGGGAATGCGGTTCTGCACCTGCTTCCAGTCCATGATGCCGATGCCGGGCAGGAACATCAGCGCGATCGCGGCCACCGTTGTCGATGCGGTGTCGAAGGGATGCAGCACCTTCTCGGTGGACCACAACGCGAGCAGGCCCAGCGAAATCACCAGCAGCTTTTTCTCCGCCGGCGTGGTCGGCCCGAGTTCGGCCAGAGCGCCGCGGATCGCCTCGCGACCGCCCTGCACTTCTTCGGTCTCCGGGGGCATCATCCGCACCATCACGAAATAGAGCACGACCGACATTGCGATCGACCACGGTGCCGCGGCGATCAGCCAGTCGAGCCAGGTCACCGTGCCCTTGAGCATTTTTTCGATGAATCCGGCCGCCACCATGTTCTGTGCCGCGGCGGTTTTGACACCGACGTTCCAGATGCTCGCCGACTGCGCGGTGGTGATCATCAGCAGCCCGGCAAAACGGCTTTTTCGGTCGACACCGAACGCCAGGATGATGCCCATGATGATCGGCACCAGGCAGGCCACGCGCGCGGTGGTGCTGGGCACGAAAAACGACAGCACGATGCCCACCAGGATCGCGCCGATGACCACCCTTCGAGTACCGGCACCGACCTTCGACAGGATCCACAGTGCTATGCGTTTGTCGAGCCCGGTAACCGTCATCGCCGCCGACAGGAAGAGTGCCGCCGCCACCAGCGCCAGTGCCGTGTTGGCGAAGCCACCCAGCGCCAGTGTCAGCGCGGGACCGGTGCCGAGAGCCGCTTCCGGTTTGGCGACGCTCGGCGCAAGTCCGAGCAGGAAAGCCATCAGCGCGGCGATCATCACTGCGCTGATCGCGTAATCCACGGCCTCGGTCATCCACAGGATCACCGCAAACAGCAGCACACCCAGCATGTACTGGCCGGCAACCGGCAGGCCCTGCGGTTGCGGCAACAGCACCACGACCAGCAGTGCTGCAACAGCCAGCCAGATTCCCCAGGTTCGTGACGGAGCGGCCTTCGCCGGGGCGCCTGATGCTGTCACCATGTCTCACCTCCTCCGCTTGAATGAACCGGAACAGTCTCTGCCTGCCCCGGCATCCGGGTATTGATGCAGATCAAGCGGTGCGGGTTGCCCGTCGCGAGAGGCGCAGCGCATTCAGCACCACCAGCAGGGAACTCGCCGACATGCCGATCGCCGCGACCAGCGGTGTCACCAGCCCGGCCATGGCCAGGGGCAGCGCCACTGCATTGTAGGCCACGGCCCAGCCCAGGTTCTGGCGGATCACGCGCAGCGTCCGCCGCGCTGCATGCACGGTATCCGCCAGCACGTCGAGGCGGTCGGTCAGCAGGATGATGTCGGCACTGATCTGCGCCAGTTCCGTGCCGCTGCCGGGCGCGATCGACACCTGTGCGCGCGCCAGCACCGGCGCATCGTTGACGCCGTCACCGACCATCGCGACAACGGCGCCGCGGGCCTGCAGTTTCTCCACATAGGCCAGCTTGTCCTCCGGCGAGGCCGCTCCGAGATGTTCGGCAATGCCCAGTTCACAGGCGGTGTGCGCAACCCGCTGCCTGCGGTCGCCGGAGAGCAGCGCAAGCTGAGCGCCGCCGGCCTCGAGGTCACGGACCAGCGCCGCCGCGTCGTGACGCACCACGTCGTCGAGCAAAAACAACGCGATCCAGCCGTGTTCGTCGCCCAGGGCAACCACCGCAATGGCATCGGGTACGCAGTCGAGATCGGCGGGCAGCGCCCGTCCGTGCAGTTCCGCGACAAACCGGGGACTCCCGACGCGCAGCAGCCGGCCGCTGACCGCACCCTCGATGCCCTGCCCGGTCACCGCGCGAACCCTGGTGGCCACCGGATGGACGCCGTTGGCCGCCGCCACCAGCGCGAGGCCGACCGGGTGTTCTGACCAGGATTCGATCGCGGCTGCCAGTGCCAGAGACTGTGCGCGCGTTTCGCCTGCCAGCGGCCTGACTTCCGCCAGCACCATGCGGCCGCTGGTCAGCGTGCCGGTCTTGTCGAACACGAAATGGGTCGCACGCGCCAGGGTCTCCAGAGCGGTGCCGCGGGTCACCAGCACACCCGCGCGGTAAGCCGCACCGGTGGCCGCCGTCAGCGCTGCGGGAGTGGCCAGCGACAGCGCGCAGGGACAGGTCACCACCAGCATCGACACCGCAACCCACAGCGCGCGCTGGGGATCGATTTGCCACCACACGGCAAAAGTCGCCAGCGTCAGCAGCAGCAGCACGGCCACGAACCAGTGCGCGACATGGTCGGCCAGCTGCGCGATGCGCGGCTTTTCGGTCTGTGCGCGATCCATCAGGCGTACGATGCCGGCCAGCACGGTGTCTTCGCCGATGCGGGTCACCCGCATCGTCACCACGCCGTCGAGATTCACCGCCCCTCCGGTCAGCGCGTCACCGGGACGCTTGGCGACCGGCCGCGATTCACCGGTCAGCAGCGCCTCGTCGGACTTGCTGCTGCCTTCGACAACCACGCCGTCGGCAGGAAACGACTCGCCCGGCCGCACGCGCAGCAGGTCGCCCGGACGCAGTGCCGCGGCCGCAACACGCTCGCAGGCGCCGCCCTCGAGCATCCTTTCCGCAGTGGCGGGCACCAGGCGCACCAGGCGTTCCTGGGTCCGCACCGCCTTCGCGCGTGCCTCCATCTCGAGGAAACGCGCGCCGAGCAGCAGGAAAACGAACATCGACACCGAATCGAAATAGACGGCGCCGGACGCGGTCCACGTCGCATAAACGCTGGCCACAAAGGCAATCAGGATGCCCAGCGTGACCGGCACATCCATGCCGACACGCCGGCGGCGCAGGTCGCGCCATGCACCATCGTAGAAAGGCAGCGCCGACCACAGGGCCACCGGCAGGGTCAGCACCAGGCTGGCGATGCGCATCAACTGCTCGATGTCCGGCGTCATCGCGCCCCCGGCGATGTACACCGGGACCGCATACATCATCACCTGCATCATGCTGAAACCGGCGATAAACAGGCGCCACAGCAGGATGCCGCGTTCGCGGCGCAAGCGCTCCTCGGCCCGCCCGGCATCATAGGGCTGGGCCGAATAACCGAGCCCGGCAACGGCGCCAAGGATGGCACTCAAGGTGGTGGCGCGGGAATCCCAGCGCACGCGGGCACGCCGCGTCGCATAGTTCAGCGACACCGCCGATACGCCGGCAAGGCGCGCCAGGCGTTGCTCGATCAGCCAGATGCAGGCTGCGCAGGTCACGCCGTCAATCAGCAGGGAGGCCTCTTTTTCATGCCCTGCGGCATCCCTGACAAAGTTGCGCTGCACCTCGGGCAGGTCGTACACGCCGAGTTCCGCCGGGATTCCCGCCGCGCCCTGCGCCGACGGCGCCATCGCCGTGCGGTTGCGGTAATAGGCGCCGAGGCCGTTATCGATGATGGTCTGCGCGACGGCCTGGCAGCCGCGGCAGCAGGCCGGGCGTTCGAGATTGTCCACACGCACCGGGAAAGCGGCATTGCCGACGGGCAGTCCGCAATGGAAACACCCCGCGGCGGAATCCGTCGCGGGGTGTTCTCCGGAAAACGGCGTTGCCGCCGTCATGTCCTTGCCATCAGAATTTCATCCCCACGCCCACGCCCAGCAACAGCGGATTGATCTTGAAGTTTGCCGCAGTGGCACCGGTCGCGGTGAGCCTGACATCGGTGTCGATCCAGATTTTCTTCAGGTCGATGTTGAGAAAAAACGTCTTGTTCAGCGGAATGTCGACACCCAGCTGCAGGGCGCCGCCCCAGCTGTTCTTTTCAACCGTGGCCGCGCCGTTGAGCAGGCTGATATCGTAAAAACGCGTGTAGTTGACGCCCGCGCCCACATAAGGGCGGAACGACGCGCTTTCAGGCGAGAAATGATACTGCAGTGTCAGCGTGGGCGGCAGCAGCGCCACGGAACCGATGTTCGCACCCGCCGAGGTGATCGTGTGCTTCTTCGTCGCAAGGATCAGCTCGAGGCCGAGGTTTCGGGTCACGAAATAGGTAAAGTCGAGTTCCAGCGTGGTTTCAGTGCTGGCATTCAGGTTCAGTGCCGAGGAACTGGCATCCGGATTGATGTTGATGACGCGCGCACGCGCCAGCCAGTCACCCTGCGCGGCCTGTGCCGCACCCGCCATCATGCCGATTGCCAGCACAGCCGGCAGCCAAGACCATCGTTTCATCTGCTTCTCCCAGTTGTCAGTCGTTTGCGAAGCGAACATGCAATGCGATCCTAAGCGGGAGACTTGCGGGGCATGTTGACCCAAATCAAATACCCTGCACAGCCGCAGGGTTGTCCTTTTAAAATGACGGCATGATTCCCTGGCTGGAAAGTAACGACCCCTTCCCGCCGCTGGCACAGGCGCTGCGCGAACCCAACGGCCTGCTGGCAGCCGGCGGGACGCTGGATGCCGAGCGGCTGCTCAGCGCGTACCGCAGCGGCATCTTCCCCTGGTACGGCGAAGACCAGCCGGTGTTGTGGTGGAGTCCGGACCCGCGCATGGTGCTGTTCCCGGAGGAATTCCGCCTGCCGCGCTCGCTCGCCAAGCGGATGCGCCGCGGCGACCATGAAATCCGGATCGACACCGCATTCGAAGCAGTGATGCGCGCCTGCGCCGCGCCGCGCGGTGACGGCGCCGGCACCTGGATCACCGGCGAGATGATCAGCGCCTACTGCACGCTGCACCGCATGGGACATGCGCATTCGGTCGAGACCTGGATTGACGGAGAACTCGCCGGCGGGCTCTACGGCATTGCGCTGGGCCGGATGTTCTACGGTGAATCCATGTTCACCCGGGTTGCGGATGCCTCCAAGATCGCACTGGCCAGCCTGGTGCGCCGGCTGCAGAGCCGGCAGTTCGGCATGATCGACTGCCAGATGAACACCGCACACCTTGCCCGTTTTGGCGCGCGCGAAATACCGCGGGACGATTTCTCGCGGCGCCTTGCGGAATTGGTAAACTGTCCGGCACCCGCTGATGTCTGGCACCCTGAAGAAGCCCCGACTGACTGAACTCGCAGCTGTGACCTACCTTTCCGAATTTCCGCTCTCGGTGCTGCAGTTCTACGCGACTGCACCGTATCCGTGCAGCTATCTGCCGGAGCGCATGGCACGATCGCAGGTCGCCACGCCCAGCCACCTGATCGACGGCCCGGTCTACAGCGAACTGGTGCGCGCCGGTTTTCGCCGCAGCGGCGCCTTCACCTACCGCCCCCATTGCGACCGCTGCCGGTCCTGCGTGCCGGTGCGGGTGAACGTCGAGGACTTCCGCGCGAGCCGCAGCCAGCGCCGCGCCTGGAAACGCCATGACGGCCTCGAATCCCGGATGCTCGATCTGAAATACCATCCCGAGCACTATGCGCTGTACCTGCGCTACCAGGCCAGGCGCCATGCCGGCGGCGGCATGGACCAGGACAGCCGCGAGCAGTACCGGCACTTCCTGCTGCAGAGCAATGTCGACTCCCGGCTGGTCGAATTCCGCGAAAACGGTGTGCTGCGCATGGTCAGCATCCTCGATCAATTGCAGGACGGGGTTTCTTCGGTGTACACCTTTTTCGATCCCGGGGTGGCCGGCGCCAGCTTCGGCACCTACAACATCCTGTGGCAGGTCGAACTGTGCCGCCGGCTCGACCTGCCCTACCTCTATCTGGGCTACTGGATAGAACAGAGCCGGAAGATGTCCTACAAGATACAGTTCCAGCCGATGGAAGGCCTGGTCGACGGCCGCTGGCAGGCGCTGGCCGGCTGAACAGCGCCGGACCGGCACAAGCCGGTACAATGCAGGCATGTATACCCTGCTCCGCCCCCTGCTGTTCGCGCTGGACGCCGAGTCCGCGCATCACCTGACCCTGGAATCACTGCGACTTGCCGGCCCGCTGGCACAGCTCTGCGTGCCCCGTGTTGCGGCGGCTCCGCGCACCGTCATGGGACTGGAATTTCCGAATCCGGTGGGCCTTGCCGCCGGCCTCGACAAGAACGGCGACTACATCGACGCCCTTGCAGGGCTCGGCTTCGGTTTCATCGAAATCGGCACCGTGACGCCGCGGCCACAGCCCGGCAATCCGCGGCCGCGGATGTTCCGCCTGCCGGCCGCGCGCGCGGTGATCAACCGCATGGGTTTCAACAACAACGGCGTCGATGCGCTGCTTGCCAACGTCAGGCGCGCGCGGTTCCGCGGCATCCTCGGCATCAACATCGGCAAGAACTTCGACACGCCGATCGAACGTGCCGCAGAGGATTACCTGGCCTGCCTGCGCAAGGTGTATGAACATGCCAGCTACGTCACCGTCAACATTTCCTCGCCCAACACCAAAAATCTGCGCCAGCTGCAGCAGGGCGACGAACTGGGTCTGCTGCTGTCCGCGCTGCGTGAAGAACGCGAAAGACTCTCAGACATCCACGGCAGACGTGTACCGCTGGCGCTGAAAATCGCACCCGATCTTGATCCGTCACAGATCACGGCCATCGCCGGGCTGCTGATCACCTACGGCATCGACGCGGTCATCGCCACCAACACGACCGTGACGCGCGACGCGGTTGCCCACCTGCCCCATGGCGGCGAAACCGGCGGCCTCAGCGGCGCCCCGCTCACCGCGCAGGCGCAGAGCGTCACCGAGCAGCTGGTGGCAGCGCTCGACGGTGCGGTGCCGGTAATCGGGGTCGGCGGCATCATGAATGGCAGTGATGCCGCGGCGCGGATCCGCGCAGGTGCCAGTCTGGTGCAGCTGTACACCGGACTGGTTTACGCGGGGCCCGCGCTGGTGGGGCATTGCGCCGAAGCCATCGGCAGGCTGAAATCGTGCTGATCGGCGTACCCCGGGAAATCAAGGACCACGAATACCGGGTTGGCGCCACGCCGGACGGGGTGCAGGCCCTCGTTACCGCAGGTCATGCCGTAAGGGTCGAAACGGAGGCCGGGACACGCGTCGGATTTTCCGATAATGACTATCGGGCCGCCGGTGCGACCATTGCGGCACGGGCAGAGGAAGTTTATGCCGCAGAGCTGGTCATCAAGGTCAAGGAAATCCAGCGCAGCGAGTTTCCACTGCTGAAGCGCGGACAAATCATTTATGGTTATCACCATTTCGCGCCGGACCGGAAACTTCTGGAGGCCATGCTGGCAGCCGGTGTGGCCAGCATGGCCTATGAAACCATCACCGACGATGCGGGACGGCTTCCGCTGCTGACGCCGATGTCGCAGATCGCCGGCCGGCTCGCGCCGCAAGCCGGGGCCTGGGCACTGCAGATGGCCAACGGCGGCAGCGGCGTGCTTCTCGGGGGCGTCCCGGGTGTGCTTCCGGCCAATGTGCTGATCATCGGCGGCGGCACCGTGGGCGAAAATGCGGCGCGCATCGCGATCGGCATGGGCGCCGGCGTAACCATGCTCGATCGCAGTGCTGCCCGCCTGGCGGAACTCGAAGCGCTGTTCGGCGGACGCCTGAAAAGCGCGATTTCCTCGCCCCGGGCGTTGCGCACCCTGCTGCCGGACCAGGACCTGGTGATCGGCGCGGTGCTGCTGCCCGGTGCACTTGCGCCGCGGCTCGTTTTCAGGGACGACCTGAAACGCATGCGCCCGGGTTCGGTGATCGTTGATGTCGCGATCGACCAGGGCGGCATCTGCGAAACCTCGCGCCCGACCTCGCACACCCGGCCTCTTTATGCCGAAGAAAACATCGTCCACTACTGCGTGCCGAACATGCCGTCGGCTGTCGCGCGCACGGCAACACTCGCGCTGACACAGGCCACGCTGCCCCACGCCCTGGCCATCGCCGGCCGCGGATTGCGCGAGGCCGTGCTGCAGGACCGGCATCTCGCGTCGGGATTGCAGACCTGCGCCGGGCATGTCACCCATGCCGATCTCGCCCGTGACAGCGGACTGCCGTTTGTTGCCGCAGCCGATGCATTGCCGTGAACCCGACAGCCGACGCCATCGACGCATTGCTGCCGCAGACCCAGTGCCGGCAATGCGGTTACGGCGGATGTCGTCCCTATGCGGAGGCCGTGGCCGCCGGCACGGCAACCATCAATCGCTGTCCCCCCGGGGGCACGGAACTCATCGCTGAACTGTCTGCATTGCTGGGCAAGCCTGCGCTGCCGCTGGACAATGCACTCGGCGAACCGGGACCGCCGGCGACCGCAGTCATCGACGAGGAACTGTGCATCGGCTGCACACTGTGCATCGCTGCCTGCCCGGTGGATGCCATCGTCGGCGCACGACGCCTGATGCATACGGTAATCTCTGCCGAGTGCACCGGCTGCGCGCTGTGCCTGCCGCCCTGCCCTGTCGACTGCATCGTCCTGCGTCCCACCGGCGCGGCACGCGACCGCAGCCGGCAACGCCAGGAAGCAGTCATCCTGCGCGAAAAACACCTCGCCCGGATGCGCCGCCTCTCTGCCAGGCAGGCGCAGCGGCGCAGAACCGTACTCCCTGGAGATACCTCGCCGGCATTACTGCGGAAACGCAAAACACTGGATCGCGCGCTCGCGCGGGCGCGGGCACGTCTTGCCGGCAGGCGCGCGGGGCCTTGACCGGCGGAAAGACCCGCTCAACGGCCAAAAAGACCACGCAGCAGCTGTCCCGGATCGATACCGATGCCGCTGCCTCCCTTCGGCGGCTGCGCGGATGAGGCGGGTTGCTGCTCCGCCAGGCCGCGTGCGCCGCCGGCAGGAAGGGGGTTGGCGGCACGCATCGGCCCGGCACCGGCCGCCACGCGGCGGATGTCCAGCTCGCGCCCTGCCGGAAGCTTGGCCAGCACGGGGGTCAGCGCGGCGCCGAGTTGTTCCAGGCGCTCGCCCGGCAGCGGGTGGGTCTTGAAGAGCAATGCCAGCGAACCGTCGCCAGCACCCCGCGCAGCCAGTTTGTGCAGCACGTCGACGAGGCCGAAGGGGTTGTAACCGGCCCGCGCCGCGAGCACCACGCCGATGGCATCCGCCTCGTACTCCGCGCTTTTGTCGAGACCGCGGGCAAACACTTCGGCGCCGGTACCGATCATGTTGTTGACCAGCGCCGAACGGTTGTCGCGCTGCGCCAGCTGCGCGCCTGCGGACAGCGCGGCGCTCTTCTGCATGACGGTGACGTGGTGACGGCGCACGACATGGGCAATTTCATGGGCCAGCACGCCGGCAAGCTGGGCCTCGTTGTCGAGGATTTCGTAGAGGCCGCGGGTCAGCATCACGTAACCGCCGGGTGCGGCAAAGGCGTTGATCGACGCCGTGTCGATAACGGCAAAACGCCAGGGCAGGTCCGGACGTTCGCCCTGCACGGCAATCCAGCGCCCCACGCGGTTGACATAAGCCTGCAGCGCCGGATCGTTGACCAGCGGCGCGGCCCCCAGCATGCGGCCGGCAATCTCGCGGCCCATGGTCTGCTCTTCCTGCTCACTGACGCCGGCGACTGCGGTCACGGCATCACGGCCGATGCTGAACAGGCGGTTGAGATCAATGTTCTGCGCCTGGGCCGCGGTCGCCGCACCCAGCATTGCCGCCCATGCCATGGCATGCAGGCCACCTGCAGAAATCATTGCAGTCTCCCCGAACCGTCTCCGTCCGCTGCTGCGGCGGCGGCCGGTTGCGACAGATAATCGATTCGTGTCGCACTCAATCCGGCGCCGCCGGCATGTTCCTCGGCCTGCTCGCGGCTGGCGGCAAAACCGTCCAGCGCCTGCAGTTGGCCGCCATCGAACTGCGCCTGTTTCAGATCCTCCTCGTCCAGACCGCGAATGCCGATTGTTGCCGTAACGTTGACCTTCTGCCGCGGCGCGAACACCCGCCCCAGCACGGATCCCGCGCCCGCACCCTCGCCGGCACTGCCGGCAGGCGCGCCGAAACGTACATTGAAGGAATACAGCCATCCGGTCGCGGTCGCGGTCTTGACCTGCACCCAGGCGCCCTGGCGGGCCAGCGCCTCTCCTGCAGCGCCCCGGGCAAAATTGGCCACCACGGCCGCATCGGTGCGGGGTTCGGCGCGCACAACGCTGTCGCGCTCTACGGTCACCGGTTCGGCGGTCACGAGTGCCGCATGTGCCGCCAGCAACCCGGCCAGGGCCCATCTGCACACCGTTTTTGCCGCCCGCTGAGACACTGCGGATCTCCCGTAGTTTGACAGGCCATTATAATCACGCCCACACATTCAGACCATGCCTGCCGCCCCTTGAATCCCGCCAAGCGCAAGACCATTTTCGGGCGTTTCCGCGCCGCCAATCCCGAACCGCGGGGTGAACTGGAATATGCCTCGGCCTTCGAACTGCTGGTCGCTGTGATCCTTTCCGCTCAGGCGACCGACAAAAGCGTGAACCTGGCCACGCGCGGACTCTACAGGAAGGCCAACACCCCGCAATCACTGCAGAAACTGGGCGTATCCGGCCTGGAGCAATACATCAAGAGCATCGGCCTCTACCGCACCAAGGCCAAAAACATCATTGCCACCTGCGGCATCCTGCTCGAAAAACATGGCGGCGAAGTGCCGCGGGACCGCGAGGCGCTCGAGGCCTTGCCCGGGGTCGGCCGCAAAACCGCGAATGTCGTGCTCAACATCGCCTTCGGTGAACCGACGATCGCCGTCGATACCCACATTTTCCGCATCGCCAACCGTACCGGGCTGGCGCCGGGAAAGGATCCGCTGGCCGTGGAACGCAAGCTGCTCAAAGTGACGCCGGAAGAGTTCCGCCTGCATGCGCACCATTGGCTGATCCTGCACGGCCGCTACATCTGCACTGCGCGCAAGCCGCGCTGCCCGGAATGCCTGATCAGCGACCTTTGCGAATTCCGCGGCAAAACCGCGGCCCCCGTGGCATAAAAAAACCGCGCATGCCTTGCCGGCAGCGCGGTTTTTTCTTGCGGACCCTGCGGCGGTCAGTATTTGACGGTCAGGCCCTGCTGGCGCGAGTAGAACGCGGCCAGATCTTCGATGTCGCGCTTGGACAGGCTGGCTGCCAGCGGCGCCATGATCGCGTTCTTGCGCTCACCCGACTTGTAATCCGACAGCGCCTTGACCAGGTAATCGTAATGCTGCCCGGCAAGCCGCGGGAAATCCGCAACAGCGCTGTTGCCGTCCGGTCCGTGGCAGGCGGCGCAGGTTTTCGACTTTTCCTTGCCCGCTGCAGGGTTGGCGGCATGCGCCGTGGCACCGGCAAAAACCGCAGCGGTGCCGGCGATCCACAACATTTTGCTGATCATCATTGCGCCCCTCATTTCGAAGCCGCCTGCACCGCAGGTGCCGCGTAGTATGCCGCAACGTCGGCCATGTCCTGCTCCGACAGGCCCGCGGCAATGGCGCGCATCGACGGATGGGTGCGGTCACCGTTCTTGTAGGCCTGCAGCGCCTTGACGATATAGGCGGCGTGCTGGCCACCCAGCTTGGGCACGTTGTAGGTCACGGGAAACGCGGTCTTGTAGCCGGGAATGCCGTGGCAGCCGATGCACATCGAAACCTTTTCCTTGCTGGCGGCCGGATTGGCTTCCGCAGCCACCGACAGGGCCGGTGACAGTGCGGTCAGCCCCAGGCACAGGCTGATGGCGGGTATCCGTTTCATGAAAGCGCTCTTTCCTGTTTTTGGACGTTGCAGGGCGCAGATTATAGCCCAAAAGATTTGCTGATTGCCCAGCAAAATTAGCTGATTGCCGAGTCATGGCTCCATGTCTGATAATCGGCACAGTCGCATCGGGAAACCCATTGAAGTTTTCATTCCTCACTGCGCACGAACTGCAAACGTTCGCGCTAAGGCTTTTTCCGTTCCTGCAATGGTGGCCGATGGTCGACCGCCGGACCCTGCGCGCCGACGCGCTGGCCGGCCTGACCGGTGCGGCGGTCGTGCTGCCGCAGGGCGTCGCCTTCGCGACCATCGCCGGCCTGCCGCCGGAATACGGGCTTTACGCGGCCATGGTTCCCGCGGTCATCGCCGCCCTGTTCGGATCGAGCTGGCACCTGGTATCGGGCCCCACGACCGCAATCTCGATCGTCATCTACTCGACGATGAGCGGCATCGCCGTGCCCGGCACCCCCGAATACATCCGCCTGGTGCTGATGGTGACCTTCCTCACCGGCATCTTCCAGCTGGCCATGGGGCTGGCGCGCATGGGCGCGCTGGTCAACTTCATCTCCCATACCGTCGTGCTCGGATTCACCGCCGGCGCCGGCCTGCTGATCATGAGCACCCAGCTGCCGCACTTCCTCGGCATCCCGATGCCCCGCGGCATCTCCTTCGCGGAGACGCTGCAGCTGACGGCGGCCGGCATCGACCAGATCAACTGGTACGTGGCATCGGTCGGCACGCTCACCCTGCTCGTCGGCGTGTTCGTGCGGCGGCGCTACCGGCGCCTGCCCTACATGATCGTGGCCATGATCGCCGGCAGCCTGTATACCGCTGCGCTGGGACTGATTCCGCAGCTTGACGCGCGCAACCAGATCGAAACCGTCAAGGCGCTGTCCGGGATATTCCCCCAGTTTTCGGCACCGGATTTTTCGCTGGAATCCCTGCGCAAGACCGCATCCATCGCCGTGGCAATCACCATGCTCGGCCTGACCGAGGCCGTGTCCATCGCGCGCGCCATTGCCGTGCGCTCGGAGCAGCGCATCGACGGCAACCAGGAATTCATCGGCCAGGGCCTGTCCAACATCGCCGGCAGTTTCTTTTCCGCCTACGCCTCCAGCGGCTCGTTCAACCGCAGCGGCGTCAATTACGAGGCAGGGGCGCGCACACCGCTGGCGGCCGTGCTCTCCTCCGTATTCCTGCTGTTGATCGTGCTGCTGGTGGCTCCGCTGGTGCAGTTCCTGCCCGTGCCGACGATGGCCGGCATCCTGTTCATGGTTGCCTGGGGCCTGATCGACATCGCGCAGATCCGCAACATCATCCGCACCAGCCTGCCGGAGAGCATCGTCCTCGGCGTCACGCTGCTGGCCACGCTGTTCGTGCAGCTCGAGTTCGCCATCTATGCCGGCATCCTGCTGTCGCTGATGCTGTACCTGAAGCGCACCTCGCACCCGGTGATACTCGACGTCAAACCCGATCCGGAGGAAGGCAGCTACCACTACTCGGCGGACACCGGACTGCCCGACTGCCCGCAGCTGAAGTGTGTACGCATCAACGGTTCGCTGTTTTTCGGGGCAGTCGACCATGCGCAGCAGATACTGCAGAAATACGGCGAACGCACGCCGCAGAAACACCTGCTGATCGTTGCCAGCGGCATCAACTTCGTCGACGTCGCCGGCGCGGAAATGCTCGCCCACGAAGCCAAACGCCGGAGGCGGGCAGGCGGCGGCCTTTATTTCTACCGGATCAAGGATGAGGTTGTCCGCCTGCTCAAACGCGGCGGCTACATGCGCGACATCGGCGAGGACCATGTCTTCCCGGTGAAACACCCGGCACTGGCGACCATCTACCCCCGGCTGGACGTCGCGACCTGCCGCGACTGCAGGCTGCGCATATTCCGTGAATGCCGTGACCGGCTTCCCGACGGCTCGCCACGCAACGAACCGGCGCAGACTTCAGCGGGGTCGGCAGCATGAAGATGCGCGATCGGATATTTCCGTTCCTGCGCTGGCTGCCGCTGCGCGGCACGACCCTGCGCGCCGACGCCATTGCAGGCGCCACGGTGGCGATGGTGCTGATCCCGCAATCCATGGCCTATGCCCAGCTCGCGGGACTTCCGGCCTACTACGGACTTTATGCCGCCTTCCTGCCGGTGATCATCGGCGCAATGTGGGGCTCTTCGCACCAGCTCGCCACCGGGCCGGTGGCGATGGTCTCGCTGCTGACCGGGTCGGCACTGGCCCAGTTCGCCGCACCGGGAACCGCGCAATTCATCGCACTGGCGATCCTGCTGGCGCTGATGGTCGGCGTGATGGAATTGGCAATGGGACTGTTCCGTCTGGGCGCCATTGTCAATTTCCTTTCCCATCCGGTCATCGTCGGCTTCACCAATGCGGCGGCGATCATCATCGCGCTGTCCCAGTTCAACAAGCTGCTGGGTGTCCACAGCGCGCGTTCAGACCGCTTTCTGGCCGATGTGTGGGACGTGCTGCTGCGCGTCGGCGACACCCACCTGCCGACGCTGGCCATGGGCCTGCTCGCGCTGGCGGTAATGCTGCTGGTGCGCCGTTACCGGCCGGCCTGGCCAGGCGTGCTGATCGCCGTTGCGCTCACCACGGCACTGAGCTGGGCCACCGGTTTCGAGCGCAATGGCGAAGCAGGCCCGGCCAACTTCCGCGACCCCCAGGTCCGCAACGTGATCGACTCGCTGGTGGCCCTCTCCGCGCGCAGCGGCGTGCTGCGCCAGGAAACGGCGGCGAAGACCGGCGAGATCGACGATCTGTTCGTCAGCAGCGGGGCCGCCCACCCGCGCCTGATCATGCTCAATGCCGACCTCGAATTCCTCAGGCTGGAGCTGCGCGCGGTGGAAGCCGAACAGCGCGTGCGTTTTGCCGAGCTGCGGCGGCTGCGCTTCAGCCGCGTCACGGACGATTCCGGCGCAGTTTCCTATCATCTCTCGGGAACCGCACCGCCGGATGCGGCCAGCGACCGCCGGCGCTGGACCATTTCCGCGATCGACGGCACCCGCATCAGCATGAAGGGCGGCGGCGAAGTGGTCGGCCGCGTGCCGGCCGGGATTCCTGATCCGGCGCTGCCGCAGTTCGACTGGGACACCCTGATCAAGCTGCTGCCGACAGCGCTGATCATCGCACTGGTCGGTTTCATGGAGGCCATTTCCATCGCCAAGTCGATGGCCACGCGCACCAGGCAGCGCATTGATCCCAACCAGGAACTGGTCGGGCAGGGGCTGGCCAACATCGTAGGCAGCCTGTTCCAGGCCTTTCCGGTCAGCGGCTCGTTCTCGCGGTCCGCGGTCAATCTGGCCGCCGGTGCGGCCAGCGGCATGTCATCGGTGGTTGCCGGCGCCATTGTCCTTGTCACGCTGCTGCTGTTCACGCCGCTGCTCTACCACCTGCCGCAGGCGGCCCTGGCGGCGATCATCATGCTTGCCGTGTTCAACCTGGTGAATGTCCCCGCGCTGCTGCACGCCTGGAAAGCACACCGCCACGACGGCATAGCCGCGGTGGTGACCTTTCTCGCCACTCTCAGTTTCGCGCCCCACCTCGACACCGGCATCCTGATCGGCGCGGCGCTGGCGATCGTGCTCTATCTCTACCGCACCATGCGCCCGCGGGTCGCCGTGCTCGGTCGCCACCCCGACGGCACACTGCGCGACGCGCAACTGTTCGGACTGCCCACCAGCGAACGCCTGATCGTCATCCGCTTCGACGGCTCCCTGTTTTTTGCCAACGTGCCCTACTTCGAGGATGTGATCCTCGACCAGGCCGCGAAACACCCGGAGGCGCGTTACATCCTGATCGTCGGCGACGCCATCAACGAACTCGATGCGTCAGGGGAGGAAATGATCAGGCACCTTGCCCGGCGCCTTCAGGACAACGGCGTGACCATGGTGTTCAGCGGGCTTAAACGGCAGGTGCTCGGCATCATGGAGAAAACCGGACTCTACGCGTCGATAGGCGCCCAGCATTTTTTCCGGACCGAGGACATGGCCCTGGAGGCCATCTCGCAATGGCTGCATGATCCCGCATTCGACGAAAAATTCTTTCCACTGCGGGTGGCAGCAGGGGGGACCGGGACAGCCACTGCGGAAAAGTGAACGGAAACCCGTGACAATGCCACCGGGTCATCGGCCGCGCGGCGCCTGCCACTATAATGTGCGCCCACGACCCCGGAGCACAGCTCTCATGGCAAACCGCCTTTCGAAAATAGTCACCCGCACCGGGGACGACGGCAGCACCGGCCTGTCATCGGGCAGCCGCATCGGCAAGGACCACAGGCGCGTTGCCGCGATGGGGGATGTCGATGAACTGAACAGCGCCATTGGCGTGTTGCTCGCCGAGGAGTTGCCCCCGGCGGTGCGCAGCGCGCTGACCGGCATACAGCACGACCTCTTTGACCTCGGCGGAGAACTCAGCCTGCCGGGTCATGCGCTGGTCGGCGAAACACATCTGCAGCGCATCGACGGCCTGATCGGCGGCTTCAACGGTGAATTGCCGCCCCTGCGGGAGTTCGTGCTGCCGGGCGGGACCCGTGCCGCCGCACTGGCCCATGTGGCGCGCACCGTGTGCCGCCGCGCCGAACGCACGCTGGTCGCGCTGGCCGGCGAGGAATCCATCGGCCCCCTGCCCGTGCAGTATCTCAACCGCCTGTCCGACCTGCTGTTTGTGCTTGCACGGACCTGCAACCGCGCAGGCGGCAAAGGCGACGTGTTGTGGCAACAGGGCCGTGATCGCGGCTGATTGCCGTCTGCTCAGCGCCGCGCGGCACGCACCGCGTCAAGATGCATGCAGACCTGCCGCGCGCCCTCCAGCAGGCGCGGTGTCGGGCGCTGGATCAGATCCGGCGCAATGTGGTGCGCCGGCATCATTGACAGCGGCGGCGGCAGGCCCGCCCAGCGCGCGGCAAAGGTGGTGGCCGTCTCCGCGGAACTGCCGCCGAGTGCCACTTCCGGTCGCGCCGCGAGCAGGGCTTCCCGCGAAACCTCTGGCGTCAGCGGCCGCAGCCCGCCGAACACGTTGATGCCGCCGCACAAATCAATGATTTCGCTGATCACATGCCGCCCGTTGACGGTCATCAGCGGCGCCGGCCAGATCTCGTAAAACACGCGCACCGGAGTACCTGCACGGCGGCGGGCACGCAGCTCGCCCAGTCCGCGGGCAAATGCCGCGCGGGCGGCGGCCCCGGTGCCCGGCGTGCCGGCCAGCACGGCAAGGGCCTCGATACCGCGCCCCACCTCCTCCAGCCTGGCGGCATCGGAAACAAACACCGGCAAGCCGGCTCGCTCGATCCGCGCGACCGTTTCGGCCGGCGTACCGCTGCGCCACGCGAGCACCAGGTCGGGTTTCAGTACAAGCAGGCGCTCGACATCGACATGCAGCGCATCGCCCACCACCGGCAGTGACCTTGCCTCGGGGGGATGGTTGCTGAAGCGCGCGACACCCGCGAGCCGGGCACCGGCGCCGGCCGCAAAAACCAGCTCCGTCAGGTGCGGCGTCAGCGTGACCATGCGCTGCGCCGGCCGCTGCAGGCGAATGATGACGCCGCGATCATCGGTGACCTCGACCGGTTCGCCCCGCAACGGCGCTGCAGCCATTGCAAATGCAAAGGCCGCAACAACGCGCAACCGCCATTGCCGGCTCAAGAAACACCGCCCTGTTGCCGTAAGAACCTTTGGGCACCCGCGCGCGCAGACTGCAGCGGAATCAATAAATTTCATTATAAACAACAGCTTGGATTGTGATTATTCGGCTGTGAAGCTGCCGGCCGGGGCAGCGCCGCAGCCGGAACTTCCATGAACACACCTGACACCATCAGTAACGGTCGTTACCGCATCGAGGGCACGCTGGGTCGGGGCGCACAGGGCACAGTCTACCTTGCCCGCGACACGCACCTCGAGCGCGCAGTCGCGCTGAAATCGGTGGGCCGCGGACGCGGGGCCGCCGATCGCGCGCACCGATTGCTGGCAGAGGCACGCGCGCTGGGCCAGTTGAATCATCCCCATCTCGCCACCGTTTTCGACGCGCTCGAACACGATGGCAGCCATTACCTGGTGCTCGAATACGTCGACGGCGAAACCGTTGATGCCTGCCTGCGCCGGCGCGGCGCGCTCGACCGCAATACCGCCGCGGAAATCGCGCTGCAGGTGCTCGACGGCCTGGCGCACGCCCACGACAGGAACATCGTCCACCGCGACGTCAAACCGTCGAACGTGGTCATCGACCGTTCCGGCAAGGCGCGGCTGATCGATTTCGGAATTGCGGTGGCGGAAGGCACCCTCAATGCGCCGGCCGGCACGCCGCAATATGCGGCTCCGGAAGCGCTGGACGAACAGGCCGCGGGCAAGGCGGCGGACGTGTTCTCGATGTCGCTGGTGCTCTACGAAATGCTCACCGGGCGCCCCGCGGTCGCCGGCGCCAGCCCTTTCGAGATCATGCACAAGATCGCCAACCTGCCGATCCCCGCGCCCTCGTCGATCAGGCCCGACATCGATGAAAGGCTGGACGACATCGTGCTGAAGGGGCTGATCAAGAAACGCGAGGACCGTTATCCCGATGCGCTCGCGATGCACCGGGCACTGCAATCGTACCTGCATCCGGAACAGGAAGGCGGCACCGGCTCCTCCACGTCAAAAAACCAGCGCGCGCTGGACTTCGTCCTGATGCGCATGCGCGTCAAGAGCAGCTTCCCCGCGCTGTCCCGGACCATCAGCACCATCAACCGGATCGCCGCCAGCGACGACGAAAGCATGCAGACGCTGGCCACCGCGCTGCTCAAGGATTTTTCACTCACCAACAAGCTGCTGCGGATGGTCAACTCGTCAACCTACGGCCAGTTCGGCGGCAATATCAGCACGATATCCCGGGCAGTGATGATTCTCGGCTTCGACACCGTGCGCAACCTCGCGGTGACGCTGATCCTCCTGGAACACCTCCAGAACAGGCATCAGGCGGGTGAACTGCGCAGCGAGGTGGTGCGCTCGCTGTTCAACGGCATAACGACGCGGCGGCTGCTCGGCCCCGCCGGAGGCGGCGATGCGGAAGAGGGTTTCATCTGCGGCGTTTTTTTCAACCTCGGCCGCCTGCTCGCGATGTATTACCTGTACGACGAGTGGATCGAGATCGGCAGGCGCATGCGTGCAGGTGCCAGCGAACATGATGCCGCCTGTGCCGTGCTCGGGCTGTCCCTGGAGGAACTCGGCACCGGTGTCGCGCGCAGCTGGAACCTGCCTGAACGCATGGTGCGCAGCATGGAGCGCATTACGGGATCATTGCCGCAGGCGGCGGGCCGCAACAACCTGCGCATCGCAGCCAACGTCGGCGACATGCTCTGCCGCATCGCCTCGCATACGGAACCCGGGGAGAAGGCGCGGCACCTGGATGACCTCGTGCGCCGCTGCAGGCCACGCCTGCAGATGACGGCCCGGGATTACGCCGCGGTGGTCGAGGAAAGCGTGGAAAAATTCAACGAAGAGGCGCGCCTGCTGATCAACGACCATTCCAGGGGGCCGATGCTGGAAACCATACGCATCTGGTCTTCCGGGAACCCCGCCGGTGAACCACCCGCCCCTGCGGATGGCGCAGCAGCGGCGGCTCCTCAGACAGCAGCGGCGGCGGCGCCCGACGACGCCGGCTCCTGCACGATTCTCACCGCCGGCATCCAGGACATCACCAGCACGCTGGTCAACGGCTGCAGCCTGAATGATGTGCTGCACATGGTCCTTGAAACGATGTACCGCGGCATCGGTTTTGATCGTGTGCTGCTGGCCCTGCGCGAGCCCCGTGGCACCCGCTTCAGCGGGCGGTTCGGTTTCGGCACCGGAAACGAAGATGTGGTGAAGGCTTTCTGCTTCGACATGCACGACCATTCCGACGTCTTCCAGCTGGCCGCAGGCAAGTGTGTCGACCTGGTGATCGCGGACAGCACCGTGGACAACATCCGGGGGCGGATTCCGGAATGGCATCACAGGCAGGTGCGCGCGCGCAGTTTCATCGTGCTGCCGCTGGCTGTCGACAAACGCTGCGTCGGCCTGCTTTACGGCGATCGCCTGCAGGCCGGATCGCCGGCAATCGGCACAACCTCGATGGGATTGCTGAAAACGCTGCGCAACCAGGCAGTGCTTGCCTTCCGCCAGCGCTAGATTTGCTGGCGCGCCTCTTCCATCACCCGCAGCAGGCGGGCGCTGGTCTGGCGCAAGCGCAGGGACAGCATGGTGACCATCTTCACGAGGATCTTCGAGCCCAGACCCGGATGGTCGAGGATGATTTTTGCCATGTTGTCGCGGGTCAGCACGGCAAAGGTGGTCGGTTGCGAGGCCATGCAGGTCGCGAAACGCGGCTCACCGTCGATCATCGACATCTCGCCCAGCGTCATGCCCGGGCCGGCGCTGGTCATGTGCTGCTGCTCGGCGCGATGGCTTTTTTTCAGGATGTCCACCTCGCCGTCAACGATCAGCACCATGAAATCGCCTTCGTCGCCCTCGCGGATCAGGATTTCCCCGGGCTGCGCGCGATAGACCTCCATGTAGGCGGCCAGTATCGAAATGTCATCCTGGGAGAACTCGGCGAAAAACTGGGATTTGCCGACCAGCCCGAAAATCTCCCCGGCGATGGCCGAACCGCCCCCGACCCGCTCCAGTTTCGAGAGGTTGCTTTGGTCGGCCAGCGCTCCGGGATCATCTTGGGCCATGATGGCTTCAGCAGTGGTTGGATTGCCTGTTGGAGGATGCCCCGGGCACGCGGTCAGTCGGCCGAAACCGCCTTGAGGCGGCGTTTGCGCACGCCGTCGGCGAGCGTTTCGAGCAGTGTCCTGCTCTCTTCCCAGCCGATGCAACCGTCGGTGATGCTGACACCGTAGGCCAGCGCCTTGCCCGGCACCAGATCCTGCCGTCCGGCCTTGAGGTGGCTTTCGACCATGACACCGAAGATGCGGTCATCACCGCCGGCAATCTGCCGCGCGACATCCTGACCGACATCAACCTGTTTTTCCGGCTTTTTGCTGCTGTTGCTGTGGCTGAAATCGATCATGATGCGCGCCGGGATGCCGGCTTCGGCCAGGCCGCGGCCCGCCGCGTCGACGCTGGCGGCGTCATAGTTCGGCGCCTTGCCGCCGCGCAGGATCACGTGGCAGTCCTCGTTGCCGGTGGTCGACACGATCGCCGAGTGGCCGGCCTTGGTGACCGACAGGAAATGGTGCGGCGCCTGCGCCGCACGGATGGCGTCGATCGCGATCTTGATGTTGCCGTCGGTGCCGTTCTTGAACCCGACCGGGCAGGACAGGCCGGAAGCCAGTTCGCGGTGAATCTGCGATTCGGTGGTGCGCGCGCCGATGGCCCCCCAGGACACGAGGTCGGCAATGTATTGCGGCGTGATCATGTCGAGAAATTCGCAGCCGACCGGCATGCCGCTTTCATTGAGTTCCAGCAGCAGTTCACGGGCGATCTTCAGGCCTTCGTTGATGCGGAAGCTGCCATCGAGATTCGGATCGTTGATCAGTCCTTTCCAGCCCACCGTGGTGCGCGGTTTCTCGAAATACACACGCATCACCACCAACAGGTCGGCGGCCAGTTTCTTCTTGGCCTCCAGCAGCTTGCCGGCGTATTCCTTGGCGGCCTTCACATCATGGACCGAACACGGCCCCATGATCACCAGCAGCCGGTCATCGGCACCGTGGAGTATGCGATGGATGTCCCGGCGCGCCTCAAAGGTCGCGTTGGCCGCCTTTTCGCTGAGCGGAATCTCCCGCAACAGGTGCGTCGGAGGCGTCAGTTCCTTGATTTCCTTGATCCGCAGATCGTCAGTCTGATGCAGCATTGCAATCCCAACTTTCCATTAAATTCAATGCATTATAAACGAATACCGGTTCCGGCCTAGACCGTGCCACCGACCGTCAGGCCGTCAATGCGCAGTGTCGGCTGGCCCACGCCCACCGGCACGCTCTGGCCCTCCTTGCCGCAGGTTCCGACGCCGGTGTCGAGCCGCATGTCGTTGCCGATCATCGACACCCGGGTCAGCGCATCCGGGCCGTTGCCGATCAGCGTCGCGCCCTTGACCGGATAAGCCAGCTTGCCGTTCTCGATCATCCACGCCTCGGAAGCCGAAAACACGAACTTGCCGCTGGTGATGTCGACCTGGCCGCCGCCGAAGTTGACCGCGTAGAGCCCGCGGTCGACCGAGGCGATGATCTCCTGCGGATCGCGGTTGCCGTTGAGCATGTAGGTGTTGGTCATCCGCGGCATCGGCACGTGGGCGTAGGACTCGCGCCGGCCATTGCCCGTCGGCGCCACGCCCATCAGGCGGGCATTCATCGCATCCTGCAGGTAGCCGCGCAGCACGCCATCCTCGATCAGCACGTTGTGCTGCGTCGGGTTGCCCTCGTCATCGACATTCAGCGAACCGCGCCGCCGCGCCATGGTGCCGTCATCGACAACCGTGACGCCGGGCGCGGCCACGCGTTCGCCGATGCGCCCGCTGAACGCCGAGGTGCCCTTGCGGTTGAAATCGCCCTCAAGCCCGTGACCGACCGCCTCGTGCAGCAACACACCGGGCCAGCCCGGTCCCAGCACCACGGTCATCGTGCCGGCCGGTGCCGGCCGCGCATCGAGATTGACCAGCGCCTGCTGCACGGCTTTCTGTGCATAGTCGCGCAGCAGCTCTTCGGTGAAATAGCCGTAGTCAAAACGTCCGCCGCCGCCGGCGCTGCCCTGCTCGCGCCGGCCGTCGGCCTCGACAATGACCTGCAGCGAAAGCCGCACCAGCGGCCGCACGTCGGCAGCCTGCATGCCGTCGCTGCGCGCCACCATCACCACCTCGTATTCGCCGGCCAGCGAGGCCATGACCTGGGTCACCCGCGGATCAAGCCCGCGCGCAATGCGCTCCAGCCGCTCGAGCAGCGCCACCTTTTCCGGTGCGCCGAGACTCGCCAGCGGATCCTGCGGCGCATACAGGGCTCGCAGTTCACCCTGGCGGGCAATGGCGGTGCTGCCGGCGCCGCCCTGGCGGGCTATTGCCCGTGTCGCCTGCGCAGCCGACTGCAAGGCGTTGAAGCTGATGTCATCGGAATAGGCAAAGGCGGTTTTTTCGCCGCTGACCGCGCGCACGCCGACACCCTGATCGATGTTGAAACTGCCGGACTTGACGATGCCTTCTTCAAGGCTCCAGGACTCGCTGCGTGAATACTGGAAGTAGAGGTCGGCATAGTCGACACGATGCGCCAGCATCTGGCCAAACACCGCCTGCAGCCGCCCCTCGTCCAGCGCATGCGGCGCCAGCAGCACGGCGCTGGCGGTTTCAAAAATGTTGGCAGATTGCATGTCGAGTCAGCTTCCTGAAAATATTAATAAAATCAAATACTTATGAATTACCGCCCCAGGCTGCGGTGTTGCAGCGCCGGCAGACTCTGGCGCAGACGTTGTATATGGGTACGGTTCATCCCGGCGACAACCACACCGGAGCCGCGCGGCAGGCGATCAAGGACCACGCCCCAGGGATCGACAATCATCGAATCGCCGTGGGTTTCGCGGCCGTTGACATGATAACCGCCCTGCGCCGGCGCCAGCACATAGGCCAGGTTTTCGATGGCGCGGGCGCGGATCAGCGTCTCCCAGTGCGCCTTGCCCGTGGTTTCGGTGAAGGCCGAAGGCACCAGGATCAGGTCCACCTCGCCCATTGCCCGGTAGAGTTCGGGGAAACGCAGGTCATAACAGATCGACAGGCCGATGCGGCCGAACGGTGAATCGAAGGCCACGACCTTTTTGCCGTGTTCTATGGTGCGCTCCTCGGAATACTTCTCCCGGCCCATCTCGAAACCGAAGAGGTGGATCTTGTCGTAACGCGCGACACAGTTGCCCTGGTCATCGTAGACCAGGCTGGTGTTGAGCACCTTGTCATTCGACGAGGCGACCAGCGGCACCGAACCGCCGACAATCCAGACACCATGGCTGCGCGCCGTCTGCGCGAGGAATTCCTGTATCGGTCCGCTGCCGTATTCCTCGCGCACCGCGACCTTGTCCGTATCCTTCATGCCCATGATGCCGAAATACTCGGGCAGCGCGACCAGGCGCGCGCCCTGCGCGGCGGCAATCTCGATCAGGCGCGCGGCCTCCCTCAGATTGGCCTCCACCCGCGGCCCCGAAGCCATCTGCACCGCGGCGATCCGCATTGCACCGGCATCGCTGCGGTCTGCGCCGCGCACCGCGCCCTTGTTCTGCACCATGGTCGATCCCAGCCTTGCACTCATACCTGTTCACTCATTCGCTGACCTCAATCCGCAATCCCGTCGCCGCGGGGTCGGCGCGCAACACAAGCCGAGCACTGTCCACCGCCAGCGCCACCAGCCAGGCCCGCAGTTCCTCGGCCTGCAACAGCGCCTCCTGCCGCACACCATGAACGATGACCAGGCGCGAACCCTTCCGCGCATGATGGTCGGCAACCGCCTGCCGGATCACATCCTGCGCCATCACCGCGGCCGCCGAACGCGGACGGTCCCACAGTTCGGGCGGCACCGTCGCCGCCACGGCGGCGGTGCCGGACAGCAGCAGCGCTGCGCCGGCCAGGCAGCCGGAAAAATTCATGGGGCCTCCTGCGGCGCCGGCTGCAGACGCTCGACCCTGGCCACCAGCGGATCTGACCAGGTGCCGGTGACGTCATATTCGTAGGCGGCGATCTGGTCCAGCGGATCCCGCAGCAGCTTCTGCGCGACGAAGGCGGCAAGCCCCGCGATCGGCCCGCCGATCAGCGCGCCGGCCACCGACACCGTATCCGACAGCTGCGGGTTGATTCTCACGCGCAGCGCCTGCGTCTCCTTCGCCAGGTCAACCTGGCCGGACATGTTGATGCGCGCCGCGGGACCGGTGATGCGCAGGTTGTCGGTGCTGGCGATGCCGTTGTTGACCTTGATCGCGCCGACAATCTCGTCAAATGCCAGACCCTCGCTGAATATGTCGCGAAAATCGAGCGAGATGCGCCGCGGCAGCGACTGCAGGCTGAGGATCCCCAGCAGCTTGCCGATGCCCGGCTCGAGCTTGATGAACTGTCCCTTGCCGGCGTCGAGGACGAAATTGCCGTTGAGCGTCGGGTAATCCAGTTTCTGCGGGCTGCCCGACCAGGCGAGGCTGCCCTCGATCTTGGCAACACCTCGGCGCACGCCCTCGGGGTAACCGTAACGCGTCAGCAGCCGGCCGATGTCGTTGACATCGAGGCGGATATTGGCCTGCACCCGCGGCCGCGTCAGCCAGGCCTGCCACAGGCCATCGATGCTCAACTGGCTCTCCGGGGTGACCAGCAGCAGCTTCTCGATGCGCCAGTCCCGCTGCTGCGGCACGGCCTGCAGTTCAAGCTTGCCCAGCGGCCTTCCGGCAATCAGCAGTTCGTCAATCAGCACATCGAGCCCCGGCAACTCGGGGGCCCTGGCCTCGGCAGCCGGGGCAGGCTGCGCGGGTACGGCCGGCGCAACCGCTTCGGCCGCGGGCAGGTTGAGCCGGCGCAGCCGCGCGGTGAGCCGCGCCTTGCCCTGCCCCCGCCAGCCCAGCGCACCCTCGATGTCACGGCCGCGGATGCTCGCCTGCAGCACCCCGGACTGCTGTGCCGCCTTGATGCCGATGTCCGGAAAACGGCGCTCGAAAACGCGCACCTCGTCGATGCGCAGGTCGACCGAGGACAACGTGAGTCCGCCATCACGGGTTTCCGCATCGCCGGAGAGGGCCAGCCATTCGTTGAAATCCAGGGTCCTGATCACGCCCGACACCGCAATGCCCGGCCGCTGCGGCTCGCCGGCAGCCCCCTCGCCGAAACGCAGCACACCGCGCTCGATCCGCGCATCCCTGCCCTCGCCGCGCCTGAGCAGCACCATGCTGGCAATGTTGCCCGCGGTCGCCGCAATGCGCTCCTCGCGCGG
>JALHND010000008.1 GCA_022843705.1 Burkholderiales bacterium
AGATCGCCAGCAGTCATCTGCAGCGCGAGCGCCAGCACCTGCTGGAGCGGCTCGAACTGCAATTGCAGCACATGCCCGTCGCCTGCCTGCTGCAGGACGCGAATTTCAGGCTTCTCTACTGCAATCCTGCGGCAGAGAGGATGTTCGGCTATGCATTGAACGAATTGCAGGGCCGCGATGTCGCGGAACTGATCGTGCCTGAAGCGCTGCGATCCCTGGTCTGGGCGCGGCGTGCCCGGCTGCAGGCCGGCGATACCGCGGTGTCCGGAACCAATGAAAATATCCGCAAGGACGGTGTGCGCATCATCTGCGACTGGAGCAATACGCCGCTGAGTGATGAATCCGGCGGATTTGCCGGTGTTCTCGCGACTGCGCAGGACGTCACGGAACGCATGAAGATGGTGGCTGCCCTCGAGGAAAGCGAGAAGCGCTACCGCCAGATTTTCGAATCGGCACCGGTGCCGATGTGGGTGGCGGAAACCGCCACCCCCAGGTTTCTGGCCGTCAATGACGCGATGGTGGAAAAATACGGCTACTCCCGTGAACAGTTGATGAAGATGAGTGCCGTCGACCTGCAGGTTGTCGAGGATCGCGAACGGGTGGGCCGCCAGCTGTTGAACCGAGATCCGGCGGCGACCGCACATTTCGAGCGGCGCCATCTCACCCGGGATGGCCGGGTATTGCTGGTCGAAATCACCGCGCAGCCGTTCGAGTTCGCCGGAAAACCGGCGCGTCTGGTGGTTGCGCTGGATGTCACCGACCGTCGCCTGGCGCAGGCTGCACTGCAGGAGAGCGAAACACGCTTCCGCGCGGTATTCGAGCAGGCCTCGGTCGGCATCGCGATCCGGGAATTGACGGAGCGGCCGCGTTTCCTGCGCGTGAACAGGAAACTTTGCGAGATACTGGGTTACCCGGAGGGCGAACTGCTGCAGAAAACCACCACCGAGCTCACTGTTGACGAAGATCTTGACAGCACCTTGCAGATGAACCGGCAGCTGATGAGCGGCGTCGTCACCAGCTATTCGCGCCGCAAACGCTACCGTCGCAAGGATGGCACACCGATCTGGGTGAATCTCTCCGTGTCCCGGCTGGCAGACGACGGAGAGCGGGAAAAGCCCGGTTACCTGATTTCGGTCATTGAGGATGTTTCAGAGCAGGTGGCGAGCGAGGCGAGGGTTCTCGAAAGCGAGGCGCGTTACCGTCAGCTTTTTGCGTTGACGCCGCTGCCTATGTACCTGCGCGACGAGGAAACGCTGGAGTTCCTGGAGGTCAACGACGCCTGCCTGGCCCTGTACGGGTATTCTCGCGATGAAATGCTCGCGATGGACCTGATCGGCATACAGACACCGGAGAACCGGGAGCGCTACCTCGGTGCCCTGAACCGTCCGGTCGGAATCGTCGAGCATCTGCAGAAGAAGCATGTCCGGAAAAGCGGCGAGGTCTTCGACGTCGAAATCTATTCCTATCCGACCACCCTTTCCGGCCGCAAGGTCAGGCTGGTGCTGGTCCGCGACATGACCGACCAGATGCGCATGGAGCGGCTGCTGAAGGACAACGAGGCGCGGCTGAGGGCGATAGCAGACAATGTGCCGGCCGTGATCGCCTTTTTTGACGATGTCCGGCAGCTGCAATATTCCAATCTTGCGTTTGACCGGTGGTTCGGCACTGAACACACCGGCAATCCGCATTACGGCGAATCGCTGCGTCCGCTGCTGGAGGGGGCACTGCGCGGCGAGGACGTTGTCAATGAAATCGTGCTGGACACACTGGCCGGCAAGAGGGTGGTGCGCATGACCCTGATCCCGCACCGGGGGGAGGATGGCACTGTCGTCGGCGTTCACCTGATGGGTTACGACCTGACCGACTTCAGGCATGCCGAAGCCGAGGTTCGCCATCTCAACGCCGAACTGGAGCAGCGTGTGGAGCAGCGCACGCGCGCGCTTGCCGCGGCCAACCGCGAGCTGGAGTCCTTTTCCTATTCCGTATCGCATGACCTGCGTGCGCCGCTGCGCACGATAGACGGTTTCAGCCAGATACTGCTTGACGAGTATGCGACGAAGCTCGACGAAACCGGGCGCGGTTATCTGGAGCGGGTTCGCGCAGGTAGCCAGCGCATGGCAAAGCTGATCGACGACCTGCTGGAACTCGCGCGGGTGACGCGTCGCGCCCTGCAGATCCGCGATTGCGATCTCAGTGCGCTTGCGCTGGATATCGCAAGGGAACTGGCGCATGCGGACCCGGCGCGCCGTGTGAAGGTGGATGTGGCGAAGGGCATGATTGTTGCCGCCGACAGCGGACTGCTGCGCATCGCGCTCGACAACCTGCTGCGCAATGCCTGGAAATTCACCGGCCTTCGACAGGATGCGGTCATCGAGGTGGGGTGCGCGGAAGGAGGGGCGGGCGGCGTCACCTATTTTGTCCGCGACAACGGCGTGGGCTTCGACATGGCCTACGCCAACAAGCTGTTTGGTGCATTCCAGCGCCTGCACAGCGAATCCGAATTCCAGGGCACCGGAATCGGCCTTGCCCTCGTGCAGCGGGTCATCCGCCGGCATGGCGGCAATGTCTGGGCGGAGGCCGAGCCGGGAATGGGCGCGACGTTCTACTTCACGCTGCCTGCACAGTCCGCGGCTGAAACGGCAGAAGCACTGCAGGAGCCGGTCAGGGCAGGAGCATAGCCCCCAGTACGCGGCGCCCCTCGGCGGCGAGGATGTTGAAGGTGCGACAGCCGGCAGCGGTTGCCATCACCTCGAAACCGGTGCCTGACCCGGCGAGGGCGCGCAGCAGTTCCTGTCCCGGCATCTGCTGCCGCGGGCCTGTTCCGAAGACGATGATCTCGGGCTTTTGTTCCAGCAGTGCTGCGGCATGGGCGGCCGACAGCTCTGTAAAGGCCGTTATCGGCCATTTTTCCGGATTGATATCCGGGAAAACGAGCAGGGAATGTTCGTAACGGATGCCGTTGACCGCCAGGTAACCGGGGCCATAGGCGGTAAACGCGTGGCTGTTTCGGGTGTTTGCCAGATGCAGCTTCATAACTCTATGATTTGCCGTGCATAATCTGCTTGGCTACAATTATACGTTTTCCGCCCGCCGGGCACCGATTTGCAGGGCGCCCCGGTGCCGCAATGCCGCGGCTGGCCAATACGGGCCCTTGCACGCGTCATTCTGGGATTCTTGGGATCAAATGGAAGATTTTCCGCGCATCAAACGCCTGCCGCCGTACGTGTTCAACGTCACCGGCGAACTGAAGCTCGCCGCCCGCCGGCGCGGCGAGGACATCATCGATTTCAGCATGGGCAATCCGGATCAGCCGACGCCGCGGCATATCGTGGACAAGCTGGTCGAGACCGTGCAGCGCACGGACACCCACGGCTATTCGGTGTCGAAGGGCATCACCCGCCTGCGCAAGGCGATCTGCAACTGGTACAAGACGCGTTACGACGTCGAGCTCGATCCCGATTCCGAGGCCATCGTCACCATCGGTTCCAAGGAAGGCATTGCGCACCTCGCGCTGGCCACGCTGGAGCGGGGTGACATCGTGCTGGTGCCCAATCCCAGTTATCCGATCCATATCTACGGTCCGGTGATTGCGGGTGCGGACATCCGCCATGTGCCGATGCATGCCGGCGTCGATTTTTTCGAGGCGCTGGAGCAGTCGATCCGGGATACCTACCCGAAGCCGAAGATGCTGATCGTCAACTTTCCGAGCAACCCGACGACCCAGTGTGTGGATCTCGCATTTTTCGAGCGCCTGATCGCGATTGCCCGCGAGCACGACATCTACGTGGTGCACGACCTGGCCTATGCCGACATCGTGTTCGACGGCTACAGGGCGCCGTCGATCCTGCAGGTTCCCGGCGCGCGCGACATCGCGGTGGAGTTCTTCACGATGTCGAAAAGCTACAACATGGCCGGCTGGCGTGTCGGTTTCATGGTCGGCAACCGCGACCTGGTCAACGCGCTGGCGCGGATGAAGAGTTATCACGATTACGGCACCTTCACCCCGATCCAGGTGGCATCCATCATCGCGCTGGAAGGACCGCAGGACTGCGTGGAGAACGTGCGTCTCGTCTACCAGGGGCGGCGCGACGTGTTGTGGTCCGGGCTGAACGCGATGGGCTGGCAGGTCGACAAGCCGCAGGCGACGATGTACATCTGGGCGCCGATCCCCGAGCCCTACAAGGCCATGGGTTCCCTCGAGTTCTCGAAAAAGCTGCTGCTCGAGGGCAAGGTCGCGGTGGCGCCGGGCACCGGCTTTGGCCACTACGGCGACAGCCATGTGCGTTTTGCGCTGATCGAGAACGAGGCGCGGACCCGCCAGGCGATACGCACCATCAAGGAAATGTTCCGCAAGGACGGCCTGCTGAAGTAAGCGGCTGCCGCAATCATGCAGAAAACAGAAAGAACAGCGAATCAATGAAACCGATCAATGTGGGGCTGCTGGGCATAGGCACAGTCGGCGGCGGCACCTTCCGTGTGCTCCAGCGCAACAGCGAGGAGATTTCCAGGCGCGCAGGCTGTGTAATCCGCATGACCGTGGTCGCCGACAAGGATGTCGCGCGGGCGAAATCGGTTGTTGGTGACACCGCGCGTGTGACAGCAGATGCGCTCGATGTGGTCAATGATCCGGACATCGACATCGTCGTCGAACTGATCGGCGGCTATGGTGTGGCCAAGGACATGGTCCTCAAGGCGATTGCCGCCGGCAAACACGTGGTCACCGCCAACAAGGCAATGCTGGCGCTGCACGGCAACGAGATTTTTGCCGCGGCACGGGCAAAAGGCGTCACCGTGTGTTTCGAGGCCGCGGTCGGCGGCGGCATTCCGATCATCAAGTCGCTGCGCGAGGGGCTCACCGCCAACCGCATCGAGTGGATTGCCGGCATCATCAACGGCACCAGCAATTTCATCCTGTCCGAGATGCGCGACCGGGGGGCGGCCTTCGCCGACGTGCTGAAGGAGGCGCAGCGCATGGGATATGCGGAAGCCGATCCCACCTTTGACATCGAGGGCGTCGATGCGGCGCACAAGCTGTCGATCATGGCGGCGATCGGTTTCGGCATTCCGGTGCAATTCGGCAAGGCGCATGTCGAAGGCATATCGAAGCTGGCGCAGGAAGACATCCGTTATGCCGGCGAGCTGGGTTACCGCATCAAGTTGCTGGGCATTGCCAAGCGCAAGGCTGCCGGTTTCGAGCTGCGTGTGCACCCGACGCTGATCCCCGCGCGGCAGCTGATTGCCAATGTCGAGGGCGTGATGAACGCGATCCTGGTCAAGGGCGATGCCGTCGGCCAGACCATGTACTACGGGGCCGGCGCCGGCGCCGAGCCCACCGCCTCGGCGGTGGTCGCCGACCTGGTGGATGTCGCGCGAATGCTGACGGCCGACCCGGAGCACCGGGTGCCGCACCTGGCCTTCCAGCCCGACCGGCTGTCGGATGCGCCTATCCTGCCGATGGGCGAAGTGGAAACCTCGAACTACCTGCGGCTGCGGGTGGAGGACAAGGCCGGTGTGCTCGCCGACATCACCCGCATCCTTGCCGACCAGGGCATTTCGATCGAGGCGCTGGTGCAGAAAGAGCCGCCGGCCGGCGAAAAACAGGTCGACATCATCCTGCTGACCCATCTGGCGCAGGAAAAGAAAATTGACACGGCCATTGCCCGCATCGAGGCCTTGCCGGTGGTTTTCGGGAAGATCACGCGCATCCGCATGGAGGCACTGCGGTGAGCGCGCCCGCCCCGAAAGTCGCCGCAGCCGCGTCCGCCGCGCGCTACGTCAGCACCCGCGGCCGCCTGCCTGCAGCCCGTTTCTGCGACGTGTTGCTCGGCGGCCTGGCCCCGGATGGCGGACTGGTGGTGCCGCAGGCCTACCCGCGGCTCTCCCGAGAGGAGTTGGCGGCCTTGCGTCCGCTGTCCTATCCCGAACTCGCCATTGCGGTCATCGGCCGTTTCGTCGATGACATTCCGGCTGATGACCTGGCCAGCCTGGTGCGCCATGCCTACCGCAGTGAAACCTTCGGTTCGCCCGACATCACGCCGCTGCAGACGCTGGAGCCGGGGCTGCACCTGCTGAAACTGTCGAATGGCCCGACGCTGGCGTTCAAGGACGTGGCGATGCAACTGCTCGGCGAGCTGTTCGAATACGTGCTGCGCCGCGAGGGGCGCACGCTGAACATCCTCGGCGCGACCTCGGGCGACACCGGTTCGGCGGCGGAATACGCGATGCGCGGCCGCGAGGGCATCCGCGTGTTCATGCTGTCGCCGCACGGCAAGATGAGCCCCTTCCAGCGCGCGCAGATGTATTCGCTGCAGGATGCCAACATATTCAACATCGCCATCCGCGGCGTGTTCGACGACTGCCAGGACATCGTCAAGGCGGTCAGCGGGGATGCGGCGTTCAAGAATGCGCATCGCATCGGCGCCGTCAACTCGATCAACTGGGCGCGCGTGGTGGCCCAGGTCGTGTATTACTTCAAGGGTTATTTTGCGGCGACACGCAGCAACGACGAGCAGGTGTCCTTTGCCGTGCCCTCGGGCAACTTCGGCAACATATTCGCCGGGCATATCGCGCGGATGATGGGCCTGCCGATCCGCCGCCTGGTCCTGGCCTCGAACGAAAACGACGTGCTCGACGAGTTTTTCCGCAGCGGCCGTTACCGGGTGCGTTCGGGCCGTGAAACCGCGCAGACCTCGAGCCCGTCGATGGACATTTCCAAGGCATCGAACTTCGAGCGTTTCGTGTTCGATCTCGTCGGGCGCGATCCGGCGATGGTGGCGCGGCTGTGGCGCGAAGTCGACGAGGCCGGCGGTTTTAATCTCGGCGAGACGGCGCACTGGCAGGGTATCGGCCAGTACGGTTTTGTTTCGGGACGCAGCACACACGCCGACCGCATCGCCTGCATCCGCCGAATTCACGAGCGTTACGGCCTGATCATCGACCCGCATACCGCTGACGGCGTCAATGTCGGCCTGCAGCAGCGGGAGAAGGATGTGCCGCTGATCTGCCTGGAAACGGCACTGCCGGCAAAATTCGCCGACACCATCCGCGAGGCGCTGGGGCGCGATCCGGAAGTGCCGCCGGGTTACGAGGGTCTGGAGAACCGGCTGCAGCGGGTCGCGGTGATGGATCCCGATGTCGAGGCGGTGAAAACCTTCATCGCCGGAAGATCAAAATAATACCTTTAAAATCAAATACTTATAATATAAATTCCGAGAAATTCAAGAGGCATCGAAACGCATCGACAGATCGATGGCCGCGATGTCCTTGGTCAGCGCGCCGATCGAGATGCGATCGACGCCGGTCTCCGCGATGGCACGCACGTTGTCCAGAGTGATGCCGCCTGAGGCTTCCAGCGTTGCGCGGCCTGCGGTCCAGAGCACCGCTTCGCGCATCTGCTCCGGAGTCATGTTGTCGAGCAGGATCATTTTTGCGCCGTTCTCCACGGCTTCATGCAACTGATCCAGGGTTTCCACTTCCACCTGCACCCAGCTGGCGCGGCCGGCCAGCAGTGCCGCCGCGGCGAGAGCCGGCCGGATGCCGCCCGCAGCGGCGATGTGGTTCTCCTTGATCAGGATCGCGTCCCACAGGCCCATGCGGTGATTGACGCCGCCGCCTGCGGTGACGGCATATTTCTGCGCGATGCGCAGGCCGGGCAGGGTCTTGCGGGTGTCGAGGATGGCTGCGCGGGTGCCGGCGACACGATCGACATACTGGCGGGTGACCGTGGCGACCCCGGACAGCAGCTGCAGGAAGTTGAGCGCGGTGCGCTCCGCGGTCAGCAGCGCACGGGAGGCGCCAATGATGTTGCATAGCCGGGCGCCGGCGGCCACACGTTCCCCGTCCCGGGCCAGCCATTCGATGCGTGCGGCAGGGTCCAGCCTGCGGATGCAGGCCTCGAACCAGGCGGTTCCGCAGAGCACGGCCTCGCGCCGGCAGAGGACATGGGCGCGTGCATCCAGCCGCTCGGGTGCCAGTTGCGCTGTGAGGTCGCCGGAGGCGACATCCTCGGCGAGGGCGGCTGAAACATTGTCTTCGATTGCGCGGGTCAGATCCATGGCTGGACGGGGTAGTATTCCGGAAACTGCTATATAGTGCGGCAGGGATTCTAACCGAGCAGCAGGGGGAGCGCGCATGGGCGATATCATGAGTGTGCTGTCATACGGCATCGGCACGGTGCTGGGCTTCCTGATCATCGGCGGGTTGATCTTCCTGATCATCCACGATGTGACGCAGAAGAAACACACGGTCCTGCGCAATTATCCGGTGATCGGCCGCCTGCGTTTCTTTTTCGAGGATCTGGGCGAGTATTTCCGCCAGTATTTTTTCGCCAACGACCGCGAGGAAATGCCCTTCAACCGCGCCACCCGGGGCTGGGTCTACAAAAGCGCGAAAAACGAGGGTGGAATCATCGGCTTCGGCTCGACCAATGACCTCAGCACGCCGGGCTCCATCCTGTTCGTGAATCATCCCTACCCGGTGCTCGAGGAAGACCGGCTGCCGACGCCCTCGGTGCTGATCGGCAACGGTTACTGTGAACAGCCTTTTGAAGCCAAGTCCATCGTCAACATCAGCGGCATGAGTTTCGGCGCCATTTCGCAGCCGGCGGTGGAGGCACTGTCCCGCGGCGCTGCACTGGCCGGCTGCTGGATGGATACCGGGGAGGGGGGGCTGTCGCCGTACCACCTGAGCGGCGACTGCGACATCATCATGCAGGTCGGCACTGCCAAGTACGGCATCCGCGAAATCGACGGCGGTTTTTCACCCGCCAAGGCCAAGGAGCTGGCGAAACACGTCAAGGCCTTCGAGATCAAGCTGTCGCAGGGCGCCAAGCCGGGCAAGGGTGGTGTGCTGCCCGGCGAGAAGGTCACCGCGGAAATCGCCCGCATCCGCGGCATACCGGAGGGTCAGGACTCGATCAGTCCCAACCGCCATCACGATATAGCCAGCGTCGACGACCTGCTCGACAAGATCGCCTACATCCGCAACCTCACCGGACGGCCCGTCGGCGTCAAGACCGCCATCGGCGGCTGGTCCTTCATGAACGACCTGTGCGAGGGGATACTGCGCCGCGGCAGGGAATTCGCGCCGGATTTCATCGCCATCGACGGCGGCGAGGGCGGTACCGGCGCAGCGCCGCAGACGCTGATGGACCACATGTCGCTGCCCATTGCCGAGGCCCTGCCGCGGGTGGTCGATGCGCTGATCCAGGCCGACCTGCGCGACCGGGTGCGCATCATCGCGGCGGGCAAACTCGTCACTTCGGCCAAGGCGGCCTGGGCCTTGTGCGTGGGTGCGGATTTCGTCAACAGCGCCCGCGGCTTCATGTTTGCGCTGGGTTGCATCCAGGCGTTGCGCTGCCACCAGAACACCTGCCCGACCGGCATCACCACCCACAACAAGCGCCTGCAGCGCGGCCTGGTGGTGGCCGAGAAATACCTGCGGGTGGCGAATTACTGCAACAACATGAACAAGGAAATCGACATGATTGCCCATGCCTGCGGCTGCCGCCATGCGCGGGAGCTGAAACGCGAGCATGTGCGCATCGTGCAGACCGCCAACCAGAGCATCGCGCTGAACATGCTTTATCCCTATCCCGAGGCCGGATTCCGGAGGAAGGTGGAAGGCCAGCAGCCGGGAATTGCCGCCTGACCAAGGGTGGCTTGGGTGTCGGGTCGCTTGCGGGTGTTTTTTAAGTATTTGTTTTTATTGATATTTTTCATAATTCCTTTGCGGTGTCCCACAGCGCATTGAAAACCCCCGCGCAGCGCCCCATGTCAGGAACATTCGATCATCGGCTTTGGGGCAAACATGCGCTTCGACAAGTTCACCACGAAATTCCAGCAGGCCTTCGCTGACGCGCAGAGCGCGGCAGTGGGTGGCGACCATTCGTACATCGAGCCGCAGCACCTGCTGCTGGCCCTGCTCAACCAGCAGGACGGCGGCACAGCGTCGCTGTTGCAGCGCGCCGGCGTCAATGTCAGCGGACTGAAAACCGCGCTGAAGGCTGCGATCGAGCGCCTGCCGAAGGTCGAGGGCACCGGCGGCGAAGTCACAATCTCGCGCGACCTCGGCAATCTGCTCAACCTGACGGACAGGGAAGCGCAAAAACGCGGCGACCAGTACATCGCCTCCGAGATGTTCCTGCTGGCGCTGACCCAGGACAAGGGCGAAACCGGCCGCCTGCTGAAGCAGCACGGCGGCGACCGCGCGCATGTCGAGAAGGCGATCGAGTCACTGCGTGGCGGAGAATCCGTGGGCAATCCCGAAGCCGAAGGCAGCCGTGAGGCGCTGAAAAAATACACCCTGGACCTGACCGAGCGCGCGCGCTCAGGGAAACTCGACCCGGTGATCGGCCGCGACGACGAGATCCGCCGCGTGATCCAGATCCTGCAGCGCCGCACCAAGAACAACCCGGTGCTGATCGGCGAACCCGGGGTGGGCAAGACCGCGATTGTCGAGGGACTGGCCCAGCGCATCATCAATGGCGAGGTACCGGAGACGCTGAAAAACAAGCGCGTGCTGTCTCTGGACATGGCGGCGCTGCTTGCCGGCGCGAAATACCGCGGCGAATTCGAGGAGCGCCTGAAATCGGTGTTGAAGGAAATCTCGCAGGATGCAGGCCAGACCATCGTCTTCATCGACGAACTGCACACCATGGTCGGCGCCGGCAAGGCCGAGGGCGCGATGGATGCGGGCAACATGCTGAAGCCGGCGCTGGCGCGCGGCGAACTGCATTGTGTCGGCGCGACGACGCTCGATGAATACCGCAAGTACATCGAGAAGGATGCCGCGCTGGAGCGCCGTTTCCAGAAGGTGCTGGTTGACGAGCCCTCGGTGGAGGCGACCATTGCCATCCTGCGCGGGCTGCAGGAGAAATACGAGCTGCATCACGGCGTCGAGATCACCGACCCGGCGATTGTCGCCGCGGCGGAACTGTCGCACCGCTACATCACCGACCGTTTCCTGCCGGACAAGGCGATCGACCTGATCGACGAGGCTGCCTCGCGCATCAAGATGGAAATCGACTCCAAGCCGGAATCGATGGACAGGCTCGACCGCCGGCTGATCCAGTTGAAGATCGAGCGCGAAGCGATCAAGAAGGAAAAGGACGAAGCCTCGCAGAAGCGGCTGGCGCTGCTCGAAGGCGAGATCAGGTCTCTGGAACGGGAGTATGCCGATCTGGAGGAGATCTGGAAGGCGGAGAAGGCGCAGGTGCAGGGCAGTGCGCACATCAAGGAAGAGATCGACCGCATCCGTGCCGAGATCGTCAAGCTGCAGCGCGCCGGAAAACTCGACAAGGTGGCTGAGCTCCAGTATGGAAAACTGCCCCAGCTCGAAGCGCAGTTGAAGCAGGCGGAAACCTCGGCTGCACAGCCTGCCAAGCACCGCTTGCTGCGCACCCATGTCGGCACCGAGGAAATCGCCGAGGTGGTGTCGCGCGCAACCGGCATCCCGGTGTCGAAAATGATGCAGGGCGAACGCGAGAAGCTGCTGAAGATGGAGGAACGGCTGCACGGCCGCGTGGTCGGTCAGGACGAGGCGGTGCGCCTGGTGTCGGATGCGATCCGCCGCTCGCGCGCCGGTCTCGGCGATCCGAAACGTCCCTACGGTTCCTTCCTGTTCCTCGGGCCCACGGGTGTCGGCAAGACCGAGCTGTGCAAGGCGCTGGCCGAGTTCATGTTCGATTCCGAGGATCACCTGATCCGCATCGACATGTCGGAATTCATGGAGAAACATTCGGTGGCGCGGCTGATCGGCGCGCCGCCGGGTTACGTCGGCTACGAAGAGGGCGGTTACCTGACCGAGGCGGTGCGCCGCAAGCCCTACTCGGTGATCCTGCTCGACGAGATCGAGAAGGCGCACCCGGATGTTTTCAACGTGCTGCTGCAGGTGCTTGATGACGGCCGCATGACCGACGGCCAGGGGCGGACGGTCGATTTCAAGAACACGGTGATCGTGATGACCTCCAATCTCGGCTCGCAGATGATCCAGGGCATGCAGGGCGACGATTACCAGGTGGTCAAGCTTGCGGTGCTGGGTGAGGTGAAAACGCAGTTCAGGCCGGAGTTCATCAACCGCATCGACGAAATCGTCGTGTTCCACGGCCTTGACGAGAAACACATCAAGTCGATTGCGCGCATCCAGCTCGAATACCTGGAGAAGCGCATCGCGCAGATGGAGATGAAACTCGAGGTCAGTGATGCCGCACTGGGTGAAATTGCCGCGGCCGGTTTCGATCCGCTGTATGGCGCGCGTCCGTTGAAGCGCGCGATCCAGGCGCAGCTCGAGAACCCGCTGGCCAGGCACATACTTGAAGGCCGATTTGCTCCCAAGGACGTGATCCGGGTTGATGCGAAGAAGGGCATCATGGTGTTTGAAAAGGGTACCGTCGAGGTTGTGGCAGCTTGAGCCGAAGTGGAGGTTTCGCCGCCAAGCGCCTGTTTTTCCGGCGTAAAAAAATCGGCCATGCGATTGCCGAAAATGGGCGTTGACGGGGCGTTGCGGCGGGCGTAAAAAGGAGCCAGAGATGCGCAGCACTGCGGACCCGGTACCGGGGATGCAGAGCGCGAGATTCCGGGCGACCGTCCGGATATCGCCTGCCGAGGCAGCGGCCGCAAGCCCTTGCCGGCGCAAATCCGGACTGGTGAAATGCCATTCATCAAAGGACGCCGCTCTACGGTGGCGCCGCAGCCGGGGAACCGGTTGCACCAAAGCCCCGCTTTTGCGGGGCTTTCCATTTTCTGCCGCCATGTCCGCCTGATTCTTCGCTTGGGGCGGCCAATGCTGCGGGTTCAGATTGCCAGCGGCCGCAGATAACCTGTGAGTTCGAGGTAACCGCGTCCGATCTCCCGTCCCTGGCGGTATGCGCGCATGGCGCCTTCCCAGTAGACCGCACCGGTGGTGGCGCGCGTATCGTTTTCCTGGTCATCCATCAGTGGTTCCAGGCTGAACTCCACCGGACCCGCAGTGACGGTGAAGGCCACAGGGTAGTCCGCTCCGGTGCGTGGGGAACGCCAGCGGCGGAGCGGAACCAGTTGTACTTCTTCCGGCCTGAAGTTGCGTGTCCTGCCTGCGGCATCGCGCCAGGCGCCTCCTGTCCACAAGGTGCAGCCGCGCCGGTCACGGATGCGAAAGGCCATGACGGCGCCGCCGTCTGCGAGATTGATGCCCATCCAGTCCCAGCCCGCAGCATCCGGTTCAAGATAGGAAGACGACCATTCGTGATCGAGCCAGGCCTCGCCGGTCACCGCTTGCACATTGCCGCCGGCACGCAGCTCGCCCGCGACGCGCAGATGGGGAATGCTGTAGTAGTGGCTCGCGGATTCCGCACCGGGTCCCTTGCGGCTGTAGCCCTGCACGCCCTGCAGCAGCGGCGGCTGTCCGGGCGTCATCACCAGGTTCAGGCCCATCTCGGGTGCCGCGATCACGCTGCGGTACCGGGGGCCGTCACGGACCAGTTGCCATTGGTCGAGCCATACCCGTGTATTGCCGGTTTCGCTGCCGGCAAGTCCGAAACCCTGGCGCGCCGCACGTTGCACATGCAGCAGGCGGCCGTGCCGGCTGTCAGCAATGGCGGCGTGGGCAATGATGACGTGTTCGGGGTTGAAGCGGCTTGGATTGCCGGCGGTCAGGCGCGGCCGGGCGCGGAAGAAGGTGATCTGGAATCCGCGGTCGGGATGTCCGGCGCTGCGCAGCCATCCGGTGACGTACCACCACTCGACGCGGTATTCCGGGTGGCTGCCGTGATCGTGCGGAAAGCTGATCCGGTAGTCGGGGCGCACGGCAGCGAATGCCGTTGCGGGTGTTTCAGCCGCCTGCGCCCGCCCGAGTCCGAGAGCAGGCAGTGTGGCGAGCAGCATCCGGCGTTTACGGGAGAAGTCAGCCATGGCGGATTACCAGTCCTCGCGCACGGCGCGGGTCATTTCGCTGCGCGTGGCCAGCACCGCCGTGCAGCGCGCGGCAAGGGCTGCACACAGCACGATGCTGCAGAACAGGAGGGGCAGCAGCAGCCAGGGCACGGCAAGATCCATGCTCCAGTGGAAGGATTGCCGGTTGATGACCCGGATCAGCAGCAGGCCGATGACGCCGCCGCAGGCCATTCCGCACAAGGCGCCCACGGCCGAACTCAATGCGCCTTCACCGGCGAGCATGACGGCGATCTCGCGCCGGGTCATGCCGAGATGGCGCAGCATGCCGAATTCCTGCCGGCGTGCCAGCGCCTGCGCACTGAAGGCGAGGCCGACGCCGAGCAGGCCGATGGCCAGTGCGGCAATCTGCAGTGCCCAGGTGACGGCAAAGGTGCGGTCAAAAATGGCCAGCGAGAGCCTGCGGATGTCTCGGGTATCGGCAATATCCAGAGCGCTGCCGTTACCGATGGCATGGCGGATGCCGTCGGCGGCGGCTTCAACGGTCACGCCGGGTGCGAGCCAGGCAGCAAGGTCATTGATCCGGAGGTCGCCGGTGAGCCTGATGTAATCCGCACGGTCGATCACGATGGCGCCGTTCTGACGGGCGTAGTCGCGCCAGATTCCGGCGACTATCCAGGCCTGCGGCTGCTCACCCAGCGGCAGCAGCAGACGGTCGCCGGGGCGCAGCTGAAGGACGTCCGCGACCAGTTCACTGATCCAGGCCGCGGGTGGAGAACCTTCCGGCAGTGCAGGGGGCGTATCCACCAGGGGCAGCGTCCGGGCAAATCCGCCGTCGCCGGGATCACGCGCGATCAAGGTCATCGCGGGCCTCTGCGGATGCAGCAGCAGATTGACCGAGCGCAGGAATTCAACCCGCTGCAGGCCGGGCAGTTCCGTGATGCGCTGCTGCACGGCAGGCGTCAGGTAGCCGGTCTCGCCGCTGCTTGCCGCCCGCACATGGATGTCGGCCGGCAGGACCTGGTGCAGCCAGGTGTCCAGTGAAGTGCGGAAGGAATGGATCATCAGCAGCATCGCGACCACCAGGCTGAAGCTGACCAGGATCGACGACATGCTGATGGCGACATGGCGCGGCGTGGCGATCAGGCGCGCCAGACCCAGCGCGTGAGGCATCGGCAGTTGCAGAGGCAGGGCGCGCAGGAGACCGATGGCGACGGGGGGAAGCACCAGCACCGATCCGAGCAGCAGGAGGGCGATGGCGGCGTATCCCGGAAGCGGCAACTCGCCCGGATGCGGCAACCACAGCAGCAGTGCGGCGCCGGCGATGGCGGCCAGTCCGTACCGGAGCGGCCTGGACCCGGGGGTCTGCCCGGCAGGATCTCCGGCACGCAGGCCTTGTGCCGGCGGCAGTCCGGAAATTTCCAGGGCCGGTGCCAGCGTGCCGATCACGGCGAACACGACGCCCAGCAACAGGAAAAACACCAGCGTCACGGGTTCGACATGCAGATTCGCCTGCATTTGGCGGAAATACCCGGCGCCGAGATCGACGCCACTGGCGGCGAGCAACTGGTGGGCCAGCAGCCCGCCGGCGGCAATGCCGATGAGTCCGCCGGCGGCGCCGATTGCAGCGCCTTCACCCAGCAGCAGTCCCAGCACCGCAGGTCGCGAAACCCCGAGCGCGCGCAGCAGGGAAATCTGCATGCGCCGCCGGAGTATCGCCAGGGTTTGCGTGGAATAGACCACGAAAGCGCCCGTAAACAGCGCGATCAGCGCCAGCATGTCGAGGTTGGTCCGGTATGCCCGGGTCAGTGCAGCGCTGCGCCGGTTCTCCGCGTCCGGGGACAATACGTGGACACCTGCAGGCAGCAGGGTTTGCAGCGACCGCTGCACCGACAGCATGTCGGCCTGCGGTTCCACACGGACATCGATGCGATGCAGTGTGCCGGTCATTCCGAAGCGCCACTGCGCGGCGGCGATGTCCATGATGCCCAGCGGCTGCCGGTAGGCACCATCCGGCAGGATTGCGGCAACGCGCAGGCGGACGGTTTCGGTGCCGGCCAGGAAGTCCAGGCGGTCGCCGGTGCTGACCCCGAATGCCCGGGCCGCCG
This sequence comes from Burkholderiales bacterium, assembly GCA_022843705.1. GTDB lineage: Bacteria > Pseudomonadota > Gammaproteobacteria > Burkholderiales > SG8-41. The sequence continues at coordinate 15,974 of JALHND010000008.1, forward strand.
CCGCCGAGAGCAGGATGTTGTCGGGATCGAAAAGATCGATGGCCGGCAGGGCTTCTCCGGCGAACAGCGCCGGCTGCAGTTCGCGTGCACGCAAGGCGTCGATGCCGATGATTTTCAGCGCCGGTGCAGCGGCAGTCCGGGACGCCTGGAATTCCAGCGCGGGGCTGGCGATGGCGATGCCGGGCAGGCCGGCGATACGCGGATACAGCATTTCGTCGAATCCCTGGCGCGGGCCGCGGATGACGAGATCGGCCTCGCCGGCGAGTTGCAATGCGGCCCTGCGGAATTCGGCGGCCGCGCTGGCATTGACCAGGTGCACCGAAAAACCCAGAGCGATGCCGCAGGCGATGGCCAGCACGGCGAGCAGGGTGCGTCCGGGTGAGGAGCGCAGCGGCCCGCCGACCAGTGCCTGCCAGGCAGCGCGGATCATTCTGGCCGGAGGACGCCGCCGTCCAGCCGGTAGCAGCGGTCTGCGGATGCGGCGGCGGCCATGGAATGCGTGACCAGGATGCCGATGCTGTTGCAGGACCTGATCTGTTCGCGGAGCAGCGCCAGCACCTGGCCTGCGCTTCCGGGATCAAGATTGCCAGTTGGTTCATCGGCCAGCACGACCTGTGGCCGATGTGCCAGCGCGCGGGCTATGGCGACCCGCTGCGATTCGCCACCGGAGAGGGTACCCGGGAAACGGTGTACCAGTCCGGAAAGGCCGACGGCTTCCAGCATGGCATGGGCGCGCTGCTGGGCTTCGCGATGGGCGACGCCGTTGAGTTTCAGCGACAACGCGGCATTGTCGAGCACGGTGAGATGCGGCAGCAGCAGGAAGGCCTGGAAGACAAAACCCATCCGGCTGCGGCGCAGGCGGGTTCGCGCGCCATCGTCCAGCGTGGTCAGATCGCGGTTGTCGAGCAGGATTTTGCCGGAGTCGGGCAGTTCAAGTCCCGCGACAAGGTTGAGCAGCGTGGATTTGCCGGAGCCGGATTCGCCGACAATGGCAATGTATTCGCCCGGATGCAGTTCGAGGTTGACGTCCTGCAGGACAGGCCGGGCATCCGGCTCCCGGTAAGCCTTGTGCAGGTGGCTGAGGCTGAGCATGGCAGGCCGATTATTCCACGCGTGCCCCTGTCTTCCCAGTCAGTTGCCGGCGGGTGCCGTGCTGATCACGATTTCGGAGTGCAGCGTGCGGTGTACCGGACACTTGTCGGCGATTTCCATCAGCCGGCTGCGTTGTGCGGAATCGAGATTTCCGGTCAGCGTGATTTCGCGCTCGATCCGGTCCACCTTGCCCTCGCGGGTTTCGCATTCGGCGCAATCCGCGGCATGAACCTTGTCATGCCGGAGCGTGACGGCGATGCGTTCCAGCGGCCACTTCTTCTGGTCGGCGTACATGCGCAGTGTCATCGAGGTGCATGCGCCAAGACCCGCCAGCAGGAGGTCGTAGGGGCTGAACCCGGAATCGTTGCCGCCGACGCTGGCGGGTTCATCCGCGCGCAGGTGATGCGGCCCGGAAGAGATATCCTGGATGAAACGGCCTTCGCCGGTTTCCCGGACGACGATGTCGCCCTGCCGTGCCGTGGTGGCGGCTGCAACGGTGTCCTCAGGATTGCCGATATAACGGCTTGCCCAGGCCGCCAGCACCGCTGCGACATAGGCCGCATCGGTTCTGGCGGTCAGCAGATGGTCGGCGGTGTCGAGTGATATGAAACTTTTCGGGTGTTTTGCCGCCGTGAAGATGCGCGCGGCATTGTCGATATCGACCGTGGTGTCGCGCGGGGAATGGAATACCAGCAGCGCCTTGCGCAGCTTGCCGATGCGATCACCGTTGTCGTGGCCGGCGAGGTCGTCGAGAAACTGTTTGCGGATGCGGAAGCTGCGGCCGGCAAGCGTGACTTCGGCTTCACCGCGGGCCTCGATTTCGGGATTGGCCTCGCCCAGCAGATGCCGCACATGCGCCGGATCGAAAGGCGCTCCAATGGTGGCGACGGCAGCGGCATCGGCAATCTGCGATGCGGCCGCAAGCACTGCGGCACCGCCTAGGCTGTGTCCGATCAGCACACGCGGCAGGCCGTGGTTCGCGCGCAGCCACGAAGCGGCAGCGACGAGGTCGGCGACATTGGATGAAAAATTGGTGTTCGCAAAATCGCCGGCGCTGCCGCCGAGACCGGTGAAATCGAAACGCAGCACGCCGAACCCGTGTTCGACCAGGGCGGTGCTGATGCGCGCGGCCGCCAGCGAATCCTTGGAGCAGGTGAAACAGTGTGCGAACAGTGCATAGGCCCGCGGCTGCTGCGCCGGCATGTCGAGGCGGGCAGCAAGCGGACTTCCGAGGGCGCCGGGAAAATGGACGGCTCTGGTCTGTGCAGTCATGTGCAGGGCTCCTTGAGGGCGGCGGCGGCCTGCCGCGCAGTCAGTTGGCAAGTATGCAGTGGTATCATTGCGCTTCAGTTTTTTATTGGCACAAAAGGAGAAATCTGTTTGAAATCAAATACTTATATAATTCCCCTGACATTGGCCATGGCCGCCGGCAGTGCTGCGCTGCCGGTGTCGGCCCAAGGGTATCCGGTAAAGCCGGTGCGCATGATCATCCCGTTTTCGGCGGGTGGTGCCGCGGATGTTCCGGGCCGCATCGTGACCCAGAAGCTGGCGGAGGTGCTTCGCCAGCAGGTTGTTGTCGAGAACCGCCCGGGCGCGGGTTCCACCATCGGCGCAGACCTTGCGGCCAAGGCGGCGCCCGACGGTTACACGGTGTTCATGATCAGCAACACGCATTTTGTCAGCGCGGCGCTGCATAAAAAGCTGGCCTATGACTCGCTGAACGATTTCACGCCGGTGACCCAGATCACCAGCGCGCCCAATGTCATGGTGGTGCATCCTTCGCTGCCGGCGAAATCGGTCAAGGAGCTGATTGCGCTGGCCAAGGCGCGTCCTGGCCAGATCGATTACGCCTCGTCGGGCAACGGCAGTACCCAGCACCTGACCGGCGCCCTGTTCGCGAACATGGCGGGTATCAAGATGACCCACATTCCCTATCGCGGCAGCGGACCGGTGACTGCGGACCTTCTCGGCGGCCAGGTGCAGCTGGCGTTTCCGGGCATTGCCGGGATGCTGCCGCACATCAAGAGCGGCAGGCTGCGTCCGCTGGGTGTCACGGGCAGCAAGCGGTCACCGGAACTGCCCAATGTGCCGACGATTGCAGAAGCCGGGGTCAAGGGTTATGAAATGGTGGCCTGGTTCGGTGTATCCGGTCCGAAGGGATTGCCGCGGGACATCCAGATGAAGCTCCATGGCGACCTGCTCAGCGTGCTGAAAACGCCTGAAATGGGCCGCAGCCTGCAGGCCGTGGGCCAGGAGCCGGCCTGGCAGGACAGTCCGGAGAAGTTTTTTGATTTCCTGAAAGTCGAATCGGCGAAGTGGGCCAAGGTGGTTCAGGCCAGCGGTGCGGCAATCGACTGATTTTGCGCCGCAGCATCGAAGCACGGAAAACGCCGCCCCGAGCGGCGTTTTCTTTTGGCGGGATGGCCAAACCGTTGTTAACATGCATCGGGAATGCATCAACCACAACAACGCAAACAGCTCTGGAGGAGTCAATGAAAAAAATCCTGTTCCCTACGGGCATCACGGCACTGGCGGTCGCCATGGCCATGCCGGCCGCAGCGCAGAACTATCCGCAACGGCCGGTACGCATGATCATTCCGTTTGCAGCGGGTGGTGCCACCGACGTGCCGACCCGGCTGGCGTCGGCAAAACTCGCGGAACGCCTGGGACAGCAGTTCGTGGTCGACAACCGGCCGGGCCAGGGTGGGGCGCTGGGCGCGGCGGTGGCTGCCAAGGCCGAAGCCGACGGATATACCATCCTGCAGGTTGCCACGCCCTTTGTCGTCAGCCCGCATGTCTACAGCAAGCTGTCCTATGATCCGCTGAAAGATTTCGTGCCGGTGACGCAGTTCGGATCCGCACCGAACGTGCTGGTGGTACATCCCTCACTGCCCGCGAAATCGGTGAAAGAGCTGATCGCGCTGGCGAAAAGCCAGCCCGGCAAGCTGGACTGGGCCTCATCGGGTACCGGCGGCGGTCAGCACCTGTTCGGTGAATTGTTCATGTCGATGGCCGACATCAAGATCACGCACATATCCTACAAAGGCAGTGGCGCGGCGATTGCCGACGTTCTTGGCGGACAGGTGAAGATCGGCTTCCCGGGCATCGCGATTGCGCTTCAGCATCACAAATCGGGCCGTTTGCTGCCGCTGGCGGTGACCACCGCCAGGCGCTCTGACCAGATGCCCGACGTGCCGAGCATTGCCGAGGCGGGCGTTCCCGGTTACGAGGCGACGTTCTGGATGGGCATGGCGGTTCCCAAGGGTACCCCGAAGGCCATCATTGATTTGCTGAACCGCGAAACCACCACGTTGCTGAAATCAGCGGATCTGGTGGACGGATTCCGGCGTGCCGGTACCGACGCTGCGCCGTCGACTCCCGAGCAGTTCGGCAAATTCCTTCACAGCGAATATGCCAAGTGGGGCAAGGTGGTGCGTGCGGTGGGCATCAAGGGCGGCTGAGGCGATATTCCCATGAAAAAAGCCGCGCTTTGCGCGGCTTTTTTCATGCCGCGTTGCGCTGCGGCCACATTGATGCGAGGCCGTCGGCGTCAGTCGCGGAGATGGTGGTGCGGATCATGTAGCGCGGCTCGTTGAGCGGCCAGGGGCGGCCGCGATGCAGTGTGGCGCGGTTGTCCCACATCACGACATCGCCGTTGCGCCAGCGATGCTGGTAGACATGTTCGGGGCGGGTTGCCAGCGCGGTCAGTTCGTCGATCAGCTGCAATGCCTCTGTCGTATCCATGCCTTCGATGCGGCAGGTATGCGACGCAATGTACAGGGCGTCGCGGCCGTTCACGGGATTGCGCCAGCGCATGCGCCAGCATACTGCGGGCATCGTCGAGCGCTCGCGCTCGGAGGCGAGGTGGGTGGCGATCTTGCCGCGGGAATGGGCGTAGTCATGCCAGGCGTATGCGTTGTCGAGACGCCGGCGCAGGTCCGCGGGCAGCCGCTCCCAGGCAAGCCGCATGGAGGTGAATTCGGTTTCACCGCCGGTGGCGGCCACCGTCCGGCCCGACAGCACGGAAGCCAGGGCAGGCGGGATCTTGAAGCAGCTGTCGGTGTGCCACAGCTGGTTGGCGCGGGCGCGAAGTTCCTCCTTGTGACCCTGCGGCACCAGTGAACCGTCAGCTTCGACGTTGGTCAGGATGCTGAACGGCGTGCCTTCACCGCGGGACGCCGCCTTGGCGATTTCCAGCGGGCCGAAGCGGCGGGAGTATGCAACCTGGAGGTCATCGCTGACCGGCTGGTCGCGGAACACCAGCACCGAATGTTCTTCGAATGCCGCGCGCACGGCGCGGTAGGCATCGTCGCGCGTGGCGACTTCGGACATGGAGACGCCGCGGATTTCGGCGGCAAATCCCGGTCCCAGCGGCAAGACTTCCATGGCATTCCTCCGGAAAAGGCGGTTTTTGTTCAGTGGCGCTGCCCGGAGAATTCTACGCCGCTGCGGGTGGAAAATTCACCGGGAGTCATGATGTGGAATGGGAGCAGGCGGTTTCGCCTCATCGCGAGCAGAGCCTGGTCCCGGCTCAGCAGGCAGTCGGCGTGGATGCCGGCGGCGAGTTCCAGGAATTTCTGGTCATCGGGATCGGCGCATTTCGGCAGCGAAGGCGGAGCCTCAACTTCCGCAAGCCGGGAACAGGAGCGGCATGCAGCAATACATGCGGCCTGCTGTGCTGCGTCCAATGGATTCTTCAGCAAGGGATAGGTCAGGACATGTTCCAGCTCGTCGAGGCATGCGGCATTGATGAACACGCAGGCTGCGCCGGTTCTCACGGCAAGCTTCAGCGGCGCAATCCCGGGGTCGTCGAACACCAGCCAGTCGAGCCAGACATTGGTGTCGAGCACCAGCCGCAGCGTCATCGGTTCAGGCGGGAGCCGCCGGCGCCGCGGATTTCAGGGATTTCCAGGTTGATGTCGCATAGGCGATCAGTTCGCCCTGTTCATCCACCAGTTCCGAGCGAAGGAAGGAGATGCTGCGGCCGTGGCGGATGAATCTTGCGGTGCAGGTCAGGCGGCCCGAACGGGCGGCTTTCAGATACTGCACTTTCATTTCGAGCGTTGTTCCCGCGCCGCTGCTGCGATGAAGCAGGTGGCCCATCGAGATGTCGAGCACGAAGGCGCTGATGCCGCCGTGCAGTCCACCCTGCGGGTTGAACATGAAATCCTTGAGGTCAAAATCGATGCGGCAGGTTTCGCCGGTGTAGGACAGTTCCAGTCCGAACAGGCGGGCGAGAAAAAATTTGCCGAAATCCTGTTCGTAGCCGGCGAGTGCCTGCTCGAAAGCCGCGCGTGCGGCAGTTTCATCAATGCGGGTTTTGCGGGTCATTGTCTTTTCGAAAAGCCGTAATCCTAACACCGGCAAAGCCGCCGTCCGGGCTTTGGTATATTCAGCGGGGTGCTGAAAGTGTTTCGACAACAATATGACGGAGGAGACGGACATGCTGGGCAAGTACGGTTTTTGTTTGACTGGGTTCCTCGCGCTCGGCCTGCCGGCAAGCGTGCTGGCGCAACAGGCGGCGTGGAAGCCGGAGCGCAATGTGGAAATCATCGTCGGCACCGCGCCCGGCGCTGCACCGGACAAGACGGCAAGGCTGATCCAGAAGCTGTGGCAGTCGCAGCGCATTTACGAAGGCCCCCTGTCCGTGGTGAACAAGCCCGGTGGCGGCAACCTGATCGCCTGGAATTACCTGAACCAGCAGGCCGGCAACGGGCATTACCAGATGATCGGCAACCTGAACGTGCTGATCAGCCGCGCGCTGGGCAAGAGTCCCTATGCCCATGGCGATTTCGTCTGGATTGCGACATTGTTCGATGAATATTTCGCGCTCTCGGTGCGTGCGGATTCGCCGCTGGCCAGCGGACGTGACCTGGTTGCGAGATTGCAGAAGGATCCGGCTTCGGTGGTGATCGGGGTATCGACCTCCATCGGCGGAGCCAACCACCTGTCGGCGGCGCTGGCCCTGCAGCGTGCCGGCATTGATCCGCGGCGTGTGCGTTTTGTCGCGTTCAAGGGCAGCGCTGATTCGGTCACTGCGCTGCTGGGCGGTCATGTGGATGCCGTTTCGACAGCGGCATCGGCCGTGGTGCAACTGGTGCGCAACGGGCAGATGCGCACCATCTCCGTGTCGTCGCCGCAGCGCCTGGGTGGCGTGCTGGCCGATGTGCCGACCTGGTCGGAGCAGGGCATCAAGGGCACGATGACCAATTTCCGCGCGGTGATTGCGCCGAAAGGAACCGATGCTGCGGCGGTGAAATACTGGGAAGCGCGTTATGCGCAACTGGCTGCGCAGGATGAATGGAAAAAAGATCTTGAGGCGAATCTGTGGTCCTGGAACTATCTGGATTCGGCGAAAACCGTGGCTGCGGTGACTGAGTATGCCTCGGAGGTCGAGGCGCTTGCGGGCACGCTTGGATTGCGCAAATAACCCGCATCGGGGATGTTTGGTGCCGCTTGTTGCCGGCAAGCGGCTTTAGTTTCCGCGGGGATTGCCGGCGCGGCCTGATATCCAGCGTTCCAGCCGGCTGGCGAACAACTGGCGGTCATTGCGGTCCAGTGCGCGCGGACCGCCGGTTTCGATGCCGCTGCTGCGCAGGCTGTCCATGAAGTTGCGCATGTCGAGCAAGCCCTGCACGTTGTCGCGGGTATACAGCTCGCCGCGCGGATTCAGTGCGTCGGCCTCCCTGTCGACCACTGCAGCGGCCAGCGGAATGTCGGCAGTGACGACAAGGTCGCCGGCGGCCACCTGCCCGGTGATATGCCGGTCGGCGACGTCGAAACCGGGTTCCACCTGGACCATGCTGATCCATGGGGAGCGGCGAATCCGCAATACCCGGTTGGCCACCAGCACCAGCGGTATTTCCGCACGTTCAGCAGCGCGATAAAGGATGTCCCTGATCACGCCGGGGCAGGCATCGGCGTCGACCCAGATGGTCACGTGCTCAATGGGCCGGCAGGCGGAATACCGATTTGTCCTGCTCTCCGAGCTGCGCCATCAATCCGGTTTCCCAGGCCAGATACTGCTTCATGGCCTCTCGGTTTCCGGCATGGCGGTCGTGTACAAAAAACAGGTAATCGATGCATTCGCGGTCGGCCGGAATGTCCGCGGATGACGCGGTGTCATGTCCGGCCCGGCTCCAGGCGGCGGCGCCGCCTTCGAACAGGCGCAGGTCACGGATGCCGGCATCCAGCAGTTCGGTTGCCGCAAGGCGGGCAGTGTCCGCGTCACCGGCGATCAGCACCACCGGCATCTGCCGGCCTTCGGCATCACGAGCGATGCGCGTGCGGATGCTCCAGCGGCTGCCGGGGATGTGCGCCTTGCGATAGGCCATGCTCGGGCCGACATCAAAAGCCGTGCATGATCCGCTTTCGAGCATCGATTTGAGTTCGGCGGCGCTGATCGGCTGCAGCGCGGGCAGGGCGGGTGTTTCAGGCAGCGGAGCGGCGAGACCGGCCCTGACGCCGCCGTCCAGCACACAGGCTTCGCAGCCGAGTTGCAGCAACCAGCTGGCGACCACGGGCGCGCGGACCATGTCACCGCCGTCGATCAGGACGATGCGCGCGTTGCGCACACCGACCCACTGGTCGGTGGCCTGGATCAGTTGGCCGCCCGGTGTGTGCTGCGCACCGGGAATGGAGCCCGCGGCAAATTCTTCGGGCGTGCGCACATCGCAGAGATAGGTGGTGCGTGTGCCGTCCTTCAGCCACTCCGCGACTTCGCCTGCGACCACGGTTCTGACACCGAAACGTTTCATCAGCGCCCGGGCGGCCTGCTGCTGGGCGGGCAGTGCGGCGGCATCAGGCTGCTCGGGGTACTGCAGTGCGGATCCGTATTCCAGCTGCAGGTCGGACAGGTACCAGCCCTGGGTGCCGTTTTCCAGTGCGTACACCGGATTGGGGATGCCGAAATTGATCAGTGTCTGCGCGCCGAGGATGGAGCGGGTGCGCCCGGCACAGTTGACGATGATCTTGGTTTTCGGGTTTTTGACCATGCTGGCCACCCGGTACGGCAGCTCGGCGTTGGGGCAGCAGGTGCTGCCGGGGATGGTCATCTTGTGGTGCTCATGCACCGGACGGCCGTCGAAGAGCGCAAAATCCTCTCCGGCTTCGCGCATTTTCAGCAGATCCGTGGCGGTGATGCGCGGCGTGTTGTATGCGTGCTCTACCAGCTCGCCGAACAGCTTGCTCGGCACATTGACTCCCTTGAACAGGGCGTATCCGGCGGCTTTCCAGCCACGGGTGCCGCCATCGAGCACGGCAAGGTCGGAGTAGCCGAGCGCGGCGAGCCTTGCCGCGGCGCGTTGCGCGACACCGGAGGCGCCGTCATCGCAGAGCACGATGCGCGCTGTCCGGCGCGGCACCAGCGGGCCGATGCCAAGTTCCAGCCGGCTGTAGGGCAGCGGGGTCGCAAACAGCAGGTGGTCTTCACCGAACTCGCCGTCCTCGCGAACGTCAAGCAGGGCGATTTCCCGGCCGTCATGCAGGGCCTGCTGCAATTCGGCCGGAGCGAGAAGGCGGATTTTCATGATGGTGTCCGTATGGAAAAATTAAGCGGCGATTATAGTCGCAGCCGGAATGACCGTTTCAGCGCAGGATCAGGGGCAGGCCGCTGAGGATCAGGATCACTGCAACCAGCCGTCTGAAGGCGATGTCGTTGAGATTGGCATGGATGCGCCCGCCGGCCCAGATGCCGATGGTCATCATCGGCAGGGCAGCCGCGCATGTGATCATGACTTCGCGGGTGAATTCTCCGGTGATGACATAAGCGCCTCCGCGCAGGATGCCCAGTGCGAACAGGGTGGCGGCTGCGGTGGCGCGGAAGACGTCACGGCCGTGGCGCAGCATGTCGAGATACATGGCGTAGAACATGCCGGCCATCGAGCCGAAGAGCGTGCCGACGAATCCGGCGATGGTGCCGGCAACGGGGGTGATTACCGACATCGGCAGCTGCTTCCCGCGCTCCGGCATCCAGGTCGCGAGCAGGGCGTAGCAGCCATAGGCCAGCACGACACTGCCCAGCAGCCGCGCCAGCGTGAGGGCATCAAGGACCTTGAAAAAATATGCGCCGATGACGACGCCGATGGCCGTGGATGGCAGGATGCGCCACAGGTCCTTCCAGGCCACGTGGCGCCAGTCGGTGCGGAGTATGGCGGCGGACGAGATCAGGCCGAGAAAGGTGACCAGCGGTGCGACGGTTTTCAGGGACAGTATCCAGGTCAGCAGCGGCACCGTGACGCCGCCGAATCCCGAGCTGCCGCGGATTGCGTAGGAGATGAATATGATGAAGCAGAAATAAAGCAGCTCCGCAGCTGACAGCGACTCCACGGAATCAGCAGCTACAGGGCCCGGACATGCCGGTCATTTCTTTTCCCTGGCGGCGAGGCCGCCGAGCAGGGCGGCGGTCGGCCTGTTGCCGCGCGGCCGGATGGATGGCGGTTTTTCAGCGGCCGGCGGCTGGCCGGCTGCGGGTGCGGACGGCTGGTACGGTTTGCTGAAATCGAAACCGTCACTGGCCACCTTGGGCGGTGCCGGGGGGCGGTGAGCGTGGCGCGGCGCTGTTTCTGCCGCAGGCGGTTCATCGCGCGATTCGCGCCGTGGCCGCCGTTCACGCCCGTGCTCGGGTGCCGCAACTTCGGCGGACTTGCGCGGTATCGAGCGTTTCAGCAGTTTCTCGATTTCAACCAGCAACCGGTTTTCATCCGGGCTGACCAGAGAGATGGCCTCGCCGGTCATGCCGGCGCGTCCCGTGCGACCGATGCGGTGCACATAGTCTTCGGGCGTGTAAGGCAGCTCGTAATTGATCACGAAAGGCAGTTCGGCGATGTCGATGCCGCGTGCCGCAATGTCGGTCGCAACCAGCACGGTCGAGCGGCCTTCCTTGAAGTCCGACAGCGCCTGTTCGCGCTCGGCCTGGGTGCGGTCGCTGTGGATTGCGGTGGCGTTGATGCCGTCCCGCACAAGTTCGCGTGCGAGCTTGTTGCAGTCGCGTTTCATGCGCAGGAAAACCAGCACCTGCTTCATGTCGCGGGAACGGATCAGGTTCACGAGCAGGGCGCGCTTGCGGGCAGCCTCCACGTCGTAGACCTGGTGGTCTACGAGATCGGCCGGCGCGTTGCGTCGCGCCACTTCGATCAGCGTCGGGCTGCGCAGCATCTGGTTGGCCAGTTTCTTGATTTCCTCCGAGAAGGTGGCCGAGAACAGCAGGCTTTGCCGCTGTGTCGGCAACAGGGCAAGAATGCGCCGGATGTCGGGCAGGAAACCCATGTCGAGCATGCGGTCTGCTTCGTCGAGGACCAGGATCTCCACCTGTCCCAGCGCCACGCTTTTCTGCTGCACGTGGTCCAGCAGCCGCCCCGGAGTTGCCACCAGGATTTCCACGCCCTCACGCAGGGCCTTGGTCTGTGGCGGCATGTCGACGCCGCCGTAGACCACCGTGGAGCGCAGCTTCAGGTGTTTGCCGTAGGTTTTGACGCTGTCGCTGACCTGGGCCGCCAGTTCCCGGGTCGGCGTCAGGATCAGCGCGCGCACCGGGTGCCGGGCGGGCGAGGGGCTGGAGTTGGCGTAAGGGGACAGCAAATGCAGCAGCGGCAGCGTGAACCCCGCCGTCTTGCCGGTGCCGGTCTGGGCACAGCCCATGATGTCGCGGCGTTCCAGGACGGCGGGAATGGCCTTGGCCTGGATCGGGGTTGGTTCGGTGTAACCCTCATCAGCGACTGCGCGCTGGAGTTCTGGTATCAGTTTGAGGTCGGCGAAGGACATGGCGCTACGGCAAATCAGGTCTGGCCTGGAATGATTTCCGCATCATCGTGCGGTTTGCCGCAGGGCAGGGGCAACAGCAGGGCCGGCGGCAAAAGTGGAAATGGCAGGGAAACAGTAAAAAACACGCCGCCGGAGTATACCCCGGACGCTGGCTGACGGCCAGCCGGATGCCGAAAACTTCCAAATATTCAAAAATCTGGTAAATTTTCAGGCAGTATCTGCTCACGCTTCATTCAAGGATGAATAGTGCACGCAATGGATGGCGATTATCCGACATTGAGTGACCCGGCTGCGATCCGCCTGTTCCCGCTGATCCTGACGCTGGATACCCACGGCATTCCCCATCGCTGGATCAGCTGGCAGCATGCCTGTTACTACTATTCCAAAAACCAGGTGGCCTGGAGCATGGGCCGCCAGGCATTCACGGTGCGCGGCGGCACCAACCGCATCACCGGCGAGCGTTCGGTCATCAGCGGGGCGAGCATCATCGCGATCAAGGGCAAGGCGATGGCAATGCGGTCATTCAACCAGGTTCCGCCGCTCAGCAATCGTGAATTGTTTCATCGTGATCGCCAGATTTGCGCTTATTGCGCGCAGGGGTTTGCCAGTGCGCGTCTGACGCGTGATCATATAGTGCCGTTTTCAAAGGGCGGGCGTGATACCTGGATGAACGTGGTGACCGCCTGCCGCGCCTGCAATGAACGCAAGAGTGATCGCACCCCAGAAGGCGCCGGCATGGAGCTGGTCTACCTGCCGTATGTGCCCAACCGCGCTGAATACCTGATATTGACCAATCGCCGCATTCTTGCCGACCAGATGGAATTTCTGGCCCAGCATGTGCCGGCGCAGAGCCGGCTGCACCAGCCGCTGCTGACTAGCGCTGCGTGAAGTGCCGCATTGCGGCCCGGATGTCATCACCGCTGGGCGCCTGACGTTCCCGGAAAATCAGCCACAGCAGTGCCCCATTCGCGAGGATGAAAGCGATCTCGATGTACAGCAGCGTCTCGACGATCACGTGCGCCGGTTTGCGCGAGAAGATGAAATAGAAGCCCTCGAAGGTCGGAATCGCGGCTTTGGTCAGCGCGAACACCGACTCCATCGGGGGGAACAGCAGCATCAGCACCAGATTGGCTCCGGTGAACAACAATGCGGCATTCTGCAGTCCGAGTTTGCGGGGCCGGCCTGTTGTGGCAGGTCGATCGCGCAGCAACAGCCAGGCGATTGCCAGATTGACAAGCACAACGAGAATTTCAATGACCAGCAGGTCCGGGTTGATTTGTCCCAGCGGTGGCAGGCTGAGGATGAAATGAAATCCGGCGAACACCGGCACCGCCGTCGAGGCGATGGAATACTGGTCTATTGGCGGGAAAAGCACGATCAGCAGCAGGTTCACTGCGGCGACGATCAATGCAATGCGCTGACTCCGGTTCATTCGGTCACGCCAACCCTGTTGACTGCTTCCAGTATAACCGAATGAATGCCGCCGTGTTGTCTAAGCCATTGTTTTTAAAGAGTCAGTGCCCATGGGTACACCACGGCAGGCTCAGCGCCTGCAATGTTTCGCCGGTGGCGGCTTGCTGGACAAATATCGCGAGATGGAGATCGGCGATTTTCCAGTTCCGCTCCTTGCGGAGCGGCGCTGCCAGGGCAAGGATGCCCTCGGCATTTGTCGTATACGGCCCGGCCAGATGTCGTACCGCGGCATCATGTTCCAGTCGTTTTCCACGGTTTTCTCCAGCGGACACCGCGCTGGCAAGCCTGTTCTCGTAAATGGCCCAATAGACCCGGGCAAGACTGCGGTGAGCCGGGTCAATGCCGTTGACTGTCAAATGCAGACTTTGCTGCGGGTCTTTGCCATGGATGCCGGCGCGGATAAAGGCACCGGCCGGCCTGCTGCCGATTGCTGCCAGCCGTTCGCTGAAGTCGTCGCGAAGCCGGCTGCGCCGGTAGTCCGCGCCATCCAGAAGAAACTGCGGCGTATAAACCAGGCGTGCACGATTTCGCCGTGCTGCATCCCTTTGCCTTTCACTGAACTCCGGCCGGGCAAAGGGATCTGTCCAGCCGAGGTGATTCCAGTAGTCAACATGGAACGCCAGCGCAAGCACCCGGTGTGGCGAGACGCCGCGGACTGACAGCATGCTCAGCCAGTGATCGGCCGGCGGGCAGCTGTCGCAGCCTTCCGAGGTATAGAGTTCCAGCAGGGGCACACGCTGCCTGCCGGATTCCGCGGTACAGGCCATGGCGGCACCGGCGAGCACCAGCAGTAGCGGAGCCATCACATTGCGCAGCAGCTTCATGTCATTCAGTCGTATCTGCGGGGCAGTACTTACAGCATCGGAAGACTTTGGTATGATGCATTTTTTGTATCCTAATTTATTGATTTTATTGATTTTTAATGAAAGTCGATTTACACAGCCACTCCACTTTTTCCGACGGCATGCTGGGCCCGGAGGTTCTCGTCGAGCGTGCGGTGCAGCGCGGTGTCGACATGCTGGCGCTTACGGATCACGACGAAACCGGCGGTCTGGTGGCGGCGCGCGAGGCCGCTGCTGCCTGGGGAATCCGGCTGATCGACGGAGTCGAAATTTCCGTTCAATGGGAGGCGGTCACCCTCCATATCGTCGGCTTGTGCATCGATCCTGCACATCTGCCGCTGCATGAGGGATTGGCGGCGATCCGCAGCGGACGCGAACATCGCGCACAGCGCATCGCGGCGAGCCTGGCCGAAGCGGGCATTCCCGGCAGCCTGGAGGGGGCGCGGCGTTATGCAAAAAATCCGGAACTGGTCAGCCGCGCGCATTTTGCCCGCTACTTGGTGGAAGCAGGACATGCGCGCGACACCAATGCCGTGTTCCGCGGTTACCTGACGCCCGGAAAGCCGGGTTATGTGCCGCACCAGTGGGCGGAACTGGCCGAAGCCCTGCGCTGGATCTCCGGCAGTGGCGGCGTGGCCGTGCTGGCGCATCCCGGCCGTTATCCGCTGAACCAACAGCAGTGCGAGCGCCTGCTGGAGGAGTTCATCGGGCTCGGCGGCACCGCCGTCGAGGTGGTCACGGGTTCGCATGCGCCGGACGAGTTTGTCACCTGGGCGCGTTATGCCCGCCGTTTCGGCCTGCTGGCCTCGGCAGGTTCGGATTTCCACGGCCCCGGGGAGGGTTATCGCGACATCGGCAATGTGCCGGTGCTGCCGGCCGGCTGCACGCCGGTCTGGACGGCATTCTGATATCCGGCGCAGCAGAGCGGGTAACACGCCATGTCGCAGTTTTTTGCCATTCATCCGGAGAATCCGCAGCCGCGCCTGATCCGGCGTGCGGCCGACATCATCCGCTCCGGCGGAATCATCGTTTATCCCACGGACTCCTGTTACGCACTGGGTTGCCACATCGGTGACAAGGCGGCGATGGAGCGCATCCGTGCAATCCGCGATGTTGATGCCCGGCATCACCTGACGCTGGTCTGTCGCGACCTGTCCGAACTCGCGACCTATGCCAAGGTCGACAACAGCCAGTTCCGGCTGCTCAAGGCAGCCACGCCCGGCAGCTATGTGTTCATTCTGGAAGCGACCCGCGAACTGCCGAAACGTCTGCAGCATCCGAAGCGGCGGACCATCGGCTTGCGCATCCCTGATCATCCGGTGGTCGATGCGCTGTTGATGGAACTGGGCGAACCGATCCTGTCCTCGACGCTGCTGCTGCCGGGAGACGAACTGCCGCATACCGATGCTGCGGAAATCCGTGAGCGGCTGGAGCATCAGGTCGAATTGGTGCTGGACGGCGGCTCCTGCGGCATCGAACCATCGACGGTGGTCGACCTGACCGGACCGGCACCGCTGCTGGTGCGGGCCGGCAAGGGCGCACTGGCCCCTTTGGGTTTGTAAAAAGCCCGGAAAATCATGCCTTTGCGGCGCAGCTTGCGGGCATCGGCTAAAATCAAAGTCGCCCGGGTGAGGCGGTCCTGCCATCTGCTATTCATAAGTAATTGTTTTTATTGATATTTTTATCAATCTGCGGTGACAACCCTTTACCCCATTCGTCATTTCCGGATCCCTTCATGTTTGAAAACCGCGTTCTCTCCGGCATGCGCCCCACGGGTGCATTGCATTTCGGCCACTACCACGGCGTGCTCAAGAACTGGATCAAGCTGCAGCACGAGCATCAATGCCTGTTTTTTGTGGCCGACTGGCATGCGCTGACCACGCATTACGATGATCCGGCGACGATCGAGAATCATGCCTGGGACATGGTGGTGGACTGGCTGGCGGCCGGGGTTGATCCGGCTCAGGCGACGCTGTTCATCCAGTCAAAAGTGCCCGAGCACGCCGAACTGCACCTGCTGCTGTCGATGATCACGCCGCTGTCCTGGCTGGAACGGGTGCCGACCTACAAGGACCAGCAGGAGAAACTCGCGGAAAAAGACCTCGCCACCTACGGCTTCCTCGGTTACCCGCTGCTGCAGAGCGCTGACATCCTGATTTACCGGGCGAACCTGGTGCCGGTCGGAGAAGACCAGGTGCCACATGTCGAGATCACCCGCGAGATCGCGCGGCGCTTCAATCACGTGTTCGGGCGCGAACCTGGATTCGAGGAAAAGGCCGAGACGGCAATCAAGAAGCTGGGCGCGAAGCGCGGCAAGCTCTACCGCAAGCTGCGCACGGATTACCTGGAAAAGGGCGACGACGGTGCACTGGCTGCCGCACGCGCGCTGCTCGAGGAAACCCAGAACCTGCCGCTGGGCGACCGCGAACGCCTGTTCGGATACATCGAGGGCGGCGGCAAGGTCATCCTGACGGAACCGCAGGCCCTGCTGACCGAGGCTGCAAAAATGCCCGGGCTCGACGGGCAGAAAATGTCGAAGTCCTACAACAACACCATTGCGCTGCGCGAGAGCCCGGAAGAAGTGGCGAGGAAGGTGAAAACCATGCCGACTGATCCGGCGCGCATCAAGCGAACCGATCCCGGTGATCCGGAAAAATGCCCGGTATGGCAGCTGCACCAGGTGTATTCGGACGAAACCAGGAAAAAATGGGTGCAGGAGGGCTGTCGCAGCGCAGGCATCGGCTGCCTCGAGTGCAAACAGCCGGTGATCGATGCCATCGTTGCGGAACAGAAGCCGATGCGGGAACGCGCCGAGCGTTTTCTTGACGATCCGACACTGGTGCGCAACATCATCGCCGATGGCTGCGAGAAGGCGCGCAAGATGGCGCAGGAGACGCTGCGCGACGTGCGCGAGGTGATGGGGCTCGATTACTCCCTGTAAGCGGCTTCCGTATTCAGCGGAAATCCCGTCAAGTTGTGGCGAGGCGTCCCGGCAAGTTGTTGTGATCCTGCGGGCGGCGCAGGAGGTATGCATTGTTTGATTCCAGCCATATCAGTGCAATGCCGCATTGGCCTGATTTGAGCAGTTGCTCGCAGACCCCAACCTGTTCCCTGGAAGAATCGGCACGAAGCAGCAGCCTCTGGCGCAGGTCGATGCCGAGGCCGGGTCAGTGCCGGAGGATAGGGAATGGAGGGTGGGGCTATCAGGGGCAGCCAGTATCCATTGCGGGTGAACAGGGCTGCTGCAGGCATCAGCAACTTAAGTTCACCGATGCCCGGACGGTCAAAGAATATTTCGGTCAGTGCAACTGCCGGCCACCCCTTGCCAGGCAGTACTGCGCCAAGCTCCGGGTAGCCGGTGGAGGGATTTTCACGGCCGGCTGCAGTACAACAGTGACCGCGTCAGCTGTCGTGGCGGCGCGGGATCCACTCCAGTGACGGTGTGGCAACTGATACAGCCGGGTCACCATTTGCCGTTGCGGATCACGCCGACCGCGATGCCCTCGATCTCCAGGGGTTCACGCTTCAGATCAACGGTAATGGGCTGGAAATCGGGATTTTCCGGAAGCAGCTCCACAATGTTCCGGTTGCGCTGGATGCGTTTTACCGTGACTTCGTCATGCAGGCGTGCAACGACAATCTGTCCCGAGCGGAAATTCTGGGTGCGATGCACCGCCAGCAGGTCGCCTTCGAGAATTCCTGCATCACGCATGCTCATGCCGCGCACGCGAAGCAGGTAGTCTGCAGCAGGTTCAAACAGTGCCGGATCGACACGGCAGCGCTGTTCGACGTTCTGTTCGGCGAGCATCGGACTGCCGGCGGCCACTCGTCCGACAACCGGCAGTGTGGAAGGTTGTTTCAGCCGGATGCCCCGGGAGGCTCCCGAGGTCATTTCAATGACACCCTTGCGCTCAAGGGCGCGAAGATGGGTTTCCGCGGCGTTGGGGGAACTGAAGCCCATGGCAGTGCAGATTTCGGCACGGGTCGGCGGAAAGCCGGATTCCTCGACGTGTGTCTCGATCAAACGCAGGATCTCGATCTGACGGGGAGTCAGCGGCTTCTGGGATTCGCTGAAATTTTCATCACTCATGACTGTAATTATATACAGTTATCCTGCAACGGCAAGCTGGTAATCCAGTGTGTCACTAGGTTCTTGCGGATAATTAAATTAACCCATTGATTTTTAATAAATTGTTCTTTCCCCTGCGGAGGGTCTGCAAGGCGGGCTTTTATTGGACGAGTGGCAAATTTTTGTTATACTTCAAAGTTCTGTGGAACAGATTGGGCGGCACACACACGGATGGGCGGATCGCCCATTTTTTGTTTGTGGTGCTGGATTCGCATGGATTTGCAGGGTTTGCTTGAAAAAACGCTGGCCGGGCTGGGCTATGAACTGGTGGAGCTGGAACGCTCCGCGAGGGGGGCGCTGTTGCGCGTTTTCATCGACAAGCCGGGCGGCATCAATGTCGATGATTGTGCCTTGGTGAGTAACCATCTCACCCGGTTGTTTGCGGTGGAAAACGTGGCGTATGACCGTCTGGAGGTTTCGTCTCCGGGGTTGGACAGGCCATTGCGCACGGCACGGGATTTTGCGCGGTTTGCCGGCCAGACGGCAAGGCTGAAGCTGCGGGTTCCACTGGAGGGGCAGCGCAATTTCGTCGGCATGCTGTGCGAAGCAGGGGAAGGCAAAGTGGGTCTGGAAGTCGACGGGCGGGTGCTGTCGCTGGACCTCGGCAATGTGGATAAGGCGCGGCTGGTGCCGGCGCTCTGAGCGGGAGACGGATATGAATCGTGAAATTCTGCTGTTGGTGGATGCGCTGGCGCGCGAAAAGAACGTCGACAAGGAAATCGTGTTCGGCGCGCTCGAACTCGCCCTGGCTTCCGCGGCCAAGAAAAAATTCACCGAGGATGTGGAGGTTCGCGCATCGGTGGACCGCACAACCGGCGAGTTTTCCTTTTTCCGCCGCTGGGAAGTGGTGAAGAACGAGGAGATCGAATTTCCGTCGCGCCAGTACAAGCTCCACGAGGCGCAGGAAGAAGATCCGGAATACGAGGTCGGCGATTTCATCGAAGAACCGCTCGAAGGCATGGAGGTTGGCCGTATCGGCGCCCAGACCGCCAAGCAGGTCATTGTGCAGAAGATACGCGATGCCGAGCGCGAGCAGATCCTCAACGATTTCCTGGCACGCAAGGAGCATCTTGTCACCGGCGTGATCAAGCGCATGGAGCGCGGCAACGCCATCGTCGAATCCGGACGGCTGGAGGCCGTGCTGCCGCGCGACCAGATGATTCCCAAGGAAAACCTGCGGCTCGGCGACCGCGTGCGCGCCTATGTCTGGAAGGTCGATCGCCAGGCCCGTGGTCCGCACCTGATCCTTTCTCGCACCGCGCCGGAGTTCATTGCGAGGCTGTTCGAACTCGAGGTGCCGGAAATCGAGGAAGGCCTGCTCGAGATCAAGGGCGCCGCCCGCGATCCCGGCTCCCGCGCCAAGATCGCAGTGCATTCGAAGGATGCGCGCATCGATCCGATCGGAACCTGCGTCGGCATGCGCGGCTCGCGCGTGCAGGCAGTCACTGCGGAGCTTGCACAGGAGCGCGTCGACATCGTGCTGTGGAATCCGGATCCGGCGCAGTTTGTCATCAATGCGCTGGCTCCCGCGGAAGTCAGCAGCATCGTCGTTGACGAAGAGAAACACAGCATGGACATCGTCGTCGACGAGGAAAACCTGGCGCAGGCCATCGGGCGCAACGGGCAGAACGTTCGTCTGGCGGGTGAGCTGACAGGATGGGAGCTCAACCTGATGACGGAGGTTGATGCGCAGAAGAAAAGCGAGGAAGAAACCTCGCGCACACGGGCCGAGTTCATGGAAAAGCTCGACGTCGACGAGGAAGTGGCGGACATACTCGTGCAGGAAGGATTTTCGACTCTGGAGGAGGTGGCCTATGTGCCGCTCAGCGAAATGCTGGAAATCGAGGCCTTCGACGAAGCGACGGTCAATGAACTGCGCAGCCGTGCCCGTAACGCGTTGCTGACGCAGGCGATTGCCAGCGAGGAAAAAGTCGAGCACGACATCGAAGACCTGATGAAAGTTGAAGGCATGGATAACGACACTGCACGCTTGCTGGCCTCCAAGGGCATCGCCACGCAGGAAGATCTCGCGGATTACGCGACTGATGATCTCGTCGAGCTGACCGAGATGGATGCCGAACGTGCAAAAACACTCATCATGGCAGCGCGTGCGCCGTGGTTTGCCGAAACGAATGCCTGAGATCCGAAAATAACGAGCAATGGCACAGATAAAAGTCAAAGAGTTTGCCCAGGAACTGGGCGTCCAGCCGGAGTTGCTGCTTGAGCAGTTGCGTGCGGCAGGTGTCACAAAAGCGCTGACCGGCGATGCCGTTCTGACGGAGAAGGACAAAACCCAGCTTCTCGATCATTTGCGGGAATCGCATGGCGCCAAGGACGGGAAGCAGAAAATCACGCTGACCCGCAGGCAGACCACTGAAATCAAGAAGGCGGATGCCACGACAGGCAAGGCGCGCACCATCCAGGTCGAGGTGCGGAAAAAGCGCGTGCTGATCAAGCGTGATGCCGTCGAGCCGGAAAAGGTCGAGGAACCGCAGGTCGCAAAACCGGTGCTTGATGCCGCTGAAATTGCCGCCCGCGAGGCGGAGGCCAAACAGCAGGCTGAGCTGGCGGCGAGGCAGGCCGAAGATGTTGCCAAGAAGCAGGAAAAACGCAAAAAGGCGCAGGTCGCCGCGGAAGCGGCAGCCGAGGCGGCTGTGGCAAAGGCAGTGCAGCCGGTTGCCGAGCAGACTGCGGCTTCTCCGGCTGTGGAGCCCGTCGTGGAAGGCACGATACACAAGCCGGCAGTGCCTGCCGGCGATGCGGCAAACAAAGCCAAAAAAGGCCCCAAAAAGCCGGTCAAGCAGGTCGTGTGGCAGGATCCGGCCGCACGCAAGCGCAGCATCAAGACCCGAGGGGATGCATCCGGCGGACTGGGCTGGCGGGAACGCAAGGTGCATCGCACCACCCACAAGCATGAGGGCGATCAGCAGCACGGCTTCATGGCGCCGACTGAGCCGGTTGTGCGCGAGGTGCTTATTCCTGAAACGATTACAGTCGCCGATCTGGCGCACAAGATGTCGGTTAAAGCAGCCGAAGTCATCAAGGCGCTGATGAAGCTCGGCACCATGGCGACCATCAACCAGGTGCTCGACCAGGATACGGCGATCATCCTGGTGGAGGAAATGGGTCATACGGCGAAGCGCGCCAAACTGGACGAACCGGATGCCTTCCTTGTCGAATCCGCAGGGCAGGCCGAGGTGAAAGCGGAGCCGCGAGCGCCGGTGGTCACGGTGATGGGGCACGTCGATCACGGCAAGACATCACTGCTTGACTACATCCGGCGCACCCGCGTCGCCAGCGGCGAAGCGGGCGGCATTACCCAGCATATCGGTGCCTATCACGTGGAAACGCCGCGCGGCATGATCACCTTCCTCGATACCCCCGGCCACGAAGCCTTCACCGCCATGCGCGCGCGGGGAGCGAAGGTGACTGACCTGGTGATTCTGGTGGTGGCTGCGGATGACGGCGTGATGCCGCAGACGGCTGAAGCCATTCATCACGCAAAGGCAGGTAATGTGCCGATCGTGGTGGCGCTCAACAAGATAGACAAGCCCGAGGCCAATGCGGAGCGGGTCAAGCAGGATCTTGCTGCCCGTGAAGTGGTGCCTGAAGAATGGGGCGGTGACACCATGTTTGTCGAGGTCTCCGCAAAGACCGGGCAGGGCATAGACAGTCTGCTGGAGCGCATACTGCTCCAGGCGGAAGTGCTGGAACTGAAAACGCCGCGCGATGCGCCGGCGAAGGGCATCGTTGTCGAAGCCAGGCTCGACAAGGGGCGCGGTCCCGTGGCGACCGTGCTGGTGCAGTCGGGAACCCTGAAGCGGGGTGACGTGGTTCTCGCGGGCGCGGTGTTCGGACGTGTGCGGGCATTGCTGGACGAAACAGGGAAAACCATAGAGTCCGCCGGGCCGTCGATTCCGGTGGAAGTGCTGGGTCTGTCCGATGTCCCGGCTGCAGGCGCCGAAGTCATGGTGCTGGGTGACGAGCGCAAGGCGCGTGAAATCGCCCTCTTCCGCCAGGGCAAATACCGCGACGTGAAACTGGCCAAGCAGCAGGCCGCAAAACTTGAGAACATGTTCGATCAGATGGGTGATGGCGAGGTCAAGACGCTGTCGCTGATCATCAAGGCGGATGTGCAGGGTTCGTTCGAAGGTCTCACCCACGCGCTGGGCAAGCTCTCGACCGACGAAGTGAAGGTCAACATCGTGCATGCCGCCGTCGGCGGCATCACGGAATCCGACGTCAACCTGGCGCTGGCCTCTAAGGCGGTCATCATCGGCTTCAATGCCAGGGCCGACGGCATGGCGCGCAAGCTGGCCGAAGGCAACGGCGTCGACATTCGCTACTACAACGTGATTTACGATGCGGTGGACGAAATCAAGGCCGCCCTGACCGGGATGCTGTCGCCGGAGCGCAAGGAAAATGCAGTTGGCCTGGTGGAAATCCGGCAGGTCTTCCGCATTTCAAAAGTCGGCGCGGTTGCCGGCTGTTACGTGCTCGAAGGACTGATCCGCAGGGGTTCCAGGGTGCGCGTGCTCCGCGACAACGTAGTCATACACGAGGGTGAGCTTGATTCGCTCAAGCGCTTCAAGGATGACGTGCGCGAAGTCAAGGCCGGCTTCGAATGCGGCCTGTCGCTGAAGAACTTCAACGACATCAAGGAAGGTGACCAGCTGGAAGTCTTTGAAGTTGTCGAAGTGGCGAGGACGTTATAAGGAGTTTCCGCGTCGCCGGCCGGCTGTTTGCAGATCGGGGGTTCCATGCCTAAAGATTTTTCCCGCGGACGGCGGATTGCCGATCAGATCCAGCGCGAGCTGTCCGACATCATCCGCCTGGAGATCAAGGATCCCCGCGTTGCGCTGGTTACCGTGACCGATGTCGAGGTGTCGCAGGACAATGCGCATGCCAAGGTGTTCTTCACGGTTCTCGGGGAACCCGCGCAGCAGGAGGCGGCCGAACGCGCGCTTGGGCATGCCTCGGGCTTCGTGCGCAGCGCCCTGGCAAAACGCATCAAGCTGCGCACGGTTCCGCAACTTCACTTCCATTACGATGTCTCGATCGAACGCGGCATGCGGCTGTCCCGGCTGATTGACGAGGCTGTGGCCGAGCCCGCAGGGAAAAAACGGCCGTGACACCGGCTGCTGCCGGCCGTGAAGTGGTCGACGGTGTGCTGTTGCTTGACAAGCCACGGGGGCTGACTTCGCAGCAGGCGGTGGCCCGTGCCAAGTGGCTGTTCAACGCGCGCAAGGCCGGGCATACCGGAACGCTGGACCCGATGGCCGACGGACTGCTCCCGATCGGCTTTGGCGAAGCGACCAAGTTTTCACAATTCCTGCTGGATGCCGACAAGCGTTATCTGGCAACCCTGCGGCTGGGAATGACCACCACGACCGGGGATGCCGAGGGCGAAGTGACGGCAGAGTCGCCGGTAGCCGTGACCCGGGCGCAGATTGAGGAGGTGGTGCGGGGGTTTACGGGTCCCCAGCAGCAACTGCCTCCCATGCATGCGGCGATCAAGGTCGGTGGCAAGCCGCTTTATGTCTATGCCCGGTCGGGTGTCACAGTGGAGCGGGAAACTCGTTCCATAGTTATTAAATCAATACAAGTTGTTGATTATAAAGATAAATTTTTGATTATTCGAGTATTCTGCAGTAAAGGCACTTATATCCGGGTGCTGGCCGAGGACATCGGCCGCGTCCTGGGCTGTGGTGCACATCTGACGGCCTTGACGCGGGAGGCGGCCGGCAATCTGGATCTGGATCAAGCCGTTTCGATGGTGGAACTGGAGGCGATGCCCTTGCCGCAGAGGCTGGATAAAATGTTGCCGGTGGATACTTTTGCTGCCGGATTGCCGCGACTCGACGTGGCCGCCGACCTGGAGCGCCGCCTGCTGATGGGGCAGCAGGCCGACCTCGGGCAGTCGGGATCTCCGGGGTTGCATCGGCTTTACGGGGCTGAAGGGGATTTTTTTGGTGTAGGTGAACTCACCGCAGGAATCCTGCTGGCCCGGCGCCTGCTGGGTCGGGCAGCAGCGGCTGTTTCGGGCCCAAACAGCTTGAGTAATCCGGCAGTTACAGAGTAAAATAACGCGTTTTTTCGTCGGAGACAGAACATGGCTGTAACCACTGCCCAAAAGGCGCAGGTTTTGCAGGACTTTCAGCGTGCCAAGGGCGATTCGGGTTCACCCGAGGTCCAGGTCGCATTGCTGACCGCACGCATCACGGATTTGACAGAACATTTCAAGGCGCACAGCAAGGATCATCATTCCCGCCGTGGTCTGCTGCGGATGGTCAGCAAACGCCGCAAACTGCTGGATTATCTGAAAAGAACCAAGGCCGAGCAGTACAAGGCGCTGATCGAGCGTCTTGGCCTTCGCAAGTAAGCAGGCCGTCATGCAGGTCTGCAATGCCGGTGTCCGTGTGCAGTCCGCACGGTGCCTGGTTGTAAAGCCGGCGCTGGGGAGCGCCGGCAGCTAGCACTTATTGATCCTCCGGAAGACCGCGTGTGCGGTCTTTTTGTTTTTGAGCAGAGCAAAGAGAAAAGGAAAACCATTTTGAACCCGGTAAAGAAAACTTTGATGTGGGGCCGCCACCAGCTGACGCTGGAGACCGGCGAAATCGCGCGCCAGGCTTCCGGTGCGGTTTTGGTGACGATGGAGGATACGGTGGTCCTGGTGACCGCCGTGGCGGCGCGCAATGCCAAACCGGGACAGGATTTTTTCCCGCTGACGGTGGATTACCAGGAGCGGACCTACGCCGCCGGCAAGATTCCCGGCGGTTTTTTCCGCCGTGAAGGCCGTCCTTCGGAAAAGGAAATCCTGACTTGTCGTCTCATCGACCGTCCGATCCGTCCGCTGTTCCCCGAGGGGTTTTACAACGAGATCCAGATCGTCGCTACGGTGATGTCGTCGAACAGCGAAATCGATTCCGACATTCCGGCGATGGTCGGTGCATCCGCCGCCCTGGCGTTGTCCGGCGTGCCTTTCGCCGGCCCGATCGGCGCTGCGCGGGTCGCTTACGCCAATGGCCAGTACATTCTCAATCCGACGGCGACCGAACTGAAAACCTCGCAGCTGGACCTGGTTGTTGCCGGTACCGAGCAGGCCGTGCTGATGGTCGAGTCCGAGGCTCAGCAGTTGCCCGAAGACGTCATGCTTGGTGCGGTCGTGTTCGGTCACGAGCAGATGCAGGTCGTGATCAAGGCGATCAACGAGATGGTCGACGAGATCGGAGTGCCTGAATACAACTGGCAGGCGCCGGCGAAGGACGAGCAGTTGATCGCGCGGATGTCGCAGATTGCCGAGGCCGAGCTGCGCGCCGCATACCAGATCAGGCAGAAACAGGCGCGTACCGTGCGCATCAAGGAAATCACCCAGAAAGTCGTTGCGGAACTGCTGCCGGCCGATGCCTCCGCCGACCTGATCAATGCAGTGAAAAACGAGCTGGGCAACCTCGAAGCCAAGATCGTGCGCAACCAGATTCTCGACGGCGAGCCGCGTATCGACGGACGTGATACCCGCACCGTGCGCCCGATCACCATCCGCACCGGTGTGCTGCCCAGGACCCACGGTTCAGCGCTGTTTACCCGCGGCGAGACCCAGGCAATCGTGGTTGCCACCCTCGGCACCTCGCGTGACGAGCAGATCATCGATGCGCTGCAGGGCGAATACCGCGACCGTTTCATGCTGCACTACAACTTCCCGCCGTATTCGACCGGCGAAACCGGCCGCGTCGGCTCCCCGAAGCGCCGCGAAATCGGTCACGGCCGCCTGGCCAAGCGTGCGCTTGTGGCCGTGCTGCCCACTGCCGAAGAGTTTGCCTATTCGATCCGTGTTGTTTCGGAAATCACCGAATCAAACGGCTCGAGCTCGATGGCATCGGTCTGCGGCGGCTGCCTGTCGCTGATGGATGCCGGCGTGCCGCTGAAGGCACAGGTTGCCGGCATCGCGATGGGGCTGATCAAGGAAGGCAACCGCTTTGCGGTGCTCTCCGACATCCTTGGTGATGAAGATCACCTCGGTGACATGGATTTCAAGGTGGCGGGCACCGAGACGGGCGTCACCGCCCTGCAGATGGACATCAAGATCACCGGCATCACCAAGGAAATCATGCATGCCGCCCTGGTCCAGGCCCGCGAGGGACGTCTGCACATCCTGGAAAAAATGCGCACTGCGATCGACGCGCCGCGTACCGAGCTCTCCGCTTGGGCGCCGCGGATGATCACGATGAAGATCAAGCCGGAGAAGATCCGCGACGTCATCGGCAAGGGCGGGGCGGTCATTCGCGCCATCACCGAGGAAACCGGCACCACGATCGACATCCAGGATGACGGCACGGTGACCATCGCCTGCGTGTCGTCGGAGGGCGGTGAAAATGCCCGCAAGCGCATCGAAGACCTGACGGCGGATGTCGAGGTCGGCCGCATTTACGACGGCACCGTGCTCAAGCTGCTCGACTTTGGCGCCATTGTCAGCGTGCTTCCCGGCCGTGACGGCCTGCTGCACATCTCGCAGATTGCCAACGAGCGGGTGAATAGCGTCGCCGACCACCTCAAGGAAGGCCAGGCGGTGCGGGTCAAGGTGCTTGAGGCCGATGAAAAAGGACGCCTGCGCCTGTCGATGAAGGCTGTTAACGCACCTGCGGAGCAGGCTGCGCCGGTCCAGTAACAGGAATTGCCGCGCGCCGGACACCGGCTGCGGAAAAAACAAAGGGGGCCTCGGCCCCCTTTGTTTTTTCCGGCTGATGTCCGTGATTACTTGGCGACCTGGCGCTCGCGCAGTTCGTCGAGTGTCTTGCAGTCAATGCAGAGCGTTGCAGTCGGACGCGCTTCCAGCCGCTTGAGCCCGATTTCCACGCCGCAGGAATCGCAATAACCGTAATCCTTGGCTGCGATGCGGGCGATTGTTTCGTCGATTTTCTTGATCAGCTTGCGCTCGCGGTCCCGGTTGCGCAGTTCCAGCGACATGTCGGATTCCTGGCTTGCACGGTCGTTGGGATCGGCAAAAATGGTGGCCTCGTCCTGCATCGTGTGGACGGTGCGGTCGATGTCCTGGGAGAGCTCCCGCTTCATTTCCTCGAGCATTTTGCGGAAATGCGCCAGTTGCCGCGCATTCATGTATTCCTCTTTTCCCTTGGCTTTGTAAGCAGGGAAGTTTTTCAGCATTTCGGTGGCCATGAGGAGGTTTCGTGCGCTTAAAAAAGAAGCTTTAATAACAGAATTCGATACCCGTCGCAAGCAAAGGAACGCCCGCTCTGCCGCCTGTCCAATTGACGCTCGAGCAGGGGGCGGAGTATATTACGCGCCTTCGGTTTAGGCGGGGTTCGCCCGGCATTCCCGCCCGATTTTGTGCCCGTAGCTCAACCGGATAGAGCACCGGCCTTCTAAGCCGGGGGTTGTGGGTTCGAGTCCCGCCGGGCGCGCCAGATTCCGGCGCTGATCATGGCAGTTCCAGTGGTGGCTGTAGCTCAGTTGGTAGAGTCCCGGATTGTGATTCCGGTTGTCGTGGGTTCGAGTCCCATCAGCCACCCCATCCTGCGCCGGAGGCTCCGGCGCCATTCTCCCGCAATGTTCAGGTCCTGGCGCGCACCAGGCGCTGCTGCTCGCGTTGCCACTCCCGGTCTTTTTCGGTCGCACGCTTGTCGTGCTGCTTTTTGCCCTTGGCCAATCCGATTTCCAGCTTGATCCGGCCTTTTGAGTAATGCAGATCCAGCGGTACCAGCGTATAACCCGCACGTTCGACGCTGCCGATCAGGCGGGTGATTTCCTCGGCATGCAACAGCAGCTTGCGGGTGCGGGTCGGGTCCGGCAGCACGTGAGTCGACGCAGTGGGCAGCGGGCTGATGTGGCAGCCGAGCAGGAAAAGCTCGGAGTTGCTGACAATCACGTAGGCTTCCTTGATCTGCGCCCGGCCGGCCCGCACGGCTTTGACCTCCCAGCCCTCAAGGGCGATACCCGCCTCGAAACGCTGTTCGATAAAATAGTCGTGAAACGCCTTTTTGTTCTGAACGATACTCATATGGGCCTGCGCATGGACAGCCGTATTCTAACCGGCCCGGAAGGGCAGTTGCGGTCAACCGCATGAAGGTTTCGCGTTCAGCCCTGGTCGAATTCAGCGCGGCGGAAATGTTTGCCCTGGTCGACGATGTCGAGCGTTACCCGGAATTTTTGCCCTGGTGCAGTGCCACCACAGTGACGCTGCGGACGGCGGAAACGACCTGTGCAGCCATCCACATCAGTTTCCGCGGTGTGCGGCAGAGTTTCGCCACGGAGAACCGGAAGGAGCCGCCGGAGCGGATGGTGATGAAGCTGGTCGAAGGCCCTTTTCGCGTCCTTGATGGCGAATGGCGTTTCACACCGCTGGGTGATGCGGCCTGCAGGATCGACTTCAGCCTGCATTACGAATTCTCCAGCCTGCTGTTCGAGAAGATTGCGGGACCGGTTTTCGGGCATATCGCGGGGACCATGGTGGACGCCTTCCTGAAACGCGCCGGACAACTGCATGGAAAAGGCTGAAACGGAAATAGAAGTCGGCATTGTTTTTGCGCTACCCGACCGTCAGCTGTCCACAACCCTGAAGCTGCCCTGCGGGGTTACCGCCGGTGTTGCGGTCGAGCGCTGCGGATTTCAGGCGGAGTTCCCCGGCGTCGATTTCGCCAACGCGCCCATCGGCATCCATGGCCGCAGGATATCCCGCGAAACAGTGTTGCAGCAGGGCGACCGGGTGGAGATCTACAGGGTATTGCGCGCCGACCCCAAGGAGGTGCGACGCAGGCGCAGCAGGGACTAGTGGATCACTTGCAGTTGGTATCTGCCGCGCGTTGCGCCCGCGCGATTTCGGCGGCGCGTTCATTGTCTTCCAGGAATACCCGCTCGCCTGTCTTGGGGTCGGTTTTGCCGATGCGGTTGCCGGACTGCAGGCTGCGCAGATAAGCCTGCGCGGTTTCGCAGTTCTGCCTGCGGTCGGCCGTTTCCTGGTTTTTTTCCTCCGCTTTTTTCGCGGCTTCCTGCTGGTCGGCCTGCCGCTTGCGGAACTCGGCGTCGCGCTCGGCCACGGATTTTTGCGGATTCGCAGGCGCGGCCGCAGGTGCGTTGCGGATGCCGGTGTTTTCCGCTTTTGTGCCGGGCGGGCAACTCGCCGCAAATTCGACACGGCCGCCGGCGCCGACACACTTCATGATCTGGGCATGTGCTGCCAGGGGAAGGACGGCCAGTGCCAGGGCGACAACAGTGGTTCTCATTTGACACCTGCTTGGTTAGGTGAGCCGGGAAGTTTCGGGGACATTTTTCCGGCACGTGTCCCGGGCCGGCTGAAGGGCGCCCCGGCTGCAGGGAAAAATAGCCAGTTTGAGCCATTCAGTCAATGGACTAACGCCACAGTCAGTTTACCGTTTACGCCTCAACGCCTATAATCCGCGCTTTGCGAAGGACGCATCCCATGCGCGTGGTGCAGAAAGCCCTGACTTTCGACGATGTGCTGCTGATTCCGGCACATTCTTCAATCCTGCCGCGTGAAGTCAGCCTCAAGACCAAAATCACCCGCGGCATCACCCTGAACATCCCGCTGTTGTCCGCGGCCATGGACACCGTGACCGAATCGCGCCTGGCGATTGCCATTGCCCAGGAAGGCGGCATCGGGATCGTGCACAAGAACATGACGCCGAAGGCGCAGGCGGCTGAGGTCACCAAGGTCAAGCGCTTCGAGAGCGGCATCGTCAAGGACCCGATCACCATCACCCAGGACATGACCGTGAAGGATGTCCTGGCGCTGACCCAGCAATACCGCATCTCCGGCCTGCCGGTGGTTGCGGCCGACGGCAAGGTTGTCGGCATCGTCACCAACCGCGACCTGCGTTTCGAGCGCAAGCTCAACCAGCCGGTCAGGAACATCATGACCCCGCGCGAAAAGCTGATCACCGTGCGCGAGGGTGCCAGCCGCGAAGAGGCGCGCGCGCTGATGCACAAGCACCGGCTGGAGCGCGTCCTCGTCGTCAACAAGAATTTCGAACTGCGCGGACTGGTCACCGTCAAGGACATCCTGAAGTCCTCCGAACATCCGAACGCCTGCAAGGACAAGCTGGGGCGCCTGCGCGTGGGTGCCGCAGTCGGGGTCGGTGAGGGCACCGAGGAACGCGCCGAGGCGCTGGTGGAGGCCGGCGTCGATGTCATCATCGTCGACACGGCGCATGGTCATTCGGAAGGTGTGCTCAAGCGCGTACGCTGGCTCAAGCGCACGTATCCGAGACTCCAGGTCATCGGCGGCAATATTGCCACTGCGGCGGCGGCCAAGGCTCTTGCCGACCACGGTGCGGATGGGGTCAAGGTCGGCATCGGTCCGGGATCAATCTGCACCACGCGCATCGTTGCCGGAATAGGCGTGCCGCAGATTTCGGCGGTGGCCAATGTGGCGAAAGCCCTGCAGAAAACCGATGTGCCGCTGATTGCCGACGGCGGCATCCGTTATTCCGGCGACATTGCCAAGGCGATTGCCGCCGGCGCGCATTCGGTGATGGTCGGCAGCCTGTTTGCCGGCACCGAGGAATCTCCCGGGGAAATCGAGCTTTTCCAGGGGCGATCCTACAAGTCTTACCGCGGCATGGGATCGCTGGGCGCAATGCAGCAGGGATCCGCAGACCGCTATTTCCAGGAACACGACGAGCTTGATACGGAAAAGCTGGTGCCCGAGGGCGTCGAAGGACGGGTCCCGTACAAAGGCGGCGTGGCACCGCTGATCCATCAGCTGATGGGCGGGCTGCGGGCAAGCATGGGTTACATGGGCTGCGGCAGCATCGATGCCGTCAGGCGCGACGCCGAGTTCGTGGAAATCACCACGGCGGGCGTTCGCGAATCACATGTGCACGACGTGCAGATCGTCAAGGAAGCGCCGAATTACCGCGTTGAGTGACCTGCATTCCTGCGCCGCCGGCGCAGGCACCTGAAAACCAGCCGCAACGGTAATGCCCGTGCATCACGAAAAAATACTGATTCTCGATTTCGGTTCGCAATACACCCAGTTGATTGCGCGCCGGGTGCGTGAACTCCACGTTTACTGCGAACTCCATCCGCACGACGTCACCGACGATTTCATCAAGGCCTTCAAGCCCGCCGGAGTGATCCTTTCCGGTGGCCCGGCCTCGGTCTGGGAGGACAGCACGCCGCGGGCGCCGGCGCTGGTGTATGAACTGGGCGTGCCGGTGCTGGGAATCTGTTACGGCATGCAGACCATGGCCGGGCAGCTCGGCGGCAGGGTTGAAATGGGCAAGGTGCGCGAATTCGGTTATGCCGAAGTGCGCGCGCGCGGCCATACCGCCCTGCTGAAAGGCATCCAGGATCGCGCCACGGCTGACGGCCACGGCATGCTTGATGTCTGGATGAGCCACGGTGACAAGGTCATCGACATGCCACCGGGCTTCAAGCTGATGGCCAGCAACGATACATGCCCCATTGCCGGCATGGCCGATGAAACACGAAGGTTCTACGCAGTGCAGTTCCATCCTGAAGTCACGCACACGCCTCAGGGCAGGGCGCTGATCGAACGCTTTGTGCTGGGCATCTGCGGCCTCAAGGGCGACTGGAGCATGCCCGATTATGTCGGGGAGGCTGTCGAGCGCATCCGGCGCGAGGTCGGCACGGAGGAGGTCATCCTCGGTCTTTCGGGCGGTGTCGATTCCTCGGTGGCCGCTGCGCTGATCCACCGCGCCATCGGCAAACAGCTGACCTGCGTATTTGTCGATAATGGCCTGCTGCGGCTCAACGAGGCCGAGCAGGTGATGGCCACTTTTGCGCAAAACCTGGGCGTGCGGGTGATCCATGTCGACGCGCGCGACCAGTTCATGGGCCATCTGAAAGGCGTTACCGACCCTGAACAAAAGCGGAAAATCATCGGCCGCGAATTCGTCGAGGTGTTCCAGGCCGAATCCGCGAAACTGCCGGCGGCGAAATGGCTGGCGCAGGGCACCATCTATCCTGACGTCATCGAGTCCGCGGGAGCCAAGACCAAGAAAGCGCATACCATCAAGTCGCACCACAACGTCGGCGGCCTGCCGGATACATTGCACCTGAAGCTGCTGGAGCCGCTGCGCGAGTTGTTCAAGGATGAAGTGCGTGACCTCGGCCTTGCGCTGGGCCTGCCGCGCGACATGGTGTTCCGCCATCCGTTTCCGGGTCCCGGCCTTGGCGTGCGCATCCTCGGAGAGGTCAAGGCGCAGTACGCCGACCTGTTGCGCGAAGCCGATGCGATCTTCATCGAAGAACTGCGCGCATCCGGCTGGTATGACAAAACCGCGCAGGCCTTCGCGGTATTCCTGCCGGTGAAGTCCGTCGGCGTGATGGGCGACGGCCGCACTTATGAATATGTCGTTGCTCTGCGTGCGGTGCAGACCACGGATTTCATGACCGCGCACTGGGCCGAGCTGCCGTACGGTCTGCTCGCCAAGGTTTCGAATCGCATCATCAACGAGGTACGCGGCATCAACCGCGTAGTCTACGACATTTCCGGCAAGCCGCCTGCCACGATCGAGTGGGAGTGAGGCGTTCCGGCAGAGGAGCATGAAGTTGGCCATCACGCTGTACGGCATCCGCAACTGCGATACGGTGAAAA
>JALHND010000009.1 GCA_022843705.1 Burkholderiales bacterium
TCGCTGTTCTGGGTGGGTTTTCCGTACGCGCTGATGAGCATCACCAACAGCATGTGGATGCTGGTGGTTTGCCTGATGCTGGTCGGCATCGGCAACAACCTCTGGCACCCGGCGGCGATCCCGACGCTGGCCCACCAGTACCCGCAGCGCAAGGGTCTGGTGCTGTCCTTCCACGGCATGGGCGGCAACATTGGCGAAGCGCTGGCGCCGCTGGCCGCAGGCACACTGCTCGCCTGGTTCAGCTGGCGCGAAGTGGTAGTGATCAACATCGTGCCGGGACTGGTGATGGCGGTGCTGATCCTGGTGATGGTCGGCGCGTTGACCACCGTCCGCGACGGACGCAAGGCCGGCAAGGACGACGTCAACGCCGGCAGCAGCAGCGGCAGCTGGAATGTGCGCCAGTACCTGCAGGATCTCGGCAGCCTGCTGCGCAACCGCGCGCTGATGCTGATCTGTGTCAGCGGCGGCTTCCGCACCCTGACCCAGGTCGGATTGATGGTGTTCCTGCCGGTATACCTCGCGTATGAACAGGGTTATTCGCCAATCGCGGTCGGCGTGTGCATGACCGTGCTGCAGGTCGCGGGTCTGATTGCCGGCCCGATCGCAGGACATGTCTCCGACAAGTTCGGCCGGCGCCATGTCGTGCTGTCGAGCATGGTGCTCACCGGCCTGACCATCATCGGCATGGTGTTCGCGGGACAATCTTTCCTGTTCATCGTATTCGTCGCGCTGGTCGGCTTCTTCCTCTACGCGATGCGCCCGGTGATGCAGGCCTGGGCAGTCGAGAACACGCCCAAGCGGCTGGCCGGCACGGGCGTCGGCCTGCAGTTCACCATCCTCGCCATCGGCGGCAGCATCGCGCCGGCGACCTTCGGCGTGATAGCAGACACCTGGGGTGTCTATACCGCGTTCTACTTCCTCGCCGGCACCATCATCGCCGCCAACCTGCTGGTCGTGTTCGTGCCCAAGGACAGCGAGCGCGCGGTCGCATGACCGCCGGCTGGCGCCCGCAGCGGGCCATCGAACTGCTGGCCGGCACTCCCGCGGGCGGCGGCCAGGACCGTCCGGCGCGCGCGCTGCTGCAGGCGCTCGAAACCGGAGGCCTGATCGGAGTACCGGCGCAGCTCGTCAACATCCCCGGCCGCGGTGGCGGCAATGCCTGGGATCAGCTCGCGCGGCATGCCGGCGACGCCCATGTCGTCGCGATCAATTCGCCGACCCTGATCACCAACCGCCAGCTCGGTGTAAGCACTTTCGACGACACCGCGCTGACACCGCTGGCCACGCTTTACACCGAATACATCGCCTTCCTGGTGCGCGCGGATTCAGCCATCGCCGATGCCGCGGGGTTGCTGGCGCATCTGCGCGATCCGGCGGCCATCACCATCGCGATGGCCACCGCGCGCGGCAACACCAACCACATGGCGCTGGCGCAACTCGCGCGCCATGCCGGCGCCGATCCGCGCGCGCTGCGACTGCATGTCTTCGATTCGGCGCGGCATGCAGTGGCCGACCTGCTCGACGGCAAGGCCGAAGTGGCGGCGATCACCGCGGTCAGCGCGGCGCCGGAACTGGCTGCCGGCCGCCTGCGCGCGCTGGCCGTCTCCGCGCCGCAACGCCTCGGTGATCTCTACGCCGGCACACCGGCGTGGAGCGAACTCGGCGTCGATTGCGTGATCGGCACCTGGCGTGGCGTCATTGGTGCTGCCGGCCTCGATGCCTCGCAGATCGGCTGGTGGGAAAACGCGCTCGGTCAGGTGGCGGCGAGTACGGCCTGGCGCGAGGAACTGCGCCGTCAGTACTGGGTCGATACCTGGGCCGGCCCTGCGGCAAGCCGCGACCTGCTCGAGCGCGAGCGCGGGATGCTGGCCCATCTGCTTGTCGACCTCGGCCTCTGCGCCTGAGCTATTGATGAGTAATGTAAGTATTTGTTTTAATTGAATAAATTGTAATTCTCCGCTGTGGTATCCTTGACGCCCCGCGCCGCGGCAGGCGGCGCCCCGCAGTCACCCCATCGGAGTCGGCAACAATGAAGACCGAAGTACATGTCCACGGCAGCGTTTTCCTGTGCAAAGGCGTGCGCCTGGCGCAGGTTGAACTCGCGCTGCGCCCCTGGCTCGATTACGTGGACGCCGACCACCTCGCCGATGCCAAGAGCCTGGAACGCGATGAACCGGGCATCGTCTATGACGCCGGCGAACGCGTGGTCAGCATCTGCTGGACCGGTGACGTCGGCCGCAGCTTCCACAACAAACTGACCGAGGCCTGCAACAACCTCGGACCGCTGACCGAGTACGCCTCGGAAGTGGAAATCACCTATTACCAGGACAGCGGCGAGGACGAATTCCACCAGTTCTTCGTCGGCCCGACGCCGGAAGCGATCCACGAGTTCCGCCGCCAGTGCGTGGTCGAAGACCTCAACCACATGCTGTCGCGCCACCTCGGCAAGCAGGAAGTCGAGGAAGTCACGGCATTGGTGACGAAGATGTTCGATGCCCACACGCCGCAGAAGTCACCGGGCAGCGGCTCCGCGACAACCGGCAGTTCGACCGTCATCCCGCTGCACCCGCGCAACCGTCATCTGCACTGAGTGCGGTGAGGTGTCAGGAGTGAGGGGCGAGGAGCACAGGCTCCGACCCTCGCGCGCCTAGTCCCGTTTTTCCGAATCGCCCAGTTTCAGCGCGGGCACCCGCAGGTCCATGAAGATCGCGGCAAAACGGATCAGCACGATCGCCGCCATGCCGGCGTAGGCCGCGGTTGCGCGCTCGAAACCGCCGTCCTGCAGCAGCAGGTACAGCACGATGCCGGCAATCGCCGCAGTCGCGTAGATCTCGCGGTTGCGCAGCAGCAACGGGATCTCGGCCAGCAGGATGTCGCGGAACACGCCGCCGGCAACGCCGGTCATCGTGCCGAGGATCACCGCGATGATGCCGCCGGAACCGGCGGCCTCGGCGATGCGCGCACCGCTGATCGCGAACAGCGCCAGTCCCAGTGCGTCTGCTGCCAGCAGCGCACGCAGCGGAATCTCGCGAAAACGCACCAGCAGCAATGTCAGCAGCGTCGCCGCGAGTATGGTCCACAGGTAGCCGGTGTCGGCCATCCAGAACACCGGATTGCGGTCCATCAGCAGGTCGCGCAGCGTGCCGCCGCCGATGGCGGTCACCGTGGCAATCACCAGCACGCCGAACCAGTCGAGGTGTTTGCGCCCTGCGGCAAGCACGCCGCTGACGGCGAACACGGCAACGCCGAGGTAATCCATCAGCTGCAGCGCTGTGATCGGGATATCCATCAAGCCTAGCGTATCAGTTTGCCGGGCGCAGGATCAGCACGGCCGTTCAGGATCCGGGCTGGCGTTTTTTGAGCGCGTCCTTGCGGAAGCTGATCGTCGCCTCGGGGTCGACCTTGACGTGGATGATCGCCGGCTTGCCCGCCTTCAGCGCATCGCGCAGCGCATCCGCAGTTTCGCCGGGCGCGGTCGGGTGGTAACCGTTGCCGCCGGTCAGTTTCATCACCTCGTCGAAACGCGGGCTGTGAACATGGGCGCCGATGTAACGCTCGTTGTAGAAATCGCGCTGGTAGGCGATTTCCGAACCCCAGGTGCCGTTGTCCATCACGATGCCGACGGCCGGAATGTTGCTCGCCACAGCGGTGGTCATCTCGCCCATGGTCATGCCGAAGCCGCCGTCACCCATCAGCGAAATCGCGCGCCGATGCGGCGCCGCGACCTGGGCGCCAAGCGCCGCCGAGTACGAAAAGCCGACCATGCCGCAATCCAGCGGCGTCAGCAGCGCCGGTGCCTCGTAGCAGGGCAGCTGGTCGGTGGCCTGGAAGCCGGTGGTGCCGGCGTCGAGAGTGAAAATCGCGTTGCGCGGTGCCGCCTTGCGCACCTCGGCATAGATCACGTCCGGATGCATCGGCGTGCCGTCGCGCGAGCCCGAGGCTTCGCGCTCGGCCCACAGTGCCGTGCGCGCCTTGAAATACTGCTCGTTGCGCGCCTGCCAGGGCGCCGCGCCGGCCGCGACCGGCGCCATCAGGGCGAGCAGGCCATCGATCACCGCACCGGCATCGGCCGCCACCGCCAGCGCCACCGGGAAATAACGCCCCAGCGCCACGGGGTCGATGTCGACCTGGATGATTTTCGCGGTCGGCGAAATGTCGGTGTACTTGTAGAAGGTGGTGTTGAAGCCGAGGCGCGTGCCGAGCGCGATGATCAGGTCGGCCTCTCGCGTCAGCTGGCTGGCCACCGGGTTGCCGCGCGGTCCGACGCCGGCGGCATGGAACCTGAAGTCCATCGGCAGGATGTCGGCATGGCCCGCCGAACTGGTCACCGGAATCTGCAGCTTCTCCGCCAGCGCGGCAAGCTTCGTACTCGCGCGCGACCACTTGATGCCGGCGCCGGCGTGGATCACCGGCTTTTTCGCGGCAAGGATCAGCTTCTGGATTTCAGCCAGCACCGCGGCATCGGCCGCCGGGGGCCGGATCTCCGGCAGGCCCTGCGGCAGGTCGACCTCGATGTCGTGGTTGAAAATGTCGCGCGGAATGTTGACCACCACCGGCCCGCGGCGGCCGGCGTTGGCGATGCGGAAGGCCTCGAGGATGAACTCGGGAATGCGGTCGGGCCGCGGCACCGTCATCAC
This sequence comes from Burkholderiales bacterium, assembly GCA_022843705.1. GTDB lineage: Bacteria > Pseudomonadota > Gammaproteobacteria > Burkholderiales > SG8-41. The sequence goes on from JALHND010000009.1 coordinate 4,638, forward strand.
GCGTTTGGTCACCGGCAGGAACAGCGTGTTTTGATCAATCTCCTGGAACGCGTCGCGGCCGAGGTGTTCGGTCGCGGCGAGCCCGGTGATCGCCACCACCGGCGAATAGGCGAACTTCGCCTGCGCCAGCCCCAGCACCATGTTTGCCGAGCCGGGGCCGGCCTGGCCGCAGATGAACACGCCCGGCGTCTGGGTCACGCGGCCGTAGGCATCGGCCATGTGCGTGCCGCAGTTCTCGTGGCGCACGCCGATGTATTCGATCTCGTCCTTCAAGTCATACAGCGCGTCGTACATTTCCAGGGTGCTCGAACCCATCAGGCCGAACACCTTCTTCACACCGGCAACCCGCAGTGCCTCCACCGCGGCGACGCCGCAGCGCATTTTTTTCATGGCCATGCCTCGTTCTCCTCCTGTTGCGTTATTTCTTCAGCACTTCCGGATTGGCGACATTGATCGGCTGTCCCGCGACATAAGCCAGGATCTGATCGACCGCAGCGCCGTAATAGGCCTCGTAGGTGCGTTCCTCGACATATCCGAGATGCGGCGTGCACACCACGTTGTCCATGCCGATCAGCGGATGGGCGGCGTTCATCACCGGCTCGTCCTCGTAGACGTCGATCGCGGCGCGGCCGGGGCGGCCCGCCTTCAGCGCATTGACCAGCGCATCCTTCGCGATGATCGGCGCGCGACTGGTGTTGACGATCAGCGCCGTGGTTTTCATGCGCGCGAGATCCTCCGCGGTGACGATGCCGCGGGTGCCGTCGTTCAGCGGCAAATGCAGCGATATCACGTCGGATTCGGCAAAAAACGCCTCGCGCGACGGCGCGACTTCGTAGCCGGCCGCCTTCGCCTTGGCCGTCGAGCCGTCACGCCCCCAGCACCAGACGCGCATGCCGAAGGCCTTGCCGACCTGCGCGACGAGGCTGCCGATGCGGCCGTAGGCATAGATGCCCAGAGTCCTGCCGGACAGGCCGCTGCCCACCGAGCCCTGCCACTGTCCGTCCTTCAGGCGCTGCACCTCCTGCGGGATGCGGCGCAGTGCAGCGAGGATCAGTCCCCAGGCCAGCTCCGCCGTCGGATTGGGATTGCCGGCGCCACCGGCCGAAACCACGATGCCCTTTTCGGTGCAGGCGGCCAGGTCGATATGGTAGGCATTGCGCCCGGTCTGGCTGATCAGTTTCAGCTTCGGCAGTTTCTCGAGCACCGCGCGCGGCATTTTCGAACGCTGCTGGGTCAGCACGACAGCGTCTGCGTCCTGCAGGCGCGCGGCGAGTTTCGCCGGATCCTTCTCGGTATCGGTGAACGCGACCAGTTCGTGGCCGGCAAGTTTCTTCGCGCAGTCGAGCCTGCGGAAAGCGTCCTGGTAGTCGTCGATGATGACGATTTTCATGGTGTTACCTCCGGAGAAAATGATTGATGATGAGCGGTTGATGATCAAAAATTTCAGCGCCGCCGGCTGAGCACGCCGCCGGCGCCCAGCATCGCGGCGTTGGCGAGGAACACCGGCGTCACGCCGAATGCGGTGCCGATGGCGCCGAAAAACAGCGGCACGACGATATGGGTCAGGTTGTTGATGCTCATGCGCAGGCCCAGCGCCTCTCCGGTACGTCCTTCGGGCGCGCGCGCATAGATCATCATCAGGGTCAGCGGCTGGCCGCAGCCGGTGCCGAGTCCGAGCAGGAAGGCGATCGCCGCGAGCAGCAGGCCGCTCTCGACCAGCGGGAACAGCAGGTAGGTGCCGGCGGCGATGAATATGGAGCCCACCAGCACCTGCTCCTCGCCGAAGCGGGAAACGATCTGCGGCAGGATGATGCGCACCAGGAATGCCGCCGCGGCAAACATCGCCAGCACCATGCCGATCGCCGAAGCCGAGAGTCCGATCGCATGGCCGTAGATCGGCATGTAGAACTGGAACAGGTCGATCGCGGTCAGGATGATGCCGCTGGTGATCAGCGTGCGCCGCAGGGGGGCATTGCCCAGCAGCCCCACCGCGTAACCGCCGGCCTCCTCGTTTTTCGATTTGCCGCCGCTCAGCGCCGCCAGCCGGCGGCCCGCGCCGAAGAGAATGAAGGCCGCAAGCACCGGGAACACCGCGATGCACAGGTAACCGGCGGCATGACCGAAGCTGTCGATCGCGAATCCGGCGATCAGCGGGCCGACAAACCCGCCGGAAGCGATCATCAGGCTCAGGTTGCTGAAGTTGCGCGTGCGCCCCTCCACGCTGCTCAGCCGGCCGACCAGGCTCTGCATCGACACGTTGTAGAACACGAAGGAAAAACCGATCAGCAGCGCCGACAGGTACAGCATGTTCAGCGAGGGTATCAGGCCGGGCAGCAGCAGCGACAGCGTGATGCCGAGGGTGCCCAGCGCCAGCGGCCAGCGCACGCCGAACCGGTCCGACAGCTTGCCGGCATACAGCGCGAGCAGCATCGGGCACAGCGAATACAGCGCGACGATCACGCCGAGCATGATCTGCGGCGCACCGAGCTCCAGCGCAAACAGCGACACCAGCACCTTGCTGCCGCGGAAGGCGCTCATGTTGATCAGCACCACAAAAAGGACCAGGGCAATCGGCACGCGGCGCCTCCCCCTCAGCCCGGCCGCTTGCGGGCGTACCAGTTGCCCGCGGCGATCACGCCGGCACTGACCCAGAACACCGGCGCCAGGCCGAAGGCCGAACCCACGGCGCCGAACAGCGCCGGCACCGCCACATGCATCGAATTGTTGATCGCAATGCGCAGCCCCAGCGACTCGCCGGAGCGCCCCTTGGGCGAATACTGGTAACAGAGCATCACCGTCAGCGGCTGGCCGAGTCCCATGCCGAGGCCGAGCACGAAGCAGATCAGGCCCAGCACGAGGCCGCTGCTGAACAGGGGGATCAGGATGAACATCGCCGCGGTCAGGAACAGCGAATACAGCAGGGTTGTCTCCTGACCATAGTGCGCAGCCAGCGTCGGCAGCAGCGCGCGCGACACGAAAGTCGCCGCCGCCGCCGCGCCGAGCACCATGCCGATCGCCGAGGCCGAAAGGCCGACCTCGTGGCCGTAGAGGGGCATGTAGAGCTGGAACAGGTCGATGCCGGTCATCACCACCGCGCTGGCGATCAGCACCCGGCGCATGTCGGCATCGCGGAACAGGTCGAGCATGCTCTGCCCGGCAGGCGTAGGCGCCGGCCGGCGGCGCAGCGGAATGCGCCGGGCCAGCACCAGTATCATGACCACGGAAGTGACGCCGAAGGCGCCCATCACCAGGTAGGCGGGCACGTGGCCGAGGTGGTCAATGGAAAACCCGGCGACCACCGGACCGACAAAATCGGCCATCGCCACGATCAGCGCGTAATTGTTGAAATTGCGGGTGCGCGCCTCGCCCTCGCCCAGCGATCCGACCAGCGACTGCAGCGCCACCTGGCCGAGGATGAAACCGAAACCGGTGACCAGCGCGGCGGCAAACAGCAGGGGCAGGCTGGGCGCGAACCAGGGCAGCACCGCGCCCATCGTGCACACCACCATGCCGAAAATCACCGGGATGCGTGATCCGTAACGGTCGGCGATGCGCCCGGCGCTCACCGCCATCAGCAGCGGAAACACGCCATAGGCGGCGAGCAGCAGGCCGATATGCAGCGGTGTTGCGCCGAGTTCCAGCGCGTACAGCGTATTGAGCACGCGCGCGCCCTTGTAGGCGCTGTTCCACAGCACCACCACCGCCATGATCTGGTAGATGGTGATGAGGCGGTTGTGGAGCGCGGCAGGCGGGGCGGACATGGGATGCAGGCATTTTACCGCAGCAGGACGCTGAGCCCTGCGCCAAGTCCATGAAGTAGAATGCCTTCCTTTGTCCGCAAGCCATGCCCCTGCCCGCCCTGCGCGCTCTGCAGCACCGCAACTTCCGGCTGTTCCTCACCGGCCAGATCTTTGCGCTGGTCGGCTACTGGATCCAGATGGTGGCCCAGAGCTGGCTGCTCTACCGGCTCACCGAATCGGCCACGCTGCTCGGTGTGCTCGCCTTCGCCAGCAGCCTGCCGATCCTGCTGCTGTCGCCGGTCGCCGGCTGGTGGGCCGACCGCTGCAACCTGCATCGCACGATGTTCGCGACGCAGGTCCTCGAACTGCTGCAGGCGGCGACACTCGCCGGCCTCGCGCTGGCCGGCATCCTCGCGCCCTGGCACATCATCACGCTGGCGATGCTGCTGGGCATCCTGGTCGCGATCGAACTGCCGATCCGCCACGCCTACCTGCTGGAACTGGTCGAGGGCAAGGAAGACCTGCCCAACGCCATCGCGCTCACTTCGCTGATGGCCAACAGCGGCCGCATGGTCGGACCGGCGCTGGCCGGCGTGCTGATCGGCGTGTTCAGCGAAGCCCACTGCTTCCTGATCAATGCGCTGACCTATATCGCCGTCGTCGTGTCCTTCCTGATGATCCGCGTGCGTCCGCAGCCGCGCGAGCCGTCGAAGCAGCGGCTGCTGGCCGGACTGCGCGAAGGTTTCGCCTATTCCTGGAACCTGCTGCCGATCCGCGCGCTGCTGCTGACGCTGATGGTGGTGGCACTGCTCGCCACGCCCTATGTGCCGCTGATGCCGGTGATGGTGCGCGAGGTGTTCAGCGGCGATGCAGAGCAGATGGGTTTCCTGATGAGCGCTTCCGGCGGCGGCGCCATCTGCGGCACGCTGTACCTGGCGTCGCGCCGAAACGCCCGCGGGATGATCCGCCTGATCATAGCCGCGGTGCTGGCTGCGGGCACGGCCCTGGCACTGTTCGCCAACGCTCCCTCGGTCTGGCTCGCGCTGCCGCTGCTGTCCGTGGTCGGCTTCGGCATCCTGGTCACGTCAGTGTCGGTCAACGTGATCCTGCAGACCATCGTCGATGACGACAAACGCGGCCGGGTGATGAGCCTCTACACCGCAGCATTCCTCGGCATGACGCCCTTCGGCGCGCTCGCCGCCGGCGCGCTGGCCGACGTGGCCGGGCCGCGGCTGACGTTGACGCTGGGCGGATTGTGCTGCGTGACGGCCGCACTGGTGCTGGCCCGGCAACGCCACGCCATTCGCGCCGGAGTAAGACCGATTTACGAGAGGTTGGGCATTGCCCGAACTCCTGGATAGGCTGCGCGGCACGATTGCCGTCTCGCACAACCCCCTCGCTGACAGGGCGCTGTCAGATCGCCCCGTCAATCCGGCAAAAAGTTCATTGGGTCATTGGGACAAGGGCTGAGCCACCAACCGGACACCCAGGGCCGCGCAAACCCGGTTGACCGTTTCAAAGCGCGGCTGCGCGTTCGGTCGCAGGGCTTTGTAAAGCGCCTCCCGGGTAAGTCCGGAGGCCCTGGCTATCTCGCTCATGCCGCGTGCACGGGCAATATCGCCCAGTGCCGCCGCCAGCATGGCTGGATCACCGCCCTCGATCATCGCCGTCAGATATTCGGCGATGGCCTCCTCGCTGTCCAGATACTCGGCAGCATCAAATTCAGGCAGATCAGCAACACGGATTTTTTTGGCCATCGCTTACTCCTCTATTCGGGCCGCGAGTTTCACGGCCCGGGAAATATCTGCAATCTGCGTGGACTTGTCACCGCCACCCAGCATCACAATCAGCACGGTGCCGCGTTTGAGGTAATACAACCGCCAGCCCGGTCCGAAATTCTCGCGCATTTCATGAACACCCTTACCGACCGGTTTTACGTCGCCGAGATTGCCCAACTGCGCCTTGCGCAAGCGCGCCACCAAACGCCGGCGCGTCACACCATCCCGAATCCCGGAAAACCATTCATCGAATTCGGCTGTACGCTTGATGATGAACATTCGAACAATGTAATCGAACGATTACATTATGTCAAGATTGAGGAAACGCGACTCTATCGGCTGTACGGGGAGTGAATCACCTTTACTCTCCCGCTGGGAACTTGTCCCGGATTTGGTGTAAAAAACCATCGTCAGAAAAATGATATCCAGCCCGAAGACACAATCAGTACACGGGCAACCCTGGATTCCGGCTTTCGCCGGAATGACGTACGGTAATTCGCTCGCTTGGATTTGTTGCGCACAAAAACAAAACCCCGCCGAAGCGGGGTTTTGTTCTGAAACAGGGTAAACGTTACTCCGGCTTCGCCCCCGAAGCCTTCACCACCTTCGCCCACTTCTTGATTTCGGACTTGATGTAGTTGGTGAACTGCTCAGGCGTGCCGTAGGTGATCTCGAAGCCGACCCCGGCGAGGCGCTTGGCCACCGCCGGATCCTGCAGCGACTTGTGGATGTCGGCGTTGAGCCGCGTGACGATCGGCTTCGGCGTGCCCGCCGGTGCCAGCACGCCGAACCAGGAGCTCGACTCGAAACCGGGATAGGTTTCGGAGATGGTCGGGATATCCTGGGTGGCCGGTGTGCGCTTGAGGCCGGTGGTGACGATGCCGTTCAGCTTGCCCGAACGCACATGCGGCAGGGTCGAGGCCATGCCGCTGATCATCACCTTGATGTGGCCGCCGACGAGATCGGTGATGGCCTGGCCACTGCCCTTGTACGGGATGTGCTGCATGTCGATGCCGGCCATGTCATTGAGCAGTTCGCCGGTCAGGTGGCCGACGCTGGCGACGCCAGCCGAGGCGAAGTTGACCTTTTTCGGATTGGCCTTGGTGTAGGCGATGAACTCCTTGAAGTTCTTCGCCGGCAGCGAGGGATGGGTCACGAAAATATTGGAGGCGCCGGCGACCTGGGTGATCGAGGCAAAGTCCTTCAACGGGTCGTAGGGCATTTTTTCGTAAAGGCTGGGGCCGATCGCCAGGTTGGCGATGTAGCCGAGCACGATGCTGTAGCCGTCGGCCGGCGCCCTGGCGACGATGGTCATGCCGATGTCGCCGTTGGCGCCGGGACGGTTGTCGACCACCACCTGCTGGCCCAGCAGTTCCGACAGCTTGCTGCCCATGGAACGCGCCAGCGTGTCGGTGCTGCCGCCGGGGGCATAGGGCACCACAAAACGGACCGGGCGCTGCGGATAGTTCTGCGCGGCGGCCACGGTGGTTGCGGCCAGCAGTGCCGTGCCGAGGATCAGGTTGCGGGTCATTTTCATTTCAGGGCCTCCGGGTCATTGCGCCAGCGCTCCCATGCGCGGCGCTGGTCTTCACGTATCGTGTCTTCTTCGAGCAGGCGGCGGATCAGCGCCGTCGTATCGGATTCGTATATGCCGTCGCGTTTGCGGAAATCCCACTGCTTCTGCTGCGGAAACACCGGGGAAGGCAGTGGTGACTGCAGGTCTTTGTGATTGCTCATGGAAACGCCAGGTCAGGTTGAGTGTAGGAACAGCCGGAGCTCAGTGTGAGACTTCCGCCGGCGCAGGTTCGGGACGCCAGCCGTAACACGAACAGGTTTGCGAGATCGGCTCTTCGGGCAGTCGCCCGGCCTGCGGCGCTGCGGAAGAACGGAACCAGCCGCCGATTTCGTCGACCGCGCCCGCAATCAGCACACCGAGCACCAGCACCGCCGAGGCGCCGCGCGAGAAGCTGATCTGTCCGCCTGCGGCGTTCGCCGGCGGCGGCGCGCCGAAGGCGCCGCCAATACGCGCGTTGCCGATGCGGGTGCCACCCTGCACGCTGCTGCCCATCGTGCTGGCCGACTGGCCGCCGCCCGTCGTCTGCTGCCCGTGCAGCGTCACCGCACAACCGTGCAGCAGGAGCAGCAGGACAATCAGGGCAAGGCGGAACATGTGTGCAGTATATAATGCCCGCCTTTTTGAAAAAATATCAATATAATCAAATACTTGAGTAGCATCGCTCGGGAAAGCCGGTCCGCGGCGTGGCGGCCGCGTCGCGAACCGCCAGCCCGCGCTGTTCCAGAAATTAACGGGCGAGCTGTTCGCGGCCAGCAAGCAGGGGCGCCAGCTGTTTCGCCGGCACCACATAGGCCCACTGCGAACGGGCCTGTTCCAGCATGACCCGGGCTTCGAGGCGCTGGCGGTTCTCGGCAAATTCCTTGTCGAGCTTCGCCGCGTCTTCGGGTTTTTCCTTCGGTTCCGGCTTGCGCGTTTTCGGCGGCTCGCCGGTCACCTTGAAACGCAGCACGAAATTGCCGTCGGCCTGCGGCGCGAGGCCGATGGTGTAGCTCAGGTTGTCGAAGGTTTCGGCGGTGACGGTCAGCGCCGGTTTAGCGCCGGTCTGGTCATCAACAACGACATCGCTGAACGACAGGTTCGACAGCGCGTTGTTGGCGCTCACCGCGGCACTGGGGTCGAGCTGCCCGCCGCCCGCGGCAAACTTCCACTGCCCCCATTCCTCGTCACGCGCGATTGCCCAGCTGCCGCGCTCGCCCGCCACCTGCAGCCTGCGGATGCGGTCGACCTTGAAGAAATCACGCGCCACCCAGGCGCCGGGACGGGCCACCGCTTTTTCCAGCGGATCGGAAACGACGACCACGTTGTCACCCTTGCCCGCGACCAGGATGTGCCGGCCGGCGGGAACACCGTCGCGCGCGTTCGGCAGCGGGTTCAGCGGATCCTTCTTCAGCGATACCTTGCCGAGCACCATGCTGGCCAGCGTCTTGCCCGAGGCATCGCCGAGTTCGAGCAGCGTGCCCGAACCTTCCTTGACGTCCTTGCCCGGCGCCAGCAGGTCGAGCCGGCCATGCAGGCTCTTGCCGACGGCTTCGGACTGCAGCACCTTGACATCCAGCAGCTTGAGGATCAGGCCGCTGATCTCGGAGAAATCCGCCGGGTAACCGCCGCGCTGCTCGACGCGCCAGATCTTGTCCTTCAGTTCCAGCGTCACCTCGCCCTTTGCATCCTGCAGGCGCAGCTTCGCGACATCGCTGACCTTGAGCCCCGGCAGCAGCTGTGCGCCGATGCTGGCGCCGCTGTCGCGGTATGCCGTGAGATCCTTCCAGAACAGCGCGAGGCCGGCGCCGCCGAGCAGCAGCACCACGAGCATCAGCCAGAGAAATTGTTTGCGGTTCATGACGCGCGCACTCTTGCATTGGCCCTGCGGCGCTTGATGATCGCCAGCGTGACGCCGAGCACCATCACCAGCAGCGGCACCAGGCCGATGTTGATGATCTTGGTCCACAGCTGCAGGGTCTCCGTTTCCTCGCGCAGGGTCCTGCGCACATCCTTCAGCTCGCGCCGCGTTTCGATTGTTTTCTTGCGGAAGTTCTCCATCTCCGCCTGCTGCTCGGGCGTCAGGATCGCGCCGCCGGTCGCCGAGCCGGACTTGCCGCCGCGCTGCAGCGCCTGCAGCTTTTCGGTGGTCTGGTTGAGCTCGTCCTCCAGCGCCTTGATCTTGCCAAGGTAGGCTTCCTGGGCCCGCGCCTCCATCTGCTTGATCACCGTCAGCGGGCGGCTGAAGGCCGCGCGGCTGCGCAGGTTGATCAGCGCGCTGTCGCCGGCCATCTGCTCGACCAGGCCCTGGGCAAAAGCCAGGTTGCCGTTGCGCGGCACCGCCACGCGCTGGCCGAAGATTTCCTGGATTTCGACCGCGGCGCCGTCGGTCAGCATGTCGACGTCGCCGACGATGACCACGGTGTTCTCCTCCGCCGCCTCGCGCAGGTGCGCCTTGCGGTCGGCCTCGAACTGCGCCGGGTCCACCGGTTTGCCGCGCGCGAAGGGATCAGCCGGTTTGCCGTTGGGAAAAGCGGTCCTGAATTTCCCCGTCAGGCGGAACGCCAGCGGCTCCTCCTGGCCCGAAGGCTGGAAACCGCGGGTCGAGGGCTCCCCCGAAAGCGTCGCGACGATGAGGTCGGTCAGCATCGAGTTTTTCGAGGTGTGCACCAGCGGGGTGTGCTTCAGGTGCTCCGGCAGTTTCAGCGTGAAGCTGCCGCCGAAGGGAATCAGCAGCGTGCCGACCTGGCTGGTCACCACGTCATCCATGTTCAGCGCCTCGGTGTTCAGCGACAGCAGTGTCGGCAGCAGGCGCGGGCCTTCGCCGCTGGCGAAGGTCAGGTCGGCGACGACCTTGCCGGTGCTGGGCTCAACCCCCCAGCCCTTGAACAGGTTGAACAGCGTCGACTGTCCCGCGGCATTGCCGCCGAGCGGATTCTGCAGGTCGGGCTGCTGGTCGAAATAGGCGTAGGTGTCGACGAAGGCAATCAGTTTGCCGCCGCGCAGCACGAACTGGTCAAGCGCGTATTCCGTGGGCTCGAGGATGTCGCGCGGGTGGATCACCAGCAGCACCTTGACGTCATCGTCGATTTTGGTCGCCGTCAGCGGAATCTCGCGCACGTCGAAAATTCGCTTCAGCTCGGAGGCCAGCACCCAGGGTTCCAGCGGCTGCTGCTTCTTCGAGGGATCCAGCGGGCGCCCAAGCACCGGCAGGCCGCTCATGATGCCGACCACCGGTTTCTTCGCCTGCGCCACCTGCGAAATCGAACGCGTGATGTCGTACTCGAGCAGGCGCTCGCGGTCGGGGGTCAGCACCGGGATCGAGGATTTCTGGTCGAGGAAGGACACCGCGAGGCCGAGGTAGAACTTCTCGCCGGTGTTGGTCATCTGGCCCTCGACGTTGTCGAGCGCAGCCGATTCCTCGGCATCCGAATCCGGCTCCGGGTTGAACTTCTCGATGACAACCTTGCCGTTGGAGGCGGCCTTGTATTCGTTGAGCAGGTCCTCGACGCGGCTGGCGAAGGTTTTCAGCCCCGGCGGCACCGCGGTGCTGCCCTGGGTGTAGTAGAGGCGGATTTTCACCGGCGCCTCGAGTTTCGACAGGATCGACCGCGTGCCGTCGGACAGCGTGTAGACGCGGCCGTCGGTGAGGTCGATGCGGGCGTTCAGCGCGCTGAAAATGAAGTTCGCCGCGATCAGTATCAGCGCCAGCGCAACAATGCCGCCGGCGGAATACATCAGGGTTTCAAGGTTCTTGTTTTTCATCGTCTTATCCCGCGCGCTGGTTGCGGATGATCACGCCGGTGACGAACAGCATGAAACCGATCACCGAGGCGAAGAACGCCACGTCGCGCGTGTCGAGCACGCCGCGCTGGAAGCCTTCGAAATGGGTCATCACCGAGAACGCGGCAACGACATCGACCACCACCGGGCTGGCGAAACGCGACAGCAGGTCGGTGACCGGCGTGTAACCGGCAAGGATCAGGAACAGGCAGATCATCACCGACAGGATGAAGCTGATGACCTGGTTGCGGGTCATCGCCGAGGTCATGCAGCTCACCGCGAGGTAGGAACCCGCCAGCATCAGGCTGCCGACGTAGCCGGCGAAAATCACGCCGTTGTCGGGATCGCCGAAATAGTTGACGGTGATCGCCACCGGGAAGGTCAGCGCCAGCGCCAGCGCGAGAAACAGCCAGGAGGCGAGGAACTTGCCGACGATCGCCTGCCAGTTGGTCACCGGCATGGTCAGCAGCAGTTCCATCGTGCCCAGCCGCCGCTCCTCCGACCACAGCCGCATGCCGGCCGCGGGCACCAGGAACAGGTACAGCCAGGGGTGCCAGGTGAAGAAGGACACCAGCGAGGCCTCGCCGCGCTCGAAGAAGTTGCCGATGGTGAAGGTGAAGAAACCGGTCAGCAGCAGGAAAATCACCAGGAACACATAGGCGATCGGGGAGGTGAAATAACCCGCCAGTTCGCGCTTCATGATGGTGCGGATATTGACCAGCGCCGTCCCCGAACGCCCCGCCGCCGCACTAGGCGAGACGGCGGGCTGTTGCCTCCCTTCTCCCTCCGGGAGAAGGGCCGGGGATGAGGGTAGCGGGTGATTGTTTTCGCTCATGCGTGCACCTCATGCTTGACGGTGTCCGGCAGCGTGATCGCGCGGAACACCTCGTCGAGTTTGCCTTCCGGCGAGCGCGCCTTCAGCTCGGCCGGTGTGCCGCTGGCGACGATGCGGCCGCGGTCGATGATGATCACGCGTGAACAGGCGGCTTCGACTTCCTCGAGGATGTGGGTCGAGAAAATCACCACCTTGTTTTCGCCGAGGCGCTTGATCAGTCCGCGCACCTCGTGTTTCTGGTTGGGATCCAGGCCGTCGGTCGGTTCGTCGAGGATCAGCACATCGGGGTCATGGATCAGCGACTGCGCGAGGCAGGTGCGGTGCTTGTAGCCTTTCGACAGCGTGTCGATCGACTGGTAGAGCACGCCCTCGAGGAAACACAGCTCCACGGCGCGGTGCACCGCGCGTTTGCGCGCGTCGCCCTGCAGGCCGCGCAGCTCGGCGCAGAAATTGAGAAAACCGTTGACCGTCATGTCGGCATAACCGGGGGCGTTTTCCGGCAGGTAACCGATCAGCCGTTTGGCCGCGATCGGATCCTCGACCATGTCATGGCCGCCGACGGTGATCCGGCCCGAGGTGGGCGGGTAATAGCCGGTAATCATGCGCATCGTGGTGGATTTGCCGGCGCCATTGGGGCCCAGGAACCCCAGCACTTCGCCGCGTTCGACGCTGAATGACACATCATTCACCGCCAGCTTCGGGCCGAAGGCCTTCACCAGGTGTTCGACGTTAATCAATGCCTCTCTCCATTCCGGTGCGCGTCCGTCCCGCGGCCGCGCGTTTTTGTGGCCTGTTAGATGGTGCGGGCACGAAAAAATTCAAGCGCCCTCGCGCCGCAATACTTCACCACTCACCCGTCACCGGGTGATTATTCATAACCCATTGATTATATTGGATTATTTTACCTTGCCGCCGATTACTGCAGTGCTTGCGCGCCGGTGGCGGTGGTGCCGACAGTCTGAATCGAACAGACGACCTACCGCTTACAAGGCGGTTGCTCTACCAACTGAGCTATGCCGGCGCGAGCCCGGATTATAGCGCCTCGATGCCGGGCCGGCCTCCTATAATTGCCCCACATTTCAATCTTCGGAATCCCTGCGCATGACCCCATTTCCCGTCGGAATCATCGGCTGCGGCCTGATGGGCAGCGCCTGCGCGGTGCGCCTCAAGGCCGCCGGCATCGCCGTCACCGGATACGACATCGATCCCGCAAAAGCCGCGGCGCTGGGCGGCACACCCGCGGCATCGATTGCCGATATTGCCCGCCGCAGCCGCACTGTCGTGCTGGCCGTGTTCAACACCGAACAGGTGGAGAACGCGGTGGACGCCCTGCTCGCCGCGCTGCCCGCGCGCCCCGAAGGAAGTCCCCTTGGGGGGGAGGCGCCGCCGCTGACGGCCATCTGCGTCAGCACCTGCGATCCGGACCGGATTGCAGCACTGGCCGCACGCATCCCGGCCGCCCGCCTGCGCTTTGTCGAAATGCCGGTGTCCGGCACCAGTGACCAGACCGCGCGCGGCGACGCGCTGGGCCTGGTCGGCGGTGATCCGGCCGCGGCCGATGCGGTGAAGGATGTGCTCGACGCGATCTGCCCCCGCCGCCATCACCTCGGCGCCGCCGGCAACGGCGGCCGCGCCAAACTGGCAATCAACCTGATCCTCGGCATCAACCGCGCCGCGCTGGCCGAAGGCCTGGTGTTCGCCGAACGCATGGGTCTGCCGCTGACACCCTTCCTCGCGGTGGCACGCGACTCGGCCGCCTACTCGCAGATCATGGATGTCAAGGGCGACAAGATGATCGCCGGCGATTTCACGCCGCACGGCAAGATCGCGCAGACGCTGAAGGATTTTTCGCTGATGCTGGAAGTGGCCGGCAAACTCGGACAGCAACTGCCGCTCGCCTCGACCTACACCGGCATCGTCGAAGGCTGCATGCAGGCTGGCGAGGCCGAGCTCGACAATGCCGCGGTGATCCGCGAGATCCGCCGGCGTCAATAAAAAACGGCGCGGTTTCCCGCGCCGTTTTAATGCACTGAGAAACTCAGGCTTTTTTTGCGACAAACCCGTAGGCCATGTTGGTGCGCCCCGGCCCTTCCTGCTCGTAGGTTTCCTTGATCTGCGCCACGCGGTCGACGACGATCTCCGCCTGCTGCTTTGGCGTCACGTTGTAGAGCCGCGCATTGTTGCTGCCGAAGATTGCGGTCTTGACCGGACCGTCGGCCGTGCCCAGCGGCTGGTAGCCGTACTTCTTCTGCATGTCTTCCGGGATCTCGAGCCGGCGCAGGGCCTCGATCTGCCACTGCGGCGCGCCGGTCCACACCGCATCGGTGCCCCAGACCACGTTGCTGCTGCCGAGGCCCTTGATCAGCGTGCCCATGACGGCAGCCCCCAGGCGCGGGTTGGCGGTGGTGGTCCAGGCGAAGAGCTGCCCGAGATCGCCGTAGACGTTCCTGACACCGTACTTCGCCGGGATGTCGGCAAGATCGGTGACCCACTCGATGCGCCCGGTCTTCTCGAAATGCTCCCAGGCGGACTTCGGCGCATTGGGCCCGGTCCAGCGCCAGCCCGAGTGGTAGATCACGAAGTTGAGCTGCGGCCAGTCCTTCGCCGCCTTGCCGACGTCACGCACGTCGGAATACTCGAGCAGGTGCGGAAATTTCTTCTCGATCTCCGGCGGGAAGAGCCCCTTGTGGATGCAGACGTTTTTCAGGCTCGGGTTGTCCCTGCTCCACTTCACCAGCTTCTCGTAGAAGGGATACATCACCTTCTCGTCATCGAGGCGGAACGGCCATTTCGACAGGTGCTTGTTGGTGTTGTCGCCGATGGTGTAGCCCTTCCAGGAATCGGGCTTCAGCCGTGCCTGCTCCTCCTCGACCTTGTCCAGCCAGCCGGGGTGGCCGGGCGTGAATATGGCGTGGGAATAGCTGCGCCGGGTGCCGGCCTCCTTGTTGATCTTCTCGCGGGCGGCGTACTTCATATCATTGGTGAGGAAGGAGTACGCCGGATCAACCGAGTACGAGCCGCTGATGCAGCCGACCTTGGTGTCGCTGTCGAGGTAGATTTCCTTGAAGTAGTTGGGGAACTTCAGGTCATCTATCGTCTGCTCCTTCTCGTTGAGCGACAGGTTCCAGCCCAGCTTGCCCACCGTGGCGCGCTGCGCGACGAAGGTCTTGATCGGCGTGTCGTCACGCAGGAAATGGGTGTGCATGTCCATGATGAACTGGTTCTTCAGCGCCTTTGCCCGCTCGTTCGCCATCTCCGGCGTGGCGGCCTCGGCGCGGCTCACCATGTAGAGCGGACCGTAGGTCTCGTTCATCGCGACAAAGGCCGCCGCCATGCCCGCCGCCGACTGGAAAAAGCGGCGGCGGCTGACGCCCTGTTTGCGCGCGAGTTCGGCGCCGTATTCCTTGACCCGCGCCTCGAACTCGCGCTGCTTGGCGGTCTGCGGCGGCGGCATGTACTCGTCGCTGGACACGCACTGCACGGGAATCGGCGACGGAAATATGGATTCTGCGGGGGCGACCTGTTCAAGCTCTTCCGGGCTAAGCATGGAACTCCTCCTGGACCAGTGGATGGCTGAGCATGCGCCGCGCGCGGCCGTTCGGAGACGGATTTTTTCTGGGGAAGCAGCGTCGCAGGAGTGTGCGACGCGGGCCGGGCGGTGTCAAACCGCGCCGGCAGCGGGTCTATTTGACGACCTGAAGGCGGGGCCGGCCGCCGGGTGCGGGCGAATCCGGCTTCGGATCATCCGGTTTTTCGGGAGAAGAAGATTGCATTCCCGGCGGCACGGTCGACTGGACCTGCGACTCCTCGGGGAAAAACAGGCCCTGCCCGTTCTCGCGCGCGAATATGCCCTGCACCGCGGCAACGGGTATCGAACACTCGCGCGAGACGCCGCCGAACCTGGCGGAAAACTGGATCAGGTCCTGGCCAATGGTCAGCTTGTGGGTCGCGTCGTAGCTGAGGTTGAGCACGATCTCGCCGTTCCTGACGTGTTCCGCCGGAACCCGGGTGTTTTCATCGACCTTGACCGACAGGTACGGCGTGAGCCCGCTGTCGCAGGCCCATTCGTGGACCGCGCGGATCAGGTAGGGCTTGGTGGAACGTTCCGCCATCGGAGCAGCGCCTATTTGCGCATGACCTTTTCGGAGGCGGTCAGCGCGTCGATGTAGGCCGGCCGGCTGAACAGCCGCTCGGCGTATTTCATCAGCGGCGCGGCCTGCTTGCCGAGCTGGATGCCGTAGTGGTCAAGGCGCCACAGCAGCGGCGCAATCGCCACATCGAGCATCGAGAACTCCTCGCCCAGCATGTATTTCTGCTTGGCGAACACCGGCGAGATCTGGGTCAGCGCGTCGCGGATGGTCTGGCGGCCCTTGTCGGCCTGCTTCTGCGTGCCCTTCTCGATGGCGATGACATGCGAAAACATTTCCTGCTCGAAGCGGAACAGGAACAGCCGGGCGCGGGCGCGCATCACCGGATCGGCCGGCATCAGCTGCGGATGCGGGAAACGGTCGTCGATGTACTCGTTGATGATGTTCGACTCGTAGAGGATCAGGTCGCGCTCGACCAGCACCGGCACCTGGTTGTACGGATTCATCACCGCAAGGTCTTCCGGCTTGTTGAACAGGTCAACGTCGATGATCTGGAAATCCATGCCCTTTTCGTAGAGCACGAAGCGGCAGCGCTGGCTGAAGGGGCAGGTGGTGCCCGAGTAGAGTGTCATCATGATGGTTTATCCGTAACGGAACAGCGATCGGTCATTCTGTGGTTCAACGGGGACTGCAGAGGAACAAAGGGGCCGTGACGCGACCGGCGCGCACGGCCCCCGCGGGAAACCCGCGACTCAGTGCACGTCCTTCCAGTATTCCTTCTTCAGCGCATAGGCAAAGATGAACAGCAGGCCCAGGGCCAGCAGCACGAACATGCCGATGGTCTTGCGGTCATTGCGCACCGGCTCGCCCATGAACACCATGTAATTCACCAGGTCGGCGACCATCTGGTCATATTCGACGGCGCTCAGCTTGCCGGGCTTGTCGAGTTTCAGCGCCATCTCGGTCTTCTCGTATCCCGCCGCCTGCACCTTGCGCTCGGCCAGCACCTGCTCACCCTGCAGTTCCCACAACACATGCGGCATGCCGACGTTGGGATAGACGGTGTTGTTCCAGCCGGTGGGGCGCTCGGCGTCCCGGTAGAATCCGCGCAGGTAGCTGTAGAGCCAGTCGGCGCCGCTGCCTGCAGAGGATGCCCGCGAACGCGCGGTCACGCTGAGGTCGGGCGGCGTCGCGCCGAACCATTCCTTGGCGTCCTTCGGATCCATGGCCACCCGCATCAGGTCGCCCACCTTGACGCCGGTGAACACCAGATTGTCGAGAATCTGCTGGTCATTGAGCCCGATGTCCTGCAGGCGGTTGTAGCGCATGTAGCCCGCACTGTGGCAGTTCAGGCAGTAATTGACGAAGTGCCTCGCGCCGCGCTGCAGCGATGCCTGGTCGGTTTCATCGATCGGCGCGCGGTCCAGCTTGACGTCGGCACCGGCAGCCAGCGCGATGGCCGGTGCGAACAGCAATGCGGCAATGAAGGTCTTGAGTTTTTTCATGTTGTCGGCCATCACATGGTCACCCGGTCCGGTTCCGGCTTGGTCTTGTCCATCACCGAATACCAGGGCATCAGCAGGAAAAACGCGAAATAAAGCAGCGTGCCGATCTGCGAGATCACGGTGCCGACAGGCGTCACCGTCTGCACCCCGTAGTAACCGAGGATGATGAAGTTGATCACGAAGATGGTCAGCGCGGTGCGGAACAGGGGGCCCTTGTAACGAATCGACTTCACCGGGCTGCGGTCGAGCCAGGGCAGCACGAAGAAAATCAGGGTTGACACACCCATCATCACCACACCCCAGACTTTGGCGTCGAGCGCCAGCGGGCCGCCCTTCATCAGCACCACCACAACCAGGCCGATTGCCGCCGCCGCGAGTTTCACGCGGGAGTCGCGCGCGGTGAGCCAGATCAGCACGACGTAGGCCGCGACACCGATCGCGAGCACCAGCATGAACTCCTCGGTGATCGCGCGCAGGATCGAGTAGTACGGCGTGAAGTACCAGACCGGCGCGATGTGCGGCGGGGTTTTCAGCGGATCAGCGGGGATGAAATTGTTGTATTCCAGGAAATATCCGCCCATCTCCGGCATGAAAAACACCACCGTGAAGAACAGGAACAGGAAGACCACGACGCCGACGATGTCCTTCACCGTGTAGTACGGGTGGAAGGGGATGCCGTCGAGCGGGCGGCCTTTTTCGTCCTTGTGCTTCTTGATCTCGACGCCGTCGGGGTTGTTCGAGCCGACTTCGTGCAGCGCCATGATGTGCGCGGCGACGAGGCCCAGCAGCACCAGCGGCAGCGCGATCACGTGGAAGGCAAAGAAGCGGTTCAGCGTCGCGTCCGACACCACGAAGTCGCCGCGGATCCAGGTCGACAGGTCGGGACCGATCACCGGCAGCGCGTCGAACAGATTGACGATCACCTGTGCACCCCAGAACGACATCTGGCCCCAGGGCAGCAGGTAGCCGAAGAAGGCCTCGGCCATCAGGCACAGGTAGATCAGCATGCCGAAGATCCAGATCAGCTCGCGCGGCTGGCGGTAGGAGCCGTACATCAGGCCGCGGAACATGTGCAGGTAGACCACGACAAAGAAGGCCGAGGCGCCGGTCGAGTGCATGTAGCGGATGAACCAGCCGCCGGGCACGTCGCGCATGATGTATTCGACGGACGCAAAGGCTTCAGCCGCCGAAGGCTTGTAGTGCATCACCAGGAAAATGCCGGTGACGATCTGGATCACCAGCACCAGCATCGCCAGCGAGCCGAAGAAGTACCAGAAATTGAAGTTCTTCGGCGCGTAGTACTGCGACAGGTGGTCGCGCCACAGCGACATCAGCGGGAATCGCTGATCGACCCAGGTCAGCACACCGCTGATCGGGGCGTTGAGCGGGCCGGCGCCGCGGAACTGGACGGGTTCTTTAGGTGTGGATGCCATGTTGTGTTCAGGCTCCCTTTGAGTCTTCGCCGATCAGGATGCGCGTATCCGACAGGTATTTGTGCGGCGGCACCACCAGGTTGTCGGGCGCGGGACGGTTCTTGTAGACACGGCCGGCAAGGTCGAACAGCGAACCGTGGCAGGGGCAGTAGAAGCCGCCCTGCCAGCTGGGATCAAAGGCTTCCGCCTGCTTGGCGAACTTGTCGACCGGCGAGCAGCCGAGGTGGGTGCAGATGCCGACGACGACCAGGAATTCGTCCTTGATCGCGCGGGTGGCATTGGCGGCGTAGGCCGGCTGCATCGGTTTCTTCGATTCCGGATCAGCCACGTTGACGTCATTGCTGCGGATGGTGTCGAGCATTTCCTTGGTGCGGCGGACAACCCACACCGGCTTGCCGCGCCACTCGACGGTGATGCGCTCGCCGGGTGCCAGCGTGCCTACGTCGACCTCCACCGGCGCGCCGGCCGCTTTTGCGCGTTCCGACGGCATCATGCTGGCCACGAACGGCACCGCTGCAGCACCGGCCGCCACACCGCCGGCCACTGTCGTGGCAGCGACCAGAAACTGCCGTTTACCCTGATCGGTATCTTTCTCGGACATGCCCTTGGTCCCCTTTGACTCTTGCGTCTGCGAAAAAGCGCATATTCTACACGCGGAGACCCTGGAAAGTTAAGCAAAAACTGAAAATATTCAATTAATTCATGTGGTTATAAGTATCCACAATACTGCTGGTGACTTGCGGTCAGCCCACGCTGCGACGCCCGGCCCGTGCCGGCCTCAGGCCACGCGGGGAAACTCCAGGCTCACGATGGTGCCGCGTCCCCGCGCGGGTGACTGGATGTCGACCTTGCCGCCGTGCAGGTGGGCAATTTCGCGGACGATGGCGAGTCCCAGTCCGCAACCCTCGCCAGCCGTGCCGTCGGCGCGATAGAAACGCTCGAAAACCAGCAGCCGCTGGCTTTCCGGTATGCCGATGCCGTCATCCTCCACCCGCAGCATCGCGATGCCGCCTTCGCTTGCGGTCGATACCGTGATGCGCCCGCCGGACGGGGTATAGGCAATGGCGTTGTCGATCAGGTTGGACAGCAGTTCCTTCAGCAGGAAAAAATCGCCGCGCAGCGGTGCCGCATGCAGTTCAAGTCCGAGGTCGATCCTTTTGCGTATCGCGGCCGGCATCAGGCTCTCCGCAGCCTCCCCGGCGACATTGCGCAGGTCAATGATCCGCATCGAATCCGCCTGCGCGAACCCCGCTTCGGCCCGCGCCAGTGTCAGCAACTGGTTGGCCAGTCGCACCGCGCGCTCCGTCGACAGCCCGAGCTCCCTCAGCACCCGCAGATGCTCCGCGGGATCGCTCTGGCTGAGCCCATACTCGACCTGCATGCGCAGGCCGGCCAGCGGCGTGCGCAGCTGGTGCGCGGCATTGGCCACAAACTGCTGCTGTGACTGGAGGGTCCGGTCGAGCCGGGCCAGCAGTTCGTTCAGCGCAATCAACAGCGGACGCACCTCCACCGGCGCATGTTCGGGCGGGATCGGCCGCAGGTCGCGATGCGAACGGGCCTCAATCTCCTCGCGCAGGTGCTCCAGCGGCTCCAGACCCTTGCCGACGCCGAACATCACCAGCACAACCACCGACACGATCAGCATCACTTCGATGGTGATCATGCCGGTCAGTATCTGCCGGGTCAGCTCGCTGCGCTTGTTCCCGGTTTCCGCGACCTGGACAATGGCGTCGACACCGCGCAGGTTGACACGCATGGCGGCCACCCGGACATTTTCGCCGTCGAGCCGGGCATCGTAGAGCAGTTCTCCGGCTTCAAGGAATGTGCCGCCCGGCGGCCGCAACTGCGCGTCTCCGGCGATCAGCCGGCCGCTCCGGTCGTGGACCGAGTAATAAATGCGATCGAACTGGTCGGTGCGCAGCAGCATGTCCGCGGAGTTCGACAGCGCCTCCGGATTGACGTCGGGGCGCGAATTGATCAGCCGCGTCAGCGACTGCGCGGTATCGAGGAGCACCCAGTCGTAGGCGGCGGTCACCGGGCGCAGTGCCAGCGCATGACCGAACAGCGTGGCCACCACCAGTGCCAGCAGCAGCAGCACGGCCAGCCAGCGGAACAGCAGCCGGCGGATGCTAAGCTGCGTCATCGGGGGTCTTGTCGAGGTAATAACCGAAGCCGCGGATGGAATGGATCTTCACCCCCGCCGGCCCCAGCTTGTTGCGCAGCCGGGAGATGTAGACCTCGACCACGTTGAGATTCAGTTCTTCGTCGGTGCCGCTGATCGCCGACACGATCTGCTCCTTGCTGACGATCTTGCCGGCGCGCAGCACCAGGAACTCGAGCACGCCCCACTCCCTTGCGGTCAGCCGGACCGGGTTGCCTGCAACCCAGACACGTTTCGCGGCGATATCGACACTGAGCTGTCCGCAGACAATCTGCGTTTCCGCCGTCTGCTGGCCGCGCCGGATCACGGCGCGCATCCGCGCCTCCAGCTCTATCAGTGAAAACGGCTTGATCAGGTAATCATCGGCGCCGAGGTCAAGGCCGTGCACGCGGTCGGCCACGGAGTCACGCGCGGTCAGCACCAGCGCCGGCACATAACGTTCCCTCTGCCTTGCCCGGCGCAGCACTTCAAAACCGTCGAGGCCCGGCAGGCCGATGTCGAGAATGACCAGGTCGTATTCCTCGTGCGCCAGCAGCAGGTCCGCCTCGCGCCCGCCGGTCGCCAGTTCGACGCGATAACCGGCCTGCTGCAGGTAACGGACCAGCCCGTCACCCAGGGCCTTGTCATCCTCCACGATCAGCACGTGCATTCCGGAATCACTCCTGCTTGCGTTCGGCGGACGGTCATGCGCCGCCTGCAGCATCAGCGCGATGCCGTCATGGACGCACTCTAATTCATCGCCTTGTATTGCCGCAAAAGCAGCTGCCGCCAGGTGCCGCTACGGCGCAACACCGCGTTCAGCTTCGCGCAAGCTTCGTCCGGAAAGAATGCAGGAAAGCCGCTGCGGAGCCGGTCAAGGGCGCCGGGGAAGCGCCGGGGCAGACCGCCTATTGCGGCGGCGGATGCGGCATCACGCGCTGCCAGGCGGAAGCGCAGGTCTGCACATAGGGATAATAGGATTGCGAATCCGGGCAGTAATGCCAGGTCGGCGCCGCACCGGCCTGCGGTGCCCCCTGGGTCCGGGCCGGCGGCACCGGGTTGCCGCGCTCATCGTAGAACACCAGCGGCTCGCGTACGACCAC
The DNA here is from genome assembly GCA_022843705.1 of Burkholderiales bacterium. GTDB lineage: Bacteria > Pseudomonadota > Gammaproteobacteria > Burkholderiales > SG8-41. The sequence continues at coordinate 26,595 of JALHND010000009.1, forward strand.
CCGCTCGCGCAACACCACCGGGGGTGCCGGATGGTAGTACGGATACGGATAGGCATGCGCGGACCACCAGGGCGCGAACACCACCGGCGCACCGATCATCACGCCCACCCGCAGCTTCGAATGGCCGCGGCCGCCATGGGCGTCGGCCGGCAGGCTCGCCGCCAGCGTAATCGCGGCCAGGCTCAGCATCAGGGTCTTGCACATGGACAGTTCCTCCGGCATCCGGAATGCCGCCATGATAGCCCCGCGGATGCCCGCGGGCGGCCGTCAAATTGTTTCAGAATGTAACCGCCGGCGCTGCAGGCCGGGCGCCGGACAGGGGTCAGACCGGATTGTCGATGTCGATGAAGCGGTGACTCAATCCGAAACGCTGTGCGAGATGGTCGCCGAGCGCCTGCACCCCGTAGCGCTCGGTGGCATGATGGCCGGCGGCGATGTAGGCCACGCCGGACTCGCGCGCGGCATGCACGGTCTGTTCGGAAATCTCGCCGCTGATATAGGCATCGACGCCGAGCGCGATGGCCTGCTCGAACAGCCCCTGCGCCCCGCCGGTGCACCACGCGATGCGGCGCAGCGGGCGCCCGGGATCGCCGATCAGCAGCGGCCGGCGCGCAGTTTCCCGCTCGATCCGTTCGCCAAAGCCGGCCAGCGTGATTTCATCCTGCAGGCTGCCATGCACGCCGATGTCCTGCTCCCCGAAGCGCCCGGAGGGCGTCATTCCGAAACGCAGCGCCAGCTGGGCGTTGTTGCCCACTTCCGGATGGACATCCAGCGGCAGGTGATAGGCAAAGAGATTGAGGTCATGCGCGAGCAGCGCGGCAATGCGGCGGCGGCGCATGCCGGTGATGCGTCCGTCCTCGCCCCGCCAGAAATAGCCATGATGGACCAGCAGCGCATCGGCGCCTGCGGCCACGGCCGCTTCGATCAGCGCCGAGGACGCGGTGACGCCGCTGACAATGCGGCGCACATCGGCGCGCCCTTCCACCTGCAGGCCGTTTGGGCAATAATCCCGTAAATCAGGGACTTGCAGATAATCCGCAAGATAAGCTTCCAGCGCAGCACGTTCCATGGGTTTCCATCAGTTCACCAGGCAGCGAACATTGTAACCGCGCCCCCGCGGCATCCTTCATGCGAAAACTCTGGTTGATCTTCTGTCAGACGGCCACCATCTGCCTCGCCGCGCTGTTTGTCGTCAGCACCCTGCGGCCGGACCTGCTCAATGGCAACTCTCCCGAGGGCGCCGTGATCACCACCGTCAGGCAGATGGCCGGGGACGGCGGCGTGCCGCGTGCCGCCTCGTACAGCGATGCCGCCAGGAAGGCGATGCCGGCGGTGGTCAACATCTACACCTCGCAGGCCGTGAAGCAGCGCCAGCACCCCTTGCGCGATGACCCGCTGTTCCGCTTCTTCTTCGGCGACCAGCCGGACGCCCAGGTCCAGCCCAGCACCAATCTCGGTTCCGGTGTCATCGTCAGCGAATCCGGCTACATCCTCACCAACAGCCATGTCGTCGACGCCGCCGACGGCATCGAGATCGCACTGGCCGACACGCGGCGGGTCAACGCCAAGGTGGTCGGCACCGATCCCGAATCGGACCTCGCCGTGCTGAAAATCGACCTGCCGAAACTGCCGGCGATCACCTTCAGCCAGCCCGACAGCGCGCGCGTCGGCGACGTCGTGCTCGCCATCGGCAACCCCTTCGGGGTCGGCCAGACGGTGACGCTGGGCATCGTCAGTGCGCTGGGGCGCAGCCACCTCGGCATCAATACTTTCGAGAACTTCATCCAGACCGATGCCGCGATCAACCCCGGCAACTCCGGGGGCGCGCTGGTCGATGTCAACGGCCACCTGATCGGCATCAACACCGCGATCTACTCGAAAACCCCCGGCGGCGCCTCGCTCGGCATCGGCTTTGCGATCCCGGTCAGCACCGCGAAAACCGTGATGGAACAGATCATCCAGAACGGTTCGGTGCAGCGCGGCTGGATCGGCGTCGGCGTGCAGGACCTGAACAAGGAAATCGCCGAATCATTCCGGATTCCGGAAGCACGCGGCGCGCTGATCACCGAGGTGTTCCGCGGCACGCCGGCGGACCGCGGCGGCGTCAGGGTCGGCGACGTCCTGGTCGCCGTCGATGGCAAGCCGGTGACCGATTCGGCGACCATGCTCAACCTGATCGCCGCGCTGGTGCCCGGCAGCCAGGCGACCCTGCGCGTGTTGCGCGAAGCCAGGGCGCTGGAACTCAAGGTCACCGTCGGCAAACGGCCGAAACAGCCGCGGCGCGATATCACCGAATAAGGCCCGCGGGCCGTGCCGCCGGCGTCACCGGCGGCTGCGTTCCTCCGCTTCGATGCGGTCCAGCTCGGAGTCCTGCGCCGCATCATCCGCCGTCCGGTAAGCGTCGCTGTCGCCTTCGCCGTCGGGCGCGCGCGGCCTGCCGCCGACAAAACGCGCGGCGAACAGTCCCACCTCGAACAGCAGGCACATCGGAATCGCCAGCAGCAGCTGCGACACCACGTCCGGCGGTGTCACGATCGCAGCGATCACGAAGGCGATGACGATGAAATAGGGCCGGATCTCGCGCAGCTGCTGCAGCGTGACGATGCCCATGCGCGTCAGCATCACCACGACGATCGGCGTCTCGAAGGTCAGGCCGAAGGCGAGGAACATGGTGAGCACGAAATTGAGGTAATTCTCGATATCCGGCGCCACCGAAATGCTTTTCGGCGCTATCTGGTTGATGAAGTGGAACACCGTGTTGAACACGAAGAAATAGCAGAAGGCGATGCCGATCACGAACAGCAGCGTGCTCGCCACCACCAGCGGCAGCACCAGCCGCTTTTCGTGGCTGTAAAGCCCGGGGGCCACGAACGACCAGGCCTGGAACAGCGTGTACGGCAGCGTCAGCACGAAGGCGACCATCATCGCCACCTTCACCGGCACCAGGAAAGGCGTCACCACGCCGGTGGCAATCATCTTCGAGCCCTCGGGCAATGCCTGCATCATCGGCGTCGCCAGCAGGTCATAAAGCCCGGAAGCAAAGGGAATCAGCGCAAGCAGCACCACGCCAAAGGCGATCAGCGCGCGCATCAGGCGGTCGCGCAGCTCGACCAGGTGGGAGATGAAAGTGTCTTCGCTCACTGTGCGCGGTCAGGCCGGTTTCGCGGGATCCGTCGCGGCGGGGGATTCTGCGGCAGCGGGGGTCTCGGTGACGGCGGGTGTGACGGCATTGCCCCCTTCAGCCGGTGGCGCATCCCCGGCGATCCGGTTCATCTCGGTTTCCGCCGAACGCACGGTGTCGTTGACCGACTGCTCCAGCGACTGCGCGGTTTCCTGCATGCTGGCCTGCAGCTTGCGCAGGTCGTCCAGCGCCATCTCGCGGTTGATGTCGGCTTTCACGTCGTTGACGTAACGCTGCATGCGGCCGAACAGGTGGCCGACGGTGCGCGCAACCTTGGGCAGTTTTTCCGGGCCGATGACGATCAATGCCACCACGGCAATGACCATCAGTTCGGAGAAGCCGATGTCAAACATGGGTTGCGGACGCGAGGGGTGAGGAGTAAGGAGTGAGGAGACCGGTGTTACTCCTGACGCTTCACGCCTGACACCTTACGACTTCGTCGACTCCTTGCGCGCCTCGCCATCGATGGTCTGGCCGGTGGAGGGCGGAATTTCCGTCTTGGCCTGCTCGGATTTGCCGTCCTCGGGTTTCATGCCTTCCTTGAAACCTTTCACCGCGCCGCCGAGGTCGGAGCCGATGTTGCGCAGTTTCTTGGTGCCGAACACCAGCACCACCACCAGCAACACGATCAACCAATGCCAGATGCTGAACGAACCCATAACATGCTCCTCATGATCCGTGCGCGGGCACGGGAAAAAAATCCGCCGCTGCGGCGTTTAGCTGCCGCGCGACGCTTTTTCGGCAATGCCGGAAGTGCCTTCGCGCCGCTGCAGTTCCGCCAGCACGTCTTCGGGGCCGGCGCCATGCCAGGCCAGCAGCACCAGCGTGTGGAACCACAGGTCCGCCGTCTCGCGGACCACATGCAGTTTATCACCCTCCTTCGAGGCCAGCAGGGTCTCCGCCGCTTCCTCCAGCACCTTGCGCAGGATGGCGTCCTCGCCCTTCGCCAGCAGCCCGGCCACGTACGAACCGCCGGCCTCCGCCGCCTTGCGCGCCGCGATGGTCTCGCCCAGCCTCAGCAATATGTCCTTGTCCGCCATGGTGCTCACTTTTTGTAGATTGACTGCGGATCCTTCAGCACCGGGTCGGTTTCCACCCAGCGGCCATCCCGCAATTCAAGGAAAAAACAGCTGTGCCGCCCGGTGTGGCAGGCAATCCCGCCGACCTGCTCGACCTCGAACAGCACCGCGTCCTGGTCGCAGTCGGTGCGGATCGCGTGCAGTTTCTGCACATGCCCGGATTCCTCGCCCTTGCGCCAGAGTTTCCCGCGCGAACGCGACCAGTAATGGGCCTCGCCGGTCTGCTCGCTGCGCGCCAGCGCCTCGCGGTTGGCCCAGGCCACCGTCAGCACGCGTCCGCTGCCCGTTTCCTGTGTCACCACGGGAACCAGGCCGTCTTCGTTCCAGCGTATGCGATCCAGCCAGTCGGCAAGCATCATGTCACTGCGCCGCAACCTGCGACGCGCATATTTATAAGTTATTGATTTTAATTGATATTTTTTTCATCTACAAGCGCACCTCGATGCCCCGCCGCGCCATGTGTTCCTTGGCCTGGCGCACCGTGAATTCGCCGTAGTGAAAAATGCTCGCGGCAAGCACCGCGTCGGCATGGCCGATGGTGACCCCGTCGGCCAGATGATCGAGATTGCCGACACCGCCGCTGGCAATGACCGGGATGTCCAGTGCCGAGGAGAAGGCGCTGGTCAGCTCAAGATCGAAGCCGATCCGCGTGCCGTCGCGGTCCATGCTGGTGAGCAGGATTTCACCGGCCCCCAGCGCCTGCATTTTTCTGCCCCACTCCAGCGCATCGAGCCCGGTGGCCCTGCGGCCGCCGTGGGTGTAGACCTCCCAGCGCAGCGGCCCGTCGCCGGGCACGCGTTTGGCATCGACCGCGACAACAATGCACTGCGAGCCGTAACGGCCGCTGGCATCGGCCACCAGCTGCGGATTCTGCACCGCGGAAGTGTTGATGCTGACCTTGTCGGCACCGGCATTGAGCAGCCGCCGCACATCCTCGACCGCGCGCACGCCGCCGCCGACCGTCAGCGGGATGAACACCTGCGACGCCACGGCCTCGATGATGTGCAGGATCAGGTCGCGATCGTCGCTGCTGGCGGTGATGTCGAGAAAAGTCAGCTCGTCGGCGCCCTGCTCGTCATAACGGCGGGCGATCTCCACCGGATCCCCGGCGTCCTTCAGCTCGACGAAATTGACGCCCTTGACCACGCGACCGGCGGTGACGTCGAGGCAGGGAATGATGCGTTTGGCGAGGCCCATGTTGAACTGCAAGGAGTGAGGGGTGAGGAGTCAGGCGCGTGGTGCGTGATGCCGAATGGTGATCGTGCCCTCGCCTTACACCTCACCCCTCACGCCTTACTTCGCACCCAGTTTGTCGGCGAGTTTTTGCGCCGCGGCGAAATCGAGCGTGCCCTGGTACACCGCACGGCCGGTGATGGCGCCGGTGATGCCCTCGGATTCGACAGCGCAGAGCTTCTCGACGTCCTTGAGGTCGGTGATACCGCCGCTGGCGATCACCGGCACCGTCAGCTGGCGCGCCAGCGCGACCGTGGCCTCGATGTTGACGCCGGTGAGCATGCCATCACGGCCGATGTCGGTGTAAATCACCGCCTCGACGCCGTAATCCTGGAATTTTTTCGCGAGATCCGCGACATCGTGGCCGGTCATCTTCGACCAGCCGTCGACGGCCACCTTGCCGTCCTTGGCATCGAGGGCGACGATGATGTGCCCCTGGAACGCGGTGCAGGCCTCCTGCAGGAATCCCGGGGTCTTCACCGCAGCGGTGCCGATGATGATGTAGCTGATGCCGGCATCGATGTAGGCCTCGATGGTGTCGAGGTCACGGATGCCGCCGCCAAGCTGGATCGGCAGATCGCTGCCCACCGACTTGACGATGGCCCTGATCGCCGCCTCGTTCTTCGGTTTGCCGGCGGCCGCGCCGTTGAGGTCGACCACGTGCAGGCGGCGTGCGCCCTGGTCCAGCCACTGCCGTGCCATGGCACCCGGGTCTTCGGAGAATATCGTGGCATCGTTCATGTCGCCCTGTTTCAGGCGCACGCACTTGCCGTCCTTCAAATCGATGGCAGGAATGATCAGCATGGGAATAAGCGGATTGCGGAGCGGATTGTGAAACGGTTTGGTCGAAAGGGGCGACGGGTAAACCGGATCAGGCAGTCATGGGCGGAAACGTTGACGTAGGCCGATGATACACCAGCCGCAGCGTGTTCAGGCCGCTTTCAGGCTGCCGGCTGCCAGGCCACGAAATTCGCCAGCAGCCGCAGCCCGGCGACATGGCTTTTTTCGGGGTGGAACTGCACCGCGAACACGTTGGCACGCGCCGCTGCGCAGGCAAAACGGAAAGGGTAGGCACTCCAGCCGGCAACCAGCCCCGCATCGGCGGGCTCCGGATAATAACTGTGCACAAAGTAGAAGCGGCTGCGATCGGGAATGCCCGCCCACAGTGCATGCGGCACCTGCTCGACCTCGTTCCAGCCCATGTGCGGCACCTTCAGCTTCTCGCCGCCGGAAGTTTTCATGCGCTCCGCGGGGAAACGCCGCACCCGGCCCGGCAGCAGCCCGAGGCCCGGCGTGTCGCCCTCCTCGCTGTGTTCGAACAGCATCTGCAGGCCGATGCAGATGCCGAGGAAGGGTTTGTCGCGCGCGGCATCAAGCAGCGCCTGCCGCAGCCCCCGCGCTTCCATCTCGCGCATGCAGTCGGGCATCGCGCCCTGCCCCGGAAACACCACGCGCCGCGCAGACGCAACCTGCACGGGATCGCCGGTGACGACAACGCTGCAGCCGGGAGCGACATGTTCGATGGCCTTGGATACCGAACGCAGGTTGCCCATGCCGTAGTCGATCACTGCGATGTCGATGCTCATGATCCGAATTTATGTTGCCGATTGAACAACAGTTGGCAGAATGAAAAAACGAGCTGCAGGATGAGCGTAGCGAGCGGCCCGGTGACAAGGAGCACAGCGCCCCCCCAAGAGGACTTGCTTCGCGGCGCGCAGGAACCGAGACATATCGCAAAAGATAGGCGAGGTTACGGGCACTGCGCGACGCCGTCACCGGGCCGCGCAGTAGCTCAGCCGGGACTCACAACTTTCCCTTGGTCGAGGGCACACCCTTGACGCGCGGATCAAGTTCGACCGCCATGCGCAGCGCGCGGCCGAAGGCCTTGAACAGCGTCTCCACCTGGTGATGGGCATTGACGCCCTTCAGGTTGTCGAGGTGCAGCGTGACCGAGGCGTGGTTGACGAAGCCCTGGAAAAACTCGCGCACCAGGTCGACATCGAAATCGCCGACGCGCGCGCGCGTGAACTTGCCGCTCATCTCCAGTCCGGGACGGCCCGAAAGATCGACCACCACGCGCGACAGTGCTTCGTCGAGCGGCACATAGGCATGGCCGTAACGGCGCACGCCCTTCTTGTCGCCGACGGCCTTCGCGAAGGCCTGACCCAGCGTGATGCCGATGTCTTCCACGGTGTGGTGGGCATCGATGTGCAGATCGCCCTTCGCCTTCACCTCGAGGTCGACCAGGCCATGGCGGGCAATCTGGTCGAGCATGTGGTCGAGGAAGGGCACGCCGCTGGCCAGTTTTGCCTGGCCGCTGCCGTCGAGATCGAGCTTGACGCTGATCTGCGTTTCCTGGGTGTTGCGGGTGACCTGCGCCTTGCGCGCCATGGCGATTCCGGATCAGTAAGTTGTTGATTGCAGAGTATAAACCAATTCAGCACCGGCCTCAGCCGGGTTTGACGATGGCGCCCAGTGCCTCAATCAGCCCCGCGCACTGCTCGTCGGTGCCGACCGTGATGCGCATGAACCCGGCAATGCGCGCCGGCTGGCGGAAATGGCGGACGATGATGCTGCGCTCGCGCAGTTTCGCCGCGATGTCGCCGCCATCGCGGCCCGGCACGCGCGCGAACACGAAGTTGGCCACCGAAGGCAGCACTTCCAGGCCGAGGCCCTGCAGGTCGCTGACCAGTTTTTCCCGGGTCGCGACGACCTTCAGGCACATCGCCCGGAAATAGTCTTCGTCTTCCATGGCCGCGGTGGCGCCGGCCTGGGCGAAACGGTCCAGCGGATAGGAATTGAAACTGTCCTTGACCCGGGTCAGCGCCTCGATCAGCTCAGGCTGCCCGATGGCGTAACCGACACGCAAGCCGGCCAGCGCCCGTGACTTTGACAGCGTGTGCGTGACCAGCAGTTGCGGATATCGGGCGACCAGCGGCACCGCAGACTCGCCGCCGAAGTCGACATAGGCTTCGTCGATGACCACCACCGAATCGCGGTTGGCCTGCAGCAGGCGTTCGATGTCCGCCAGCGGCACGAAGCAGCCGGTGGGCGCATTCGGATTCGGGAAAATGATGCCGCCGTTCGGCTTCAGGTAATCGTCGATCGCGATCCCGAAACGCGCATTCAGCGGCAGCTGTTCATAACCGATGCCGTAGAGTCCGCAGTACACCGGGTAAAAACTGTAGGTGATGTCCGGGAACAGCACCGGCCGCTCGTGTTTGAGCAGGCCGAGGAACACATGGGCCAGCACCTCGTCGGAACCGTTGCCGACAAACACCTGCGCCGGTGTCACGCCGTGACGGGCGGCGATCGCCGCGCGCAGGCGGTCGCTGGCGGGATCCGGATACAGGCGCAGCGAATCGCCGATTTCCGCGCGCAGCGCCTCCAGCACGCGCCGGCTCGGGCCGTAAGGGCTTTCGTTGGTGTTGAGCTTGACCAGGTTGGGCAATTTCGGCTGCTCGCCCGGCACATAGGGCGTCAGTCCGCGCACCACCTCGCTCCAGTAGCGGCTCATCTTCCGTTCTTGCCGCCCAGGCGCAGTTCCGCCGAACGCGCGTGCGCCGGCAGGCCCTCGCCGGTCGCCAGCTCGACGGCAATGCGGCCCAGCTTCTCGGCGCCGGCCGCGGAAACGCGGATCACGCTGGAACGTTTCTGGAAGTCGTAGACCCCCAGCGGCGACGAGAAGCGCGCGGTGCGCGAGGTCGGCAGCACGTGGTTGGGTCCGGCACAGTAGTCGCCCAGTGCCTCCGAGGTGTAGCGGCCGAGGAAAATCGCGCCGGCATGGCGGATCTTCGGCAGCAGGGCCTGGGCGTTCTCAACAGACAGCTCGAGATGTTCCGGTGCGATGCGGTTGACCAGCGCACAGGCCTCGTCGAGGCTGCGCACGAGAATCAGTGCACCGCGCCCCCTGAGTGCAGCCTCGATCACCGCGCGCCGCGGCATCTCCGGCAGCAGTTTCGTGATGCTCGCCTGCACCGCATCGAGATACTTCGCATCCGGCGCGAGCAGGATCGACTGCGCCAGCTCGTCGTGTTCGGCCTGCGAAAAAAGGTCCATCGCCACCCAGTCGGGATCGGTGGATCCGTCGCAGACAACAAGGATTTCGGAAGGGCCGGCCACCATGTCGATGCCGACCACGCCGAACACGCGGCGCTTCGCCGCAGCGACATAGGCATTGCCGGGACCGGTGATCTTGTCGACCTGGGGAATCGTCGCCGTGCCGTAGGCCAGCGCCGCCACCGCCTGCGCGCCGCCGACGGTGAACACGCGGTCGACGCCGCAGATCGCCGCGGCAGCCAGCACCAGGTCGTTCTTTTCGCCGCGCGGCGTCGGCACCGTCATGATCACTTCGCCCACGCCGGCCACTTTCGCCGGCACCGCGTTCATGATCACCGATGACGGATAGGCCGCCTTGCCGCCGGGCACGTAAAGCCCGGCACGATCGATTGCAGTCACCTGCTGGCCCAGTTCATTGCCGTCGGCGTCGGTGTAACCCCAGGACTGCGCGCGCTGGTGTTCGTGATATTCGCGCACCCGGAACGCAGCAGCCTCCAGCGCATCCCTGCGCGCGGCGGGTATGCGCGCGAGCGCGGCCCGCAGTTCAGCCGCCGGAATTTCGAGTTCGCCCAGGGATTTCGCATTGACGCCGTCGAAACGCGCGGTGTATTCCAGAACCGCGGCATCACCGCGCGCCTTGACGTCGGCCAGTATCGCGGCAACAACGGCATCCACCTGCGGATCCTGCGCGGACTCGAAGGCCAGCAGTTCGGCTAGCCGCGCGTCGAAATCAGCCTCGGTGGTGGACAGCCGGCGCATGATCAGCCTGCCGGAGCGGAAACGGCGCGGGCGAAGGAATCGATCAGCGGCTGGATCATCGCGCGCTTGACCTTCAGCGCCGCCTGGTTGACCACCAGGCGCGAACTGACCGGCGCAATTTCCTCCACCGCAACCAGGTTGTTGGCCTTCAGCGTGCCGCCGGTGCTGACCAGATCGACGATGGCATCGGCGAGGCCGACCAGCGGCGCCAGCTCCATCGAGCCGTAGAGCTTGATCAGGTCGACGTGCATGCCTTTCGCCGCGAAGTGTTCACGCGCGGTCTGCACATACTTGGTGGCGACTTTCAGCCGCGCACCCTGGCGCACCGCACCGGCGTAATCGAAATCCCTGCGCACGGCGACCATCATCCGGCAGCGGGCAATGTTCAGGTCCAGCGGCTGGTAGAGCCCGGCGCTGCCATGCTCATCGAGTACGTCCTTGCCGGCCACACCGAGGTCGGCGCCGCCGTACTGGACATAGGTCGGCACGTCGCTGGCGCGGACGATGATCAGGCGCACTTCGCGGCGGTTGGTGGCAAGGATCAGCTTGCGCGAGGACTCGGGATTTTCGCGCGAGACGATGCCCGCCGCCTTCAGCAGCGGCACGGTTTCGTCGAAAATGCGGCCCTTGGACAGGGCAATGGTGATCATGGCGGAAAGGACGGCAAATATGCGTGGTTCTTGCGTTGGATCCCGCGCCGGAAACACCGTCGCGCAGGCGCGCGGAAAGCGATGAATTGTAACGCATTTGCCCCGCGGCCCGGCCTGCCCGCGGTTTCCCGGAGCGGCCGCAGCGGTTACACTGCGGACTGCGCCGAACCCCCGTTTTCCCCGCCATGACCACCGACAACATCGTAGACATCCGCGACCTCGCGTTCTCCTACGGCAGCCACGAGATCTTCAAGTCCGTCAGCCTGACCATCCCGCGCGGCAAGGTCATCGGCATCATGGGCGCCAGCGGCTGCGGCAAGTCGACACTGCTGCGGCTGATTGGCGCCCAGTTGCGGCCGGCCCGCGGCACGGTCACGGTGCTCGGACAGGACATCCACAGTCTCGACCGCGATGCGCTCTACCGGCTGCGCCGGAAGATGGGCATGCAGTTCCAGCAGGGCGGCCTGTTCACCGATCTTTCGGTGTTCGAAAACATCGCCTTCCAGATGCGCGAGAAGAGCAGGCTGCCGGAAGACATGATCAACGACCTGGTGCTGATGAAACTCAACGCCGTCGGCCTGCGTGGCGCGGCGAAGCTGATGCCTTCGGAATGTTCCGGCGGCATGGTGCGCCGGGTGGGCCTCGCGCGCGCGATCGCGCTCGATCCCGACCTGATCATGTACGACGAACCCTTCGCCGGCCTCGACCCGATTTCCTGCAACGTCGTCGGCAAGCTGATCCGGCGCCTGAACGACGCGCTGGGCGTGACCTCGATCGTGGTGTCCTACGACGCGCAGGAATCGCTGCGCTGCATCGACTATGTCTATTTTCTCGCCGACGGCAAGGTGGTTGCCCAGGGCACGACCGAAGAAGTGAAAAACTCCGCCGATCCCTTCGTCAAACAGTTCATCAAGGGTCTGCCCGACGGCCCGGTGCCCTTCCATTACCGGCAGCAGGCTTATGCCGCAGACCTCGATCTGCCGGCATAAATATTCAATAAAATCAAGTACTTATAAAGATCAACGTACACGGCGGATACGCGCGCCGAGTTTAGACAGCTTCTCCTCGATGCGTTCGTAACCGCGGTCGAGGTGATAGATGCGCTCGACCGTGGTCGAGCCGCGCGCCACCAGCCCCGCAATGACCAGGCTGGCGGAAGCCCGCAGGTCGGTGGCCATCACCGTCGCACCATTCAGCGCGGGCACACCCTTGATCAGCGCGGTATTGCCTTCCACCGCGATGTCGGCGCCCAGACGCTGCATTTCCTGCACGTGCATGAAGCGGTTCTCGAATATGGTTTCGACGATGCGCGAGGCGCCCTGGGCCACCGTGTTCAGTGCCATGAATTGCGCCTGCATGTCGGTCGGAAAGGCCGGGTACGGCGCGGTGCGCACATTGACCGCCTTCAGCGCGCCGTTCGCGCGCACCTGGATCCAGTCGCGGCCGGTCTTGATCTGCACGCCGGTTTCGCGCAGCTTGTCGAGCACGGCATCCAGCGTGTCGGGCCTTGCGCCGGTGATTTTCACTTCGCCGCCGGTCACCGCCGCCGCGACCAGGAAGGTGCCGGTCTCGATGCGGTCCGGCATCACGCTGTGGCGGGCGCCGTGCAGACGTTCGACACCCTCGACGGTGATCACATCGGTGCCGGCGCCGCTGATTTTTGCGCCCATCGCGGTCAGGCAGGCGGCGAGATCCGGAATCTCCGGCTCGCGCGCGGCATTCTCGATCACCGTGACGCCGTCGGCCAGTGCCGCCGCCATCATCAGGTTCTCGGTGCCGGTGACCGTGACAATGTCCATGCAGATGCGGGCGCCCTTCAGCCGCGGCGCGCGGGCGATCATGTAACCCTCGGCCATCTCGATGGTCGCGCCCATCGCCTGCAAGCCTTTTAAATGCTGGTCCACCGGGCGCAGGCCGATCGCGCAGCCGCCGGGCAGCGACACCCGCGCTTCGCCCAATCTCGCCACCAGCGGCCCCAGCACCAGCACCGAGGCGCGCATGGTTTTCACCAGTTCGTACGGCGCCACCGGATCGGTGATGTTCGCCGCGCGCAGTTCGACACTGCCCTTCTCGTCGAGCGAAGTCGCCACACCCATCTGCATCAGCAGGTTGAGCATCGTCGACACGTCGCGCAGATGCGGCACGTTGTCGATCGTCAGCGGTTCGTCGGTCAGCAGCGCCGCGGTAAGGATCGGCAGCGCTGCATTCTTGGCGCCGGAGACGGCGACGCTGCCGGACAGCGGCACGCCGCCTTCAATGACTAGTTTGTCCATGAGATCAAAATCTTTTTGGCCACAGAGAACACAGAGAGCACAGAGAACAACACCCGGGATGCCGACGAACGCAGCATCACTCGCATTGTTTTGCTTTTTTCTCTGTGTCCTCTGTGACCTCTGTGGCTCAAGGTTTTAAGGGGTTTCAGGTTTTTTCCGCCCACTGCTCCGGCGTCAGCGTCTTCATCGACAGCGCGTGGATTTCCTCGCGCATGCGGTCTCCCAGCGCCCGGTACACCAGCTGGTGCTGCTGGACCTTGTTCTTGCCCTGGAAGGCGGTACTGACGATCACCGCCTCCCAGTGGTGGCCGTCTCCGGCGACCTCGACATGCGCGCAGTCAAGTCCCGCCGCGATGGATTGTTTGATGCTTTCCGCAGTAACCATTGGTATGCCTCGTTTTCAGTGACGCAGCTTGTAGCCCGATTTGAGCAGCCCCAGGGTCAGCCATGATAAGGCGATGAAACTGCCGCCGACAATCGCCAGGCTCAGCCAGGGTGAAGTATCCGATGCGCCGAAGAAGCCGTAACGGAAGCCGTCGATCATGTAGAACACGGGATTCAGGTGCGAAGCCGCCTGCCAGAATGGGGGCAGCGACTGGATCGAATAAAACACCCCGGACAGGAAAGTCAGCGGCAGGATGATGAAGTTGGTGAAGGCCGCCAGCTGGTCGATCTTGTCGGAATGGATGCCGGCGACGATGCCCAGCGCGCCCATCACCGCGCTGCCGCAGACACCGAACAGCAGCGCCCATCCCGGATGGGCGACATTCAGGTCGGTGAACCACAGCGTCGCGAACAACACGCCGGCGCCGACCACCACGCCGCGCGCCATCGCCGCCAGCAGGTAGGCCAGGAAAAACTCGCGGTGCGACAGCGGCGGCAGCAGCACGAACACGATGTTGCCGGTCATCTTCGACTGCATCAGGCTCGACGAGGCATTGGCAAAGGCATTCTGCAGCACCGACATCATCGCCAGGCCCGGCACCAGGAAGGCGATGTAATCCACCCCCGGGAAAACCTCCACCCGGCCGCGCAGCGCGTGGCCGAACACCAGCAGGTAGAGCAGCGCGGTCAGCACCGGCGCGAGCACGGTCTGCACGCTGACCTTCCAGAAGCGCAGCCATTCCTTGTAGAACAATGTGTAGAAACCGGTCATTTTTTTGTCGTCAGGGGTCAGGCGTGAAGAGTCAGGAGTGGGGATGGTTTGGATCTCACGCCTGACTCCTCGCTCGTCCCTCACGCCTTCCTCATGATCTGCACAAACACTTCCTCCAGATCCGGCTGCATGATCTCCATTTCCTGCACCGTGACGCCGTCCTCGCGCAATGCCGCCATCACCCGCTCCACCTCCGCGTAATCGGGCAGCGCGAGGCGGATGGCGCCGTCTTCCTCGCGCTGGGCGACCAGCGGCTCCAGGCGCACCGGCAGCGCACCGCCGAGGCGCAGTTCGACATAACAGCCGGAATGCAGCCGCAGCAGGTTCTCGGTCTTGTCGAGCGTGACGATGCGTCCCTGCTTGAGCATGGCCACCCGCCCGCACAATGCCTCGGCCTCCTCAAGGTAATGCGTGGTCAGCACGATGGTGTGGCCGTCGCGGTTCAGCCGCCGGATGAAACGCCACAGCGCCTGGCGCAGCTCGACATCGACGCCTGCGGTCGGTTCGTCGAGCACGATCACCGGCGGCTTGTGCACCAGCGCCTGCGCCACCAGCACGCGGCGCTTCATGCCGCCGGACAGCGCACGCATGTTGGTGTCGGCCTTCGCCGTGAGGTCGAGATTTTCCAGCACCTCGTCGATCCACGCGCGGTTGTCGCGCAGGCCGAAATAACCCGACTGTATCGTCAGCGTCTCGCGCACGGTGAAAAACGGATCGAACACCAGTTCCTGCGGCACCACGCCCAGCGCGCGCCGCGCCGCGCGGTAATCGCCGCCGACGTCATGCCCCATGATCCGCAGGCTGCCGCCGTCCGGACGCACCAGCCCGGCCAGGATGCTGATCAGCGTGGTCTTGCCGGCACCGTTGGGACCGAGCAGGCCGAAAAACTCCCCGGGCTCGACACGGAGGCTGACGCCAGCCAGCGCCTGCAGGCTGCCGTAACGCTTGGTGACATCGATGACTTCGATCGCGTGGGTCATTTGCATCCGACAGGTGCGCCGCCGCGGCGGCGCGGTGCGGACTATTCCTCGCCGACCAGTTCCGTGACGCCGTAGAGCTGCGCCAGGCTTTTCAGGTTGTCGGGCAGGCCGACATAACGGATGCTGCGGCCGCCGGCGAGCGCCGCGCGGCGCCACTCGAACAGCAGGCTGACCGCGGCCGAATCGACCTCGGTCACACCGGAAAGATCCAGCGTCACCTCCGGCGCCGTGAACTGCCGCAGGCCGTCCTCGCGCAATGCAAGGGCGGTTTCAAGATTGACGGCGCCTTTCAGCGTGCAGCGCCCGTCGTTACATTCGATCATTTCGCCTGCGCCACCAGCGCGCGGTTCTTGTCACGCAGCGACGCGATCAGGCCGTCGATGCCGCCCTTGCGGATCTCGGTATTGAAGGTGCTGCGGTAGTTCTCCACCAGGCTGATGCCGCCGATCTTGACGTTGTAGACCTTCCAGCCGCCGTCGGTTTTTTCCATGCCGTAATCGACCTGCACCGGTTCGCCGCCGCCGGACTGGCGCACCAGCGAACGCACGGTGACATCGTTGTCATCGGCGGCCAGCTTCAGCGGGCGGTATTCGATCTTCTGGTCCTTGAACAGCACCAGCGAGGCGGTGTAGGTCTGCACCAGCAGCGCGCGGAATTCCGTGGTCAGCGCCTTGCGCTGCTCGGCATTCGCGGAGCTCCAGTTCTTGCCCAGCGCAAGCTGGGTCATGCCGGTGAAATTGAAATGCGGCGCGATTTTGGTTTCGATCAGATCGCGCGCCTTCTTCTGGTTGCCGGACTGGATGTCCTTGTCGGCGCGCAGCACCGCGATCACCTCGTCGGTAACCGTGCGCGCGAGCACATCGGGTGGCGTCGCGGCAATTGCCGGAGCCATACCCAGGAATTGCAAAAACATTAATAAAATCAAATACTTACGCATAACACACCATCGCTCCCTGACGTCGAGTCGCCCTCATTGTCCTACTGCCGTTATTTGTTCGCCGGTCCGCCTTCGGCCGCCTTGTCGAAAAGGAACTGGCTGATCAGCTTTTCCAAGACCACCGCCGACTGCGTCAGCCGGATGTTGTCGCCGGCCTTCAGCATCTGGTCATCACCGCCGCCCTCGAGTCCGACGTACTGTTCGCCGAGCAGACCCGAAGTCAGGATCGAGGCCGTGGTGTCCTTCGGAAACTGGTAATTCTTTTCGATCGCCATCGTCACCTTGGCGGTGAAACGGTCATTGTTGAAGCTGATCGAGGTCACGCGCCCGACCACGACACCGGCGCTCTTGATCGCCGCCCGCGGCTTCAGCCCGCCGATGTTGTCGAAGTTGGCGGTGATCGAGTAGGTCTCACCGCTGCCGATGGTCGACATGTTGCCGACCTTGAACGCCAGGACCACCAGCGCGGCAATGCCCGCGACAACAAACAGCCCCACCCACAAATCCAGCATTGATCTTTCCATTAGGCACCTTTGTGCATCTTAGACAGCACTGAACATGAAAGAGGTCAGGATGAAATCCAGACCGAGTATCGCCAGCGATGACGTTACCACGGTGCGCGTGGTCGCGCCCGAAACGCCCTCGGCCGTCGGCGGCGCGTCGTAACCCTCGAACAGCGCGATCCAGGTCACCGCGACGCCGAACACGAAGCTCTTGATCACGCCGTTCAGGACATCCTCGCGGACATCGACCGCGCTCTGCATCTGCGACCAGAAGGAACCTTCGTCGACGCCGATCAGCACCACGCCGACAACGTAGCCGCCGAACACGCCCATCGCACTGAACATCGCCGCCAGCAGCGGCATCGAGATGACACCCGCCCAGAACCGCGGCGCCACCACGCGGGCGATCGGATCGACCGCCATCATTTCCATCGCCGACAGCTGTTCGGTCGCCTTCATCAGGCCGATCTCGGCGGTCATCGCCGAACCGGCGCGGCTGGCGAACAGCAGCGCCGACACCACCGGCCCCAGCTCCCGCACCAGCGACAGCGCGACCAGCACGCCGAGCGCCGATTCCGAGCCGTAGGTGGTCAGCGTCTGGTATCCCTGCAGGCCCAGCACCATGCCGACAAACAGTCCCGACACCAGGATGATGATCAGCGACAGCACGCCGGTGTAGTACAGCTCGCGCACGACCAGACGCGGCCGCGCGAGGCAGGTGCCGGAATGGGCGATGGTCAGCCCGATGAAACGCGCGGCATAACCGAGGCGCAGCACGTTGTCGATCGCCCGGGCACCGATGCCGCGCACCGTCGGCAGTGATCTATGCGGCACGGCGCCCCCCCATCCTCAGTTCCGCCGCGTAATCGCCGCTCGGATACTGGTAGGCCACCGGCCCTTCCGCCTCGCCATGCACGAACTGGTGCACCAGCGGATCGGTGTTCGCGCGCAGCTCTTCCGGCGTGCCGTGGGCCTTCATCTTGCCGTCGGACAGGTAATACACGTAATCCACCACATCAAGCGCCTCCTGCACGTCATGGGTCACCACCAGCGAAGTCGTGCCCAGCGTGTCGTTCAGTTCGCGGACCAGGTTGGCGATCACGCCCAGCGAGATCGGATCCAGCCCGGTGAAGGGTTCGTCATACATCATGATCATCGGGTCGAGCGCAATTGCCCGCGCCAGCGCCACCCGCCGCGCCATGCCGCCCGAGAGTTCCGCCGGCATCAGTTTCGCCGCGCCGCGCAGGCCCACCGCATGCAGCTTCATCATCACCAGGTCGCGGATCATGCTCTCCGGCAGCCCGGTGTGCTCGCGCATCTGGAAGGCGACGTTGTCGTAGACGGACAGGTCGGTGAACAGCGCGCCGAACTGGAACAGCATGCCCATGCGCCGGCGCATGTTGTAGATGCCCTGCTGATCGAGCGCGCTGGTGCACTGGCCGTTGACCCAGACCTCGCCCGAGGTCGGCTTCATGACCCCGCCGATCAGCCGCAGCAGCGTGGTCTTGCCCGAACCGCTGATGCCCATCAGCGCGACGACCTTGCCGCGCGGAATGGTCATGTTGATGCCGCTCAGGATCGGACGCCGCCCGTAGGCGAAGTTCACGTCCTTGATTTCGATCAGGGTTTCGGGTGCCACGGACAGGCCGTCGTCGCTGCAGTAAAGTGCGGATTCTAAACGAGAACGGCAGTACGGCCCAAGGCGCCGCGGATTTGGCCGGCAGCGCCCGCGGCTGGCATCATGCGCCATCACGCCCGCGATCATCCCCATGCGTTTTGACCTGTTTTACGAACTGGCCCTGCCCGCGCACAGCGCGCGCAGCGAAACCACGCTCTACGCCGACACCCTTGCCGAAATCGCGCTTGCCGACGAACTCGGTTACGGCTGTGCATGGCTGGTCGAGCACCATTTCATGCGCGCCTATTCGCATGCCTCGAAGCCTGAAATCCTGCTCGGCGCCGCCGCCGCGCGCAGCACGCGCATCCGCCTCGGCCACGCCATCATCCCCTTGCCTCTGCACCACCCGGTGCACGTCGCCGAAAGGGTGGCAACGCTCGACGTGCTGTCGGGCGGACGGCTGGAAGTCGGCATCGGCCGTGGTTTTTCCCCGCGTGAATACGCCGTTTTCGGCGGCGACATGGCGGACAGCCGGGCTCTGGTCGAGGAAAACCTCGCGGTGCTGCGTGCATCCTTCCGGCCGGGCGCGCTGAACCACCGGGGCCGCCGTTACGCCTTCGACGACCTCGACATCGTCCCGCGCGTCGTGCAGCAGCCGCATCCGCCGCTGTGGACCGCCGCAGTCAGCCCCGAAACCTGGGACTGGGCAGCCGCGCAGCAGTTGGGCGCGCTGGCCGGCCCGTTCAAGCCCTGGTTCATGGTCGAGCAGGACCTGCGGCGCTACCGCAGCGCCTGGACCCACGCCGAAGCGCCGCGCGCCGGCATGACCCTGGGCGTGTTGTGCCTCGCCGACGGCGCGCGCGCAAAGGCACTGGCGCAGGAGGCCTTCCGCTGGTTCTACGGCGAACTTTACCGGACCACGCTGCCGGTGCTGGAAAAACTCTATCCGGGGTACGAACACCTGCATGAGCTGGGCCGTTTCCGCAGCCTGATGAAACTCGGCGTCAACCTCGGCCTCACCGACTTCGCCGGCCTCACCGTGGTCGGCACGCCGCAGGAATGCATCGCCCGGCTGCGCAAGTACCAGGCCGCCGGCATCACCCATATCCTCTGCGCCTTCGGCGCCGGCGCCCTCGACACCGCAACCACGCGCGAATCGATGACCCTGTTCGCGCGCGAAGTGATGCCGGCATTCGCGGCGGGCGCCCGCGCTTGAAAGTTCTGGTCACCGGCTCCAGCGCGAGCCTCGCCCATGCGCTGCTGCCGCGGCTGTGCGCCGACCCGGCCGTAACGCAGGTCACCGGCATCGACCTCCGCGCACCGCATTTCACGCACCCGAAGTTCCGCGCGCTGCAGGCGGATTTCCGCGACAGCCGGACCGGCGCGCTGCTGCCCGGACACAACGCCCTGGTGCACATGGCCTATGTCGTGCTGCGCGGACACCTGCGCGCGGAAACCATGCACGACATCAATGTCGGCGCCAGCCTCAGGCTGCTGCAGGCCGCGCAGGCGGCGGGACTGAAGCGGATCATCCATCTGTCGAGCGCCGCGGTGTACGGCAGCGGCCGCGATCTCGACGAAAACGCCGCGCTGTCGCCGCTGCGCGGTTTCCTCTACGGCATGCACAAGGCCGAACTGGAGCGGCAGATCGAAAACTCGGTGCCGGAATGCCTGCGCCTGCGGCCCCACGTCATCCTCGGCCCGCATGCCCAGCCGGTGCTGCGGCAGATCCTCGGCCTGCCGCTGTACCTGCGGCTCGACGATCCCCAGCCGGAACTGCAATGCGTGCACGAGGACGACGTGGCCGATGCCATCGTCTGCGGCCTGCGGCGCGAAGTCCGCGGCCCCTGCAACCTTGCCGCCGGCGGGCGCTGGACGCTGCGCGAAGTGATGCGCGAACGGCACACGCGTTGCCTGCCGCTGCCGCCGGGCCTCGCACGCGCCGGACTCGCACTGGCGCACGGCCTCAGCGGCTGGGGCGGTGAACCGGGATGGCTGGAGGGATTGCGCCACACGCTGACCCTCGATTGCCGGCGGGCGGAACGTGAACTCGGCTGGCACCCGTTGCACAGTGCCGCGCAGGCGCTGGCGGCAACAGGCGGAAAAACCGCTACTGCAGCCTGAAGCCGTAGCCCTCGAGCAGGTGCAGCGTCGGCGCGAGACGCTCGCGGACAAAGGCCTGGCGCGCCGGATTGTGCCGGGCCATCCGCCGCCAGCGGTCGCCGTGGGTCAGTCCCGCCAGTTCGTAGAACTGCGCCGGGGGCAGGTAAAACACCTGCGCATACTGGCGCACCAGCAGCCGGACCAGCGGATTGAGCAGCGCCAGCAGCGGACGCGGCAGCGCCGGCAGGGTCGCCTCGAGCTGCGCCCGCGCCGCCGCGATATGGCGCGCCTCGTCAATGCAGTGCACGGTGCAGATGTCGCGGACCGCCGGATTGATGCCTTCGGTCGCGCGCAGGTGGCGGTTGAACTTGTCCGGCACGTCCTCGGCGACCACCGTCGCCGCCCAGAACAGCACGCCGCCGGCCGGCGCCCGGCGCGCCAGCCAGTCGGCAAGGGGCGGCGGCCGCCAGGCCTGCGGCGGAGCCGCCAGCCCGGCGGACTCCATTGCGCGCAGGAACATCAGGCTGTGCCCGGCCTCCTCGCGCATCTCGTGCAGGAAATACTGGTATTCGGCGCGCGGCAGCCGCGCCGACAGGCGCCGCGACAGGCGCTGCATGAATACGCGCTCCAGCCACAGGCCGGCGTGCATCACGTTGATGAATTCATACTGCGACAGCCGCCGCCGCACATCGAGCGCCAGATCCTCATAGGCGGCCAGCCCGTGGAGGGACAGCGCGGATTCCGGCAGCCAGAACGAATCCGCATCCAGCCGCGTCCAGTCGACAGCGCCCAGCGGGTCGCGGTAACGCTGGCTGTTTTCGGACAGCTGGCGCAGCAGCGCATGATCGGCGTTTTGCATGGAAAGATTATAAGACCGGCGCCGGGGTCGCGGTATGCGCGGCCGGCGCTGTTTACCCCCGGGGGAGTTTCGGCTAAGTTACGCCGCATGTCAGCGCCCGCATTGCACATCAGCCGCCTGTGCAAATCCTATGGCAAGTCCGTCGCGCTCGACGACGTTTCCCTCGACATCATGGGCGGTGAATTTTTCGGACTGGTCGGCGCCAACGGCGCGGGCAAGACCACGCTGGTCAAATGCGCCCTCGATTTCTGCGACATCCAGTCCGGTGACATCAGGATCTTCGGCACCCCGCACCGCGAAACCGCGGCGCGCAGCCGGATCGCCTTCCTGCCCGAACGTTTCACACCGCCGCATTACCTGAGCGGCCGCGATTTCCTGCGTTATCTCGCCGGGCTGCACCGGGGGACCTACGATGA
>JALHND010000010.1 GCA_022843705.1 Burkholderiales bacterium
GACAGCGTGACACCACGGCGCCGGATCACCGCCAGCGTCCGCGTCAGTTTCGGCTCCACCAGCGGCCGGCTGACCAGCCGCGCATCTTTCCGCCCCGCCAGCGCCAGCATCGGCACCGCGATGACGCCGATGCCGGCCTCGACCAGGCCGAGGCCGGTCGAGAAGGAGTGCTGCACCTCGTAGGTCCAGCGCTGCTGCGGCAGGTGGGCGGGCAGGCCGAAGTCGAGCAGCGCGCGGTTGCCGCTCATGCGACCGACGGTGATCACGCGGTGCTGCGCCAGTTCCGCCCATTTCACGGTTTTCCTTTTTGCCAGCGCATGGTCGCGGTGGCAGGCGAGCACGAAGGGATCCTCGAATAACGCTTCGGTTTCGATCTCCGGTTCGTCGGCGCCGGACAGCGTCAGCCCGAACTCGGCCTCGCCGCGCAGCACTGCCTGCAGCACTTCATTGGCGTGCACATCGAGGATGCGGATGCGGTTGTCCGGGTGCCTGACGCCGTAATCGCGAATCACCGGCGGCAGGATGTGCATCGCCGCGGTCGGCACGCAGGCCAGCGTGACCTGGCCCGAGCCGTGTTTCGCCATGTCGCGCAGGCCGGCGATCGAGGATTCGAGTTCCTCGATCAGGCGCCGCGCCTGCGGCAGGAAGTCGCGGCCGACCGCGGTCAGGCGCACCCGCCGCGTGGTGCGGTCGAGCAGGCGCACGCCGAGGTCGGCTTCGAGTTTGCTGATTCGCCGCGACAATGCGGACTGCGACAGGTGCAGCGCCTGCGCCGCCTTCTGGAAGCTGCCGAGTTCCGCAATGCGGGCAAAGGCCTGGAGGCCGTGGACGTCGAGATTCATGGTGGATTGGGTTGGAAAAGTGTTGGTGGCGACCCCTCTGCTTCGCTCCAAGTGTTCCCTTGACCCCTGCCCTCTCCCCGCAAGCCTGCGGGGAGAGGATAAAGGACCAGGCGACGAAATGGGCTGTGCTAAAAAAGATTAATGCACAACAGCGAACAATTGTTGCAACAATCTCATTTTACTCAACAGTGCCCGGGACGGATAATCGCGGCTCTTCCCCGATATCGGCCAGTGAAAGGTTCCACAATATGCAGCAGGAATTCGACGTCGTTGTCGTCGGCAAGGGCAATGCCGCCATGTGCGCCGCCCTCTCCGCCCATGACCAGGGCGCAAAAGTCGCCATCCTCGAAGCCGCCACCGAAGACGAGGGCGGCGGCAACAGTCGTTTTGCCGGCGGCGTGATGCGTTTCGCCTACGAAACCGTGGAAGACCTGCTGAAAATCACCGACATCTCGGAGCAGGAAATCGCCGACACCGACTTCGGCACCAACACCCGCGAGGAATACCTCGACAAGCTCTACCAGCTCACCAGCTACCGCACCGATCCCGACCTCTCGGAGTACCTGGTCAACGAAAGCCTGCCGACGATGATCTGGCTGCGCTCCAAGGGCGTGAAGTTCGTGCCCAACTGGGGCCGCCAGTCTGCGGTGGTCGATGGCAAGCGCAAGTTTTTCGGCAACATGCCGATCGAGGCCCACGGCGGCGGCGCCGGCCTGGTGCAGTACCTCGACAAGGCGGTGAAGGCCGCCGGCATCCCGGTGTTTTTCGAGACCCGCGCGATCAAGCTGCTGTACGACGGCGCCACGGTCGGCGGTGTGCAGGTGCGGCAGAAGGGCAAGTCCTTCGAGATCAAGGCAAAAGCCGTGGTGCTCGCCTGCGGCGGCTTCGAGGCCAATCCGGAAATGCGCGCACGTTACCTCGGCCCGGGCTGGGAACTGGCGAAGGTGCGCGGCTCGCGTTTCAACGTCGGTGACGGCCTGAAGATGGCGCTGGACATCGGTGCCGCGCCCTACGGCAACTGGTCGGGCTGCCACGCCACCGGCTGGGACCGTTACGCGCCGGAATTCGGCGACGTCAGCGTCGGCGACCAGTTCCAGAAACACAGCTACATCTTCGGCCTGCTGATCAACGCCGAGGGCAAACGCTTCGTCGACGAGGGTTACGATTTCCACTCCTTCACCTACGCCAAGTACGGCGGCGAGGTGCTGAAGCAGCCGGGCCAGTTCGCCTGGCAGGTGTTCGACGCGAAGGTCAGCAAGCTGCTGCGTTCGGAATACCGCATCAAGTTCATGACCAAGGTCAGCGCCAACACGCTGGAAGAGCTGGCGACCAAGCTCGAGGGCGTCAACGGCGAGCAGTTCCTGAAAACCGTGCGCGAATACAACGCCGCGGTGAACAAGGACGTGCCCTTCAACCACGTGATCAAGGACGGCAAGGGCACCACCGGCATCGAGCCGCCGAAATCGAACTGGGCGCAGGTGCTGGACACGCCGCCCTATGATGCCTATGCCACGACCTGCGGCATCACCTTCACCTTCGGCGGGCTGCGCATCGACAAGGAGTCGGGACAGGTGCTTGATTCCAACCAGCTGCCGATCCCCGGGCTCTACTGCGCCGGCGAGATGGTCGGCGGGCTGTTCTATTTCAACTATCCCAGCGGCACCGGGCTGGTGTCTGGGGCGGTGTTCGGCAAGCTGGCCGGAACCGCAGCCGGCAAAGCCGCAGTGCAGGGCTGAGGCAGTCGCGCATGTCTTCCGGCAAACCACCCCTGCTCCCCGACGCCACCCGCGACATCGCCCGTTTCGGCGCGGCGCTGCGTTATGAAGACATCCCCGCCGAGGCGGTCGCGAGAATCAAACTCTCGCTGCTCGACAGCCTCGGCTGCTGCCTGTTTGGCGCGACGCTGCCGTGGACGCGCAAGGTCGCCGGGATGGCCGATGCCGAACAGGCCAAACCGGTCGCTACCCTGATCGGCCTCGGTCGCAAGACTTCACCCGCGCTCGCGGCACTGGTCAACGGCACCTCGGGCCATGCCTTCGAGCTCGACGACATCCACAAGGAATCGATCGTCCATGCCGGTTCGATCGCGACGCCGGTGGCGCTTAACCTTGCGGAAGCCAAAGGCGGCAAGGTTTCGGGCAAGGACCTGCTGACCGCGATGGTCGCCGGTTACGAAATCGGCCACCGCGTCGGCAATGCCGCGACCATGAGCCTGTTTTTCCGCGGCTTCCATCCCCAGGGCACATCGGGCGCTTTTGTCGCCGCCGCCACCGCGGCGCGCATGCTGAACCTCGACGCGGCGCAGTTCCAGCACGCACTGGGCATGGCCGGCTCGCAGGCCGGCGGCCTGATGGCGGCGCAGGAAGGCGCGATGGTCAAACGTTTCCACAGCGGCCGCGCCGCGCAGAGCGGCGTTTATGCGGCGCAACTCGCAAGCCGCGGCTTCACCGGCATTCTCGATGCGCTGGAAGCGCCTTACGGCGGTTACCTGTCGACCTATTCCGACAAGCCGAATCCCCAGCGCCTCACTGACGGGCTGGGCAAGACCTGGGAAACACTCAATGTCGGTTACAAACCGCATGCTAGCGTGACCAGCATACACAGCGCGCTCGATGCGCTGTCGGAACTGATGCAGGAACACGGGCTCAAGGCCGGCGACATCGCGAAAGTCGAAACAGGCCTCTCGCCGATGACCCATGTGCACTGCGCCTGGGAATACAAGGCGCAGGGCGTCACCGCAGCGCAGATGAACCTCTATTACGGCATGGCGGTGATCGCGCTCGACGGCGCCGCCTTCACCGAACAGTTCCGCGAAGCGCGGCTGGCCGATCCGCAGATCCTCGACTTCATCTCGCGCATCACGGCGACCGTCGATCCCGAGATCGAAAAAATGGGCGCGCCCTTCCGCCACGCCTCGCGGGTGGCGATCACCACCCGCGACGGCAAGCGCCATCAGAAGCTCGCGCTGCACCGCCGCGGCAGTCCCGAAAATCCGCTGGCACCGGAGGAAGTGATCCACAAGTTCCGCAACGTTGTCGCCCCCTGCATGGACAAGCCTGACGCCGAACGCATCATCACCACCGTCGAGCGCTGCGAACAACTCGCCGACATCGGCGAACTCGCGGCGCTGCTTGCTGCGGCAGTAAAGCAGCCGCAGTAAAGCAGCCGCATTGAATGTATTCTTAAGTATTTGTTTTTATTGATATTTTTGTTATTTTCGAGGAAACCGCCACCATGGCCAAACAATCCACCAGCGACAATCCCTACACCCGCGGCATGGCCGCCTTCGTCTCCGGGCTGAGCTACGACAAGATTCCGGAGGAAGTGCGCCATCGCAACAAGCTGCTGATGCTCGACTCGCTGGGCTGCGCGCTGTACGGCGCCGACCTCGAATGGTGCCGCATCCTGCAGGACAAGCTGGAGAGCATCGATACAACGCGCCAGTGCAGCGTCTGGGGCACCAGGAAAAAACTCTCGGCCCCGCATGCGGCGCTGGTCAACGGCACCCAGGTGCAGGGTTTCGAACTGGATGATGTGCACCGCGCCGGCGTGCTGCATGTCGGCGCCGTGGTGCTGCCGTCGCTGATTTCGATCACCGAAATGAAACCGGGCATGAGCGGCAAGGAGTTCCTGACCTCCGCCGTCGCCGGTTATGAAATCGGGCCGCGCGTCGGCCTCTGCATGGGTCCCTCGCACATTGCCTCGGGCTGGCATTCGGGCGCGACGCTGGGCGTGTTCTCGTCCGCCGCCGGGGCCGCGCGCGGACTGAAACTGGATGTCGACAAGACCGTGCACGCATTGGGCATCGCCGGCACCCAGGCCGCGGGCCTGATGGCGGCGCAGTTCGGCGCGATGGTCAAACGCATGCACGCCGGACGCTCCTCGCAGTCCGGCCTCTACGGCGCGCTGTTCGCCGAGGCCGGCTTCACCGGCATCCTCAACGTGCTGGAAAGCGAATACGGCGGCTTCTGTACGACGATGTCGCAGTCCACCGACAAGTTCAACCTGAAGGAACTCACAGCGGGCTTGGGCGAGGTGTGGCAGACCATGGGCATCGCGCTCAAGTTCTACGCCTGCGTCGGCACCAACCACACCACGCTCGACGCACTGCGCGACATGCGCCGCGAACGTCCCTTCACCCACAACGATGTGAAGAAGGTCGTGGTCCACGGCTCCGAAGTCACGGTGCACCATGTCGGCTGGCCCTACGAGCCGCAGGGCCTGACCTCGGCCCAGCTCAACATGCCGTACTGCATCGCCGCCTGGCTGATCGAGAACGACTGCTTCGTCGACCAGTTCACCGAAGCGATGGTCGCCGACCCGCAGCGCATCGCACTGGCGAAAAAGGTCGAGGTCATCCACGATCCGGCGATCACCGCGCTGGGCGCCAAGCTGCGGCACAAGGTACACGTGGAATTGCACCTCAACGACGGCACGGTGATGAAGCGCACCGTCGAAGCCGCGCGCGGCAGCGAGAAACATTTCGCGTCGGATGCCGAGATCATCGAGAAATTCGAAAAACTCGCGGTCAAGGCGCTGCCGAAGGCGCGTGTCGAGGAACTGCGCGACGCGGTGATGGGCATCGAGAAGCTGCCCGACGCCACGGTGCTGTCGAAGCTGTTGAGCGCGTAACCGTCATTGCCCCCTCTCCCCGTCGGCGGGGAGAGGGTTGGGGTGAGGGGCTGCAGGGGTGCTTCCCCTACCCTCACCCTGCCCTCTCCCGCCCCAGGGCGGGAGAGGGTATTTCTTTCATTTGAACGATCCCTTCATGGCCAATCCCTCCGCCCCCAAAACCGCCGCCCGCACCCTCGCCGAATTCGCCGCCGGCCTGCGTTACGAGGACATCCCGGATGCGGCGCGCGAACGCGCGCGCCAGTGCATCATCGACACCACGGGTGCCGCGCTGTTCGGCGCGCGCCTGCCGTGGAGCAAAATCGTCGCCGGCCATGCCAAGAACTGCGGCGGCACCGGCGCCAGCCGCGTCATCGGCACCGACCTCAGTGTCGCGGCACCGGCCGCGGCGCTGGCCAACGGCGTCGCTTCACACGCCTTCGAACTCGACGGCCTGCGCAAACCCAGCGCCGGCGTGCATCCCGGCGCAATCCTGCTGCCCGCCGCGCTGGCCGCGGGCGAATCCGGCGGCGCGGACGGCAAGGCCTTGCTGACGGCCTTCGTCGCCGGCGCGGAAGTGATGTTCCGCATCGGGCTCGCGGCGAAACAGACCACGGAATCGCTGGGCTTTCATGCGCCCGGCACCAACGGTCCCTTCGGTTCGGCGATCGTCTCCGGGCGGCTGCTGGGATTGAATGCGGAGCAGCTGACCCAGGCGCTGGGCATCGCCGGCTCCATGGGCGGCGGACTGCTCGCCTTCGCCAAGGCCGGCAATGGCGCGATGGTGAAACGCCTGCACATGGGCCGCGCGGCGGAGGCCGGCGTGGTTGCGGCGCTGCTGGCGCGCGACGGTTACGAAGGCCCGGACAGCGTGCTCGAGGGGAAATACGGCTACCTCGAGGCCTATGCCCGCGACGGCGACGCCGCGCAGTTCACCAGGGACCTCGGCACGCATTACGACATCGTGCACGCCTGCCTCAAGCGTTACGCCTGCCACATCACCGCGCATACGCCCGTGCAGTCGCTGCAGGAGCTGCGCGCCGAACACGGCTTCAGCGCTGATGACGTGGCCGCGCTGACCATCCACGCCCGCCACAAGATCCTGTCACACCACGACATCCGCGAACCGCAGGACGTCGCCGGCGCGCAGTACAGCGTGCCTTTCTGTGCAGCGATCGCGCTGCATTACGACGTCAACGATCCGCTGGCGTTTTCGGAAACGGCACTCAAGGACGCGCGCGTGCGCAGCCTGGCAAAACAGCTGAAAGTCGTCGAGATGGGCGAAGACGAAAAAGGCGGCGCCTGGGCGACGCGGGTCGAGGTCGTGCTGAAGGACGGCCGCCGTTTCGAGCGTTTTGCCGAGGAATTCAAGGGCACGCCGGCCTCGCCGCTGTCGGCGGATGAATTGCAGACCAAGTTCATGCGCATGGCCGGCGCGCACCCGCAGGCCGCGGCGCTGCATGCGCAGCTGGCCGTGCTGGAAACGGTGGCCGACTGCAGGACACTGCCCGTCGGCCTCCCCGGCTGAATCGCCGCGCACAGGACGACAGCACCCGACACATACACAGGCGAAAAACGCCGGAGGAGACCCCCATGCACCGACTGCTGCCCCTGATGTTCTGCGCCCTGGCCTGTACTGCGCAGGCCGCATCGCCGAAATACCCGGACAAGCCGGTGCGCCTGATCGTGCCGCTGTCGGCCGGCGGCGGCATGGACACCATCGCCCGCGCGGTGGCCTCGCCGCTCGCGGAAAAAATGGGGCAGACGGTGGTGGTCGACAACCGCTCGGGCGGCGGCGGCGCGATCGGCGCCGAGCTGACGAAGGAGGCGCCGAAGGACGGCCACACGCTGCTGATGGCGAGCGCGACCTTCGTCATCCATCCGCTGCTCTACCCGGCGCGTTACGTGCCGACCCGCGACTACGCAACCATCACCCAGGTCACCCGGCAACCCTTTGTGCTGATGGTTCATCCCAGCATGCCGGTGAAAAGCGTCAAGGAACTGGTGGCCTACACCAAAGCCCATCCGAACAAGGTCAATTACGCCTCGGCCGGCCAGGGCAGCCTGATCCATCTCGCCACGGAACTGTTCAAGGTGCGCACCGGCGCCGACATGAACCACGTCCCCTACAAGGGTATGGGCGGCGCCTACGTCGACATGCTGGCGGGCCGCATCCAGGCCGCCTTCCCCAGCATCATCTCGGTGCTGCCGCATCTGAAAAGCGGCAAGCTGCGCGCGCTTGCAGTCACCAGCGCGCGGCGTTCACCGTCGCTGCCCGACATGCCCAGCCTGCAGGAAACCGGCATTGCCGATTTCGACGTGTCGCAATGGTATGGGCTGTTCGCACCAGCCGGCGCGCCGCGCCCGGTGATCGACCGCATCCACCGCGAAGTAGTCGACATACTGAAAACCGCGGACATGCAGAAACGCATGGCCGGCGACGGCGCCGAAGGCGTCGGCAGTTCGCCCGCGGAATTCGCCGCCTTCGTCAAGGCCGAAACGGCGCGCTGGAACGAAGTGATCAAAAAATCAAACATCAAGGCCGATTGATCCGGCCGCATCGCCACGCTTGCGTGACGCTGTGCTGACGCAGCCCCGGGCCGGCCGTACTGCGGTTACAATCGCGGCGGTCCGCGCCACGGGGATCCGGATCAACGCAACTTTCCGTCGCCCGCGAGGGTCTGTCAGCAAGTTGTCCGTCGTCGCAAGCACGCCGCAGAACAACAAATAATATTTTAAAAATCAATAGGTTATATAAATGCCGATTTACGCGCTGACCATTTTCGCGAGCGCGTTCCTGCTGTTCCTGGTGCAACCAATCATGGCGAAACAGATCCTGCCGTGGTTCGGTGGCTCCGCGGCGGTATGGACGACCTGCCTGATGTTTTTCCAGCTGGTGCTGCTCGCCGGCTACGCCTACGCCGACTGGACAATACGTTTCCAGAAACCGCGGCCACAGGTGATCCTGCATGTGGTGCTGCTGGTCGCGAGCCTGATCTCGCTGCCGATCATCGCCGGCGGCGGCTGGAAACCCGACGGTGACGAAGACCCGACCTGGCTGATCCTCGGCCTGCTCATCGCCACCATCGGCCTGCCCTATTTCCTGCTGTCGACCACCGGCCCGCTGCTGCAGGCCTGGTTCGCGCGCAGTTATCCGCAGGCGAAAAACGTCTACCGCCTGTTCGCGCTGTCGAACGGCGCATCGCTGATCGCGCTGGTGGCCTATCCCTTTGTCGTTGAACCCTATGTCACCACCCACGAGCAGTCTGTCGGCTGGAGCATCGGTTACGGCCTGTTCGTGCTGCTCTGCGCAACTTCGGCTTTCTTCAGCCTGCGCGCAACCGGCGGTTCGGCCGCCGCCGCCGCGGGCAACACCGCGGCGGACGGCCCGGCACCGCGTTTCGGCGACTACCTGCTGTGGCTGACGCTGGCCGCGCTCGGTTCATTCATGCTGATCGCAGTCACCAACCACATCACCCACGACGTGGCCTCGGTGCCTTTCCTGTGGATCCTGCCGCTGACGCTGTACCTGCTGTCCTTCGTGCTCTGCTTCGAGGGCCGCAACTGGTACCAGCGCAAGCTGTTCTTCGGCCCGCTGCTGGTGATCGTCGGCGCGATGGCATGGGCGCTGCACACCGACGGCGGCGTGATGGACATCAAGCAGGCGATTCCGCTGTTCGCAGTCGGCCTGTTCGTGATGTGCATGTTCTTCCACGGCGAACTCGCCGCGCTGAAACCGGCGCCGCGCCATCTCACCGGTTATTACCTGATGATTTCGCTGGGCGGCGCGATCGGCGGCCTGCTGATCGGTTTTGTTGCACCCAAGCTGTTCAACACCTATTACGAGTTCGGCATGGGGCTGTTCGGCACGCTGCTGCTGGCGGCCTTCCTGTCGCGGCGGGTGATGCCGCTGGTCCCCGTGCTGGCGCTGGTCGCCGCCGGTTTCACCGGTTTCCACATCCATCTCTACGTGAAAATGCTGTCGAAGGACACGCGGGTGATGACGCGCAATTTCTACGGCACGCTGCGGGTCAAGGATTTCGGCAGTGAAACCGACATCCAGGGCACCCGCCGCCTGATGCACGGCGTGATCATGCACGGCGAACAGTTCCTGCATCCGGCGCGCCGCCTGGAACCGACCACCTACTACGGCCCGACCGCGGGCATCGGCCGGATCATTGACATCAAGCGTGATGCCGGCCGCGACATCCGTGTCGGCGTGGTAGGACTCGGCGCCGGCACGCTGGCCGTCTACGGCCGGCCGGGCGACCTCTACCGCTTCTACGAAATCAATCCGCAGGTCATCGACATCGCGAAATCGGAATTCAGCTACCTCGGGTCGAGCCGGGCGAAGATCGAAACCCTGCTCGGCGACGCGCGGCTGACGATGGAGCGGGAGCCGGCGCAGCGTTACGATGTGCTGGCAATCGACGCCTTCTCCAGCGATTCGATTCCCACCCACCTGATGACGCACCAGGCGATGGGCATCTACCTGAAGAACATGAAGGAGGACGGCGTGATTGCCTTCCACGTCACCAACCGCTTCCTCAACCTGGCGCCGGTGGTCAAACGCATCGCCGACGAGTACGGCCTGCACACGGTGCTGGTCAGCGATGACCCGGACAGCAGTTCGGATCTGGCCAACACCGACTGGGTGCTGGTGTCGCGCAGCGCGAAACTGCTGCAACACCCGAAGATCACCGAGTCGGCCCAGGACATCGACAACATCCCGGGCCTGCGCCTGTGGACGGACAGCTTCAACAACCTGTTCAAGATCCTCAAGTAACAACACCCGCCCCGCCGCGCGCGGGGCGGGATTATCATGCGCGGGTTGAAAACCGCCGTGGCGGCAACCATCTGGTCAGCCACACCATCGGGGGAAACCGCGCATGAATAACCGTATCCCGTTGTTTTTCGGACACTTCCTTCCGGCCGCCGCCGCGCTGCTGCTGGGCCTGCTGGCCCCTGCGCCGGCCACCGCACAAGCGGTCGCTGATCCACGCGGCCTGCCGACCCTGGCGCCGCTGGTCAACCAGGTGACGCCGGCGGTGGTGAACATCTCGGTGGTCACCCGCGCGCCGATGGAAGACAACCCGCTGTTCCGCGATCCCTTCTTCCGCCGCTTCTTCAACCTGCCCGATCGCCCTCAGCGCAAGGAACAGGCCGCCGGCTCCGGCGTCATCATCGACGCCGCGCGCGGCTTTGTGCTGACCAACAACCACGTGATCAAGGATGCCGAGCAGGTCATCGTCACGCTGAAGGACCGCCGCAGCTTCCCGGCGAAACTGGTCGGCACCGACCCCGGCACCGACATCGCGGTGCTGCAGATTCCGGCGCAGAACCTGTCGGCGCTGCGCATCGGGGACTCCGATGCCCTGCAGGTCGGCGACTACGTGCTTGCGATCGGCAATCCCTTCGGTATCGGCCAGACCGTGACTTCCGGCATCGTCAGCGCGCTTGGACGCAGCGGGCTGTCGGTCGAGGGTTACGAGGATTTCATCCAGACCGACGCCTCGATCAATCCCGGCAACTCGGGCGGCGCGCTGGTCAATCTGCGCGGCGAACTGATCGGCATCAACACCGCGATCATCGGCCCTGCCGGCGGCAACGTCGGCATCGGTTTCGCGGTGCCTTCGGCGATGGCGCGCGCGGTGATGGACCAGATCGTGCGCCACGGCGAGGTGCGCCGCGGCCGCCTCGGCATCGAGATGGCCGACGTGCCGGCGGAACTGCAGCGCAAGCTGCGGCTGCCGACACTGGACGGCGCGCTGATCGCGAAGGTCGAGGATGGTTCGCCCGCCGATCGCGCAGGACTGCGCGAGGGCGACGTGGTGACCACGCTCAACAACCGGCCGATCCGCAGCTCCGGCGAACTGCGTGCACGCCTGGGACTGACACCGGTAGGCGAGGAAGTCGAGCTCGGCATCCTGCGCGACGGCTCGCCGCAGCGCATCCGCACCCGCATTGCGCCGCCGCAGACCGCCAGCAACGGAGAGCCGCAGCCGGTGGCACAGCTGCCGGGCCTGAGGGTGGTGGAAATCGAGCGCGGCAGCCCGCTGTTCCAGCGCCTGCGCGGCGGCGGGCTGGTGGTGGCTGCAGTGGAGCCCGGCAGCCGCGCGCTGCAGGCCGGATTCCGGCCCGGCGACATCATCTACGCGGTGAACCGGCGCCGCGTGCAGAGCGTCGCCGAATTCCAGGGGCTGCTGCGGGGTTCCGACCGCGGTTATGCGGTGAGTCTGTTGCGCGGCGATTTCAGCCTGACCATCATCCTGCGCTAAAAGGCTACTGCGCGCCGCGAAGCAAGTCCTCCTGGGGGACGGCACGATGGCTTCGTCGCGCGGTGCTCGGAATCTCGCCTATCAAATCGGATATGTCTCGATTCCTGTGCTCCGTGCTCCTCGCCCTCGCGCCGCTCGCTACGCCTTTTTTCCAGATCTGCCTTCCCAGTTGCGCAGGTAGGCCGGGTTTTCGTTCTATCCGCGGCCGCGGCGTACCAGCCAGCCGCCGACACCGAGCAGCGCCGAGTTGGCCAGCCACACCGGCGCATAACCGAAAGCGGTGCCGATGCTGCCGAAGACCAGCGGGATCACCAGGTGGGTGAAGTTGTTGACCGTCACCCGCATGCCCGCCGCTTCCGAGGCCCGCCCCTTCGGGGCCAGCACGTAGATCAGCGACATCGACATCGGCTGGCCGCAGCCGACGCCGAGTCCGAGCAGGAAGGCCACCACGCACAGCGCCAGCGGGCTGTCGAACAACGGAAAAAGCGTGAAGGCGCCGGCCGCGACAAAAATCGCGTAGACCAGGATCTGTTCCTCGCTGCTCCGGCGCAGCAGCAGCGGCAGCGCCGCGCGGATGACGAAGGTCGCCAGCGCGAAGGCGCCGAGGATGATGCCGATCGCCGAGGCCGACAGTCCGATGCCATGCCCGTATACCGGCAGGTAGAAGTTGAACAGGTCCCAGCCGGCTGAAATGAAGCCGCTGGCAATGAAGGTGTTGCGCAACTGCGGCTTGCGCCACAGTTCCAGCGCGCCGCCGCCCGCCCCATCGGCGGCGGTTTTGACTGCGCCCGGCAGGAAGCCGGGTTTCAGCCACAGCATCAGGATCGGGATCACCGTGCACGAGGCGAGGATCATGAAGGCCTTCAGGTGCCCGAGGTAATCAATGGAAAAACCGGCGACCAGCGGCCCGATGAACCCCGCGCCGGAAAAACCGAGGCTGACCAGCGCGTAATTGCGTGAACGGTGCTGGGTGCCGCCGATGCCGCCGGCAACACCGGTGACGGTGACAAAAAAGAAATGGAAGGACGAACCGAGCAGCAGCGCGGCCACGTAAAGCGTCGCCAGCGTCGGCGAAGCCACCACCAGCAGCAGTCCGATGCCAAGGCCCACGCTGCCCAGCAGCATCGGCAGCCGCGGCCCGACGCGGTCGGCGAGGCGTCCGATGGCGATCGCAAACAGCATCGGGCACAGCGCATAAAGCGCCATCAGGATGCCGACCTGCATCTGCGTTGCGCCGGACTCCAGCGCGAACAAGGTCAGCACCACCCGGCTGCCGCCGAAGGCAACGTGGTTGAGGACGATCAGTACCAGCGTGAGATAAATGGCCATCGGCGGAATTCTGCGACCTGCCGATGGTATCACCGCGGCAATCGCGGCTTGCCCGGCATTCCGCACTGTGATTCGCGATATTCGCGATTTAGCTGAGGGGGTCGGCGGCGAACTGCCGCAAAAGCCCTAGATGTTCCGCATGGTGAAGTTCAGCCCCGGAGCAGATGCAGGGAGAACAGTTCTTCCGCATCCACCCACACCGCTTCCGCACGGTATCCGGCGGATTGCGCCAGGCGCCGGAACTCGGCCACTGAATACTTGCAGGAGTTTTCGGTGTGCAGGCGTTCACCGGCGGCGAAGGCGAAGCTGCGCCCGCTGACGGTCACCGTCTGCGCGCAGGTGCTTTCGAGATGCATTTCGATGCGTCCGGCAACGGCGTTGTAGAACGCGATGTGGCGGAAACGGTCGAGATCAAAATCGGCCGCCAGTTCGCGGTTGATCCGGCGCAGCAGGTTGAGATTGAACTCCGCGGTCACGCCCTGGGCATCGTTGTAGGCCTCATGCAGCCGCTGCGGATCCTTTTTCAGATCGACGCCGACCAGCATCGCGCCGCCGCTGCCGGCCAGCGCACGCGCGCGCTGCAGGAAAACCAGCGCTTCTGCCGGGGTCAGGTTGCCGATGGTCGAACCGGGAAAATAAATCAGGCGGGGCGCGGCGATCCCTTCGAGCGGCAGATCGAGCGGCTGCATGTAATCGGCGCATACGGCAATCACCGGCAGTTCCGGGAACTCCGAGGCAAGGCGGCCCGCCGAATCCTTCAGGGCATCCATCGAGATGTCCACCGGCACATACGCGGCGGGACGCAGGGCCCGCAGCAGCAGGCCGGTCTTGATGCCGGCGCCGCTGCCGAACTCGATCAGCAGGCTGCCCGCACCGGCCGCCGCCGCAATCTCGCCGGCGCAATCTCGGGTCAACGCCAGTTCGGTGCGGGTGGGATAGTACTCGGGCAGTTCGCAGATCGCCTCGAACAGCCGGCTGCCGCGGGCATCGTAGAAATATTTCGGCGACAGCGCCTTGGGCGAGGCACCGAGCCCGGAGAGCACATCTTCCAGGAACGACCCCGCGGACGGCTGCAGGTCAACAAGGGACAGCGGGGGCATTGCTCAGGCCGGCTTGCGGGCCGCGCTCAGCCCGGGGAATTGGAGGCGTGGCGGGTTTCCATCCACCGCTTGATGCGGTTGGCATCGCCGATGCGCGTGAGTTTGCCCCAGGAATCGAGGAGCACGATGATCACCGGTTTGCCGGCAATTTTCGCCTGCATCACCAGACAACGCCCGGCCTCGGAGATGTATCCGGTCTTGGACAGGCCGATCTGCCATTCGGAGTTGTTCACCAGCCGGTTGGAATTGCGGTAGTTCATCACCTGGCCGTTGGCGAGACGGATCGAGGTGCCGGTGTCAGTGGTGAATTCGCGGATCAGCGGATAACCGTAGGCGGCGGCAACCATTTTGGTCAGATCCTGGGCGGTCGACACATTGTCGCTGGACAGGCCGGTGCCATCGACAAAACGGGTCTGCCACATGCCCAGCTCAATGGCCTTCTGGTTCATCGCTGCGACAAAACCGGTCGTGCCGCCCGGGTAGACCCGGGTCAAAGCCTCTGCGGCGCGGTTTTCGGAAGCCATCAGGGCCAGCTGCATCAGGTCGCGGCGGGTCAGCGCGGTGCCGATGCGCAGCCGCGACCGGGTGCCCTTGATCAGATCCTTGTCCGCTTCGGTAATGACAATCTGTTCATTCAGGGGCAGGCCGGCATCCAGCACCACCATCGCCGTCATCAGCTTGGTGATGGACGCAATCGGCAGTACGCTGCCGGTGTTCTTGGCAAACAGGGGGCGGCCGGCGGTCTGGTCAATCACCAGCGCGGCAGATGACTTCAGTTCAGGAGCGCTGTCACGACCGGCGACGGCCGCCTTCACCTTGTTCTGGGTGCGCTCCCGGGCCTCGCCGGGCACCGGAGCGGCCGCCAGAACCGCGATCAGGATCGTGACCAGCCCTCGCATCAGCTACATTCTCCCTGGTGGTTCTAGTTGAAATTCCCTGTAAAAATACAGTGTTACATCGTTCTTTTCAACAGGTTTAAAGGCTGCGCGGGAGAATGGACCTGCGATCCCGGGACGGGACCAGGCCAAAAAAAACTCCGCGCGGGACTGTGTGGGTTGTCCCGGCGGAGCTTAAAGAGGCCCTACAGATCACCCGCTCAGCACAGGTCACTGCAGTTACCGGGCCTCCGAGGAGGAAAAAACCAGCAACATCAACAAACTCGACAAACTGAAACCGGAATCCGGCAATCCCGAAACGACCGGATCAGTCATGTTCCCGACAATAAGCGGCTTCGCTTACGTCAGACTTACAGAAGGCCCGGACAACCGGAGGGCCGGGAGCCAGTATGATGTCCGCCGGTTCCCTCACCACGGAAAACCACGACCACCATGCGCCTGCTCATCGTCGAAGACCATCCGATACTTGCCGACGGACTGATCACTGCACTGAAAGGCTCTGATTACGCCGTCGACCACGCCGCTACCGGTGAACAGGCCGATCACATGCTGGCCGCCCAGCACTATGACGCAGTCATTCTCGACATCGGCCTGCCGCGACTGGACGGTTACGAAGTCCTGCGCCGCATGCGGCGCAGGGGCTCGAAAACACCGGTGTTGATGCTGACGGCACGCGACGCCCTGGAGGACCGCGTCAAGGGCCTCGACCTCGGTGCGGACGACTACCTGACCAAACCCTACGACCTGCCCGAGCTCGAGGCCCGCGTGCGGGCGCTGATCCGCCGCGGCCAGTCCGGCGGCGGCGCCGAACTCGCCCATGGCGACCTGGTGCTCGACACCGCCGGGCGGCGCGCCACCATCAAGGGTGCGCCGCTGGAACTGTCGGCGCGCGAACTCGGGGTACTGGAAGTGCTGATGCTGCGCGTGGGCCGCGTGGTCAACAAGGAACAGCTGGCCGAGCAGCTCTATGGCTGGGGCGAGGAAGTCGGCGCCAACGCGATCGAGGTCTACGTACACCGCCTGCGCAAGAAACTCGAACCCGCCGGGGTCAGCGTGCGCACCATCCGCGGCCTGGGTTACCTGCTCGAAAAAGCCGCACATGACTAGAACACCTGCACTGAACTCTTGTGCAGGCCTGATATCTTACGCCGCAGGCCGTTGAAATGAATTCCGGGGCACGCACACTGCGCCGCCGGCTGCTGCTGTGGGTCAGCGGTCCGCTGGTCGCGCTGTGGATCATCAGCACGCTGGTCGACCACGGTGTCGCCAAGGGTTTCGTCAACCTGAACTATGACCGGGCATTGCTCGACACCGCTCTTGATCTCGGACGCAACGTGCGCGAATCCGGCAACAGGCTCTACCTCGACCTGCCGCAGCCGGTGATCGAGATGCTGATCTCCGGCGAACAGGGGCGCTTTTACTATCGCGCCAACGGTCCCGGCGGCGAATACATCACCGGTGATCCCGACCTGCCGGACCCGCCTGCGGATACGCTGGAGGACCGGGTCACCTACTACGACGCGTTCTACCGCAACGAACCGGTGCGCGCGGTATCGCTGCGAGTGCCGGTGCGGCCGGGCTCGGGCAGGGGCGCGATCCTGATCCAGGTCGCGGAACGTGCCACGCTGCGCGACGACTTCGCCCGCCAGATCATGCTGCGCATGATGATCCCTCAGGGCATCCTCGTGCTGCTGTCGACCCTGACCATCTGGTTCGGCATCGGCCTCGGCCTGCGCGCGCTGACCGCCGTGCGCCGGGAAATCGAGAACCGCTCGCACGTCGATCTGAGCCCCCTCGACGAATCCGCCGCACCCGCCGAAGTGCAACCGCTGGTGCGCGCGATGAACGGCCTGCTCGAACGGTTGAGCGCGGCACTGGCCGCGCAGCAGCGATTCATCGCCGATGCGGCCCATCAGCTGCGCACGCCGGTGGCCGCCCTGAAAACCCAGGCCGAGGTGGCGATGCGCCAGGTACGCGACGGCGAACTGTCGGCCACGCTGCAGCAGCTGCACACCGCCGCCGACCACGCCGCCCGCCTCGTCCAGCAGTTGCTGACCCTGGCCCGCGCCGAACCAGGATCGCATCGCAGCGTGATGCGCCAGCCGGTCGAAATATCGGTGCTGGCCAGGGAAACAACGGAGGAATGGGTGCCGCGTGCGCTCGCCCGCAAGATCGATCTCGGTTTCGATGACCGTTCGGCTGTATCGACCGTCAGCGCCGACCCGTTCCTGATCCGCGAAATGCTCGGCAATCTGATCGACAATGCGATTCAGTACACGCCCGCAGGCGGGCGGGTCACGGTACGGGTTCGCACCGAACACGGCCGCACGGTGCTGGAGGTCGAGGACGACGGCCCGGGCATTCCGCCGGAGGAACGGGAAAAAGTGTTCGAACGTTTTTACCGGATGCCGGGCGGATCGCCGGAAGGCTGCGGACTGGGGCTGGCCATCGTCCGCGAGATCGCCCAGGGCCACGGCGCGACCGTGGTCGCCCGCGCCGGCAGCGGCGATCGCGGCACCTGCATGACCGTCAGTTTCACGCCTCCGGCCTGACCAGGTCCGGCCCGCGCCGCGCCTGTTCCTGTTTTTCCTGCTGCTGCAGCGCCCACATCTGGGCATAGGCGCCGCCCTGCGCCAGCAGCGCCGCGTGGCGGCCGCGCTCGATGATGCGGCCGTGGTCAAGCACCAGGATTTCGTCGGCATCCATCACCGTCGACAGGCGGTGCGCGATGACCAGCGTCGTGCGCCCCTGCGCCACCGCGTTGAGCTCCTTCTGGATCGCCTGTTCGGTGCGCGAATCGAGCGCGGAGGTCGCTTCGTCGAAAATCATGATCCGCGGGTTCTTCAGGATCGCGCGGGCAATCGCCACCCGCTGCTTCTCGCCGCCGGACAGCTTGAGGCCGCGCTCGCCGACCATTGCTTCGTACCCGTCGGGAAGTCCGCTGATGAAATCGTGGATGTGCGCGGCCCTGGCCGCGGCAATAACCTCTTCGCGGGTCGCCGAGGGCCGTCCGTACTGGATGTTGTAATGGATGGTGTCGTTGAACAGCACGGTGTCCTGCGGCACGATCGCGATCGCCGCGCGCAGGCCGGCCTGCCGCAGTCCGCGAATGTCCGCGCCGTTGATGCGGATCGCGCCGCCGGTGACATCGTAAAAACGGTAGAGCAGCCGCGCCAGAGTCGACTTGCCGGCACCGCTGGATCCCACCACCGCGACCTTTGCCGCCGGCGGAATCGTGAAAGTCATGCCATGCAGGATCTGCCGCCGCGGATCGTAGCCGAAATCGACGCCGTCGAACTCGACCGTCGCCGGCCCTTCCGGCAGGTCCTGCGCATCCGGCGCATCATCAACCTCCCGATTCTGTTCAAGCAGCCCGAACATGCGCTCCATGTCGATCATCGCCTGCTTGATCTCGCGATAGGCCATGCCGAGGAAATTCAGCGGTATGTAGAGCTGGATCAGCAGGCCGTTGACCAGCACCAGGTCGCCCAGCGACAGTTCGCGTGCCACCACCCCCTGCGCGCAGAGGATCATCAGCAGCGTCGCCGCCACCGCGATGATCGCCGCCTGTCCGACATTGAGCAGGCCCAGCGAAGCCTCGTTGCGCACCGCCATCACCTCG
The DNA here is from genome assembly GCA_022843705.1 of Burkholderiales bacterium. Lineage (GTDB taxonomy): Bacteria > Pseudomonadota > Gammaproteobacteria > Burkholderiales > SG8-41. Next base: position 18,679 of record JALHND010000010.1, read on the forward strand.
TAACGCTGCAGGCTTTCGTCGTAGCGCCTGGCCTCGTAATCCTCGTTGTTGAAATACTTCACCGTCTCGTAGTTGAGCAGGCTGTCGACCGCGCGGGTGTTGGCGTGCGAGTCGAGCTCGTTGGCCTTCTTGCGGATTGCCGTGCGCCATTCGGTGATGCCGATGGTGAAGGCAATGTAGAGCACGACGGCGGCAAAGGTGACCGCGACGAAACGCCAGTCGAATTTCGCGAACAGCACCGCGGCGACCAGCATGAACTCGAGCACCACCGGGATGATCGAGAACAGCATGAACGACAGCAGCGTCGAGATGCCGCGGGTGCCGCGCTCGATGTCGCGCGACATGCCGCCGGTCTGGCGGTCGAGATGGAAACGCAGCGACAGCGCGTGCAGGTGGCGGAACACCGCCAGCGCGATGCGCCGGGTCGCGCGCTGGGTGACCGGCACGAACACCACGTCGCGCAGTTCGGCAAACAGCACGGTGGCGAGGCGCAGCGCGCCGTAGGCGACCAGCAGCGCCAGCGGCAGCACCAGCACCGCCTTCTGCGAATCGAGTCCGTCGACGATGTCCTTGAGCACCAGCGGCACGCCGACGTTGGCCACTTTCGCCGCAACCAGGAACAGCAGCGCGATCACCACGCGCCATTTGTATTCCCACAGGTAGGGCAGCAGCATCGGCACCACGCGCCAGTCACGGCGGCTACGGCGGCTCGCGGGTTCAGCCGCGGCGCGGCGCGCCAGTTCAGCAGTCATGCCGGCCCCGGAATGTTATTGCTTCTATTTTTATAAATGAAAACAATTGGTTATGACTCATTTGATCCACCGGGCCGGCAACAAGTGCCGTTGCCTGCGGACGCGGTGCATGCATGGGGCCGCAATTATCGCACCCGGCAGATGCGGATACATGGTTGCCGGCAACCCGCCCCGCGCTCAGCCCGGCAGCCGCTCCAGCTGCGCAGTCAGCGGCGCATGATCGGATATCCGCCCCCAGCGCCGGCCGTGATGAACGCGCACTTCGCGCACCGCGAAACCGCGGACATAGATGCGGTCGAGCCGCAGCAGCGGCAGCAGCGCCGGAAAACTGCGTGCGGGCACCCCGCCCTTCAGCTCGAACACTTCGTGCATGTTCAGCGGCAGTGCCAGCTCCTGGGTCGCGCGATGGCGCCAGTACCAGTCGTTGAAATCCCCGGCGACGATCAGCGGCGCACCGGAGGGCACCAGCCGCTCGATGCGCTGGCGCAGCCGTTCCAGCTGCAGGCCGCGGCCGCGCGCCGTCAGCGCAAGGTGCACACAGACGCAATGCAGGGGAAGCGGCCAGCCGGGCACCGCAATTTCACAGTGCAGCAGGCCGCGGCGCTCGAAGCGGTGGGCTGAAACATCCTCGTTGTCCCAGCGGGTGATCGGATAACGCGACAGCACGGCGTTGCCATGGTGTCCGGCGTCGTAGACCGCGTTCTTGCCGTAGGCATGGCTGTGCCAGAGGCTGTCGGCAAGAAATTCATACTGGGACTGCGCCGGCCAGTCGCGGTGGCGCGCGGCATGCACGGCATGCGCGCCGACCACCTCCTGCAGGAACACCAGATCGGTGCCAAGCAGGCGCAACTGCTCGCGCAGGACATGCACGGTCGGACGCCGCGCGAGCAGCGGCGTGACCGAGAAACCCTTGTGGATGTTGTAGGTTGCGACGCTCAGCTGCAGCGGAGCGGCACCCACCCGGTGATCAGGAAACAGACAACATGCGTTCCAGCGCGATGCGCGCCAGTTCCGCCTCGTACGCCGGCACCTTGATCGGGTTCACCACCTTGCCGGCCACGAGATTCTCCAGCGACCACACCAGGTGCTGCGGGTCGATGCGCTGCATCGTCGAACACATGCAGACCGTCGGCGCCATGAACTGCACCGACTTGCCCTGCGGGCCGAATTCCCCGGCGATGCGGTTGACGAGATTCAACTCGGTGCCGACCAGCCAGCGCGATCCCGGGTGGCTCGCGGCGATGGTCTTGATGATGTAGTCGGTGGAACCGACATAGTCAGACAGCTTGCAGACCTCGAAATTGCACTCGGGATGGCTGATCACCAGCCCGCCCGGGTGCTGCTGGCGCCAGCGCAGGATGTGCTGGGCCTGGAACATCTGGTGCACCGAGCAATGACCCTTCCACAGCAGGACCTTGGCCATCTTGATCTGCTGCGGCGTCAGCCCGCCCATCGGCTCGTCCGGATCCCAGACCAGCATCTCGGAGAGCGGAATGTCCATCAGGTAGCCGGTCCAGCGGCCGAGGTGCTGGTCGGGGAAGAACAGCACCTTCTCGCGGCGGTTGAACGCCCACTGCAGGATGCCGCGCGCGTTGGACGAGGTGCAGACGATGCCGCCGTGCTCGCCGCAGAAGGCCTTCAGGTCGGCGGCGGAATTGATGTAGGTGATCGGGGTGACGTGTTCGTCCGGATCAAGCACCTCGGCGATTTCGCGCCAGGCACGCTCGACCTTGGGCAGGCTGGCCATGTCGGCCATCGAACAGCCGGCGTTCATGTCGGGCAGGATCACCTGCTGCGAGGGGCGCGACAGGATGTCGGCGACCTCGGCCATGAAATGCACGCCGCAGAAGACGATGTACTCGGCATCGGTGCCGGCGGCGAGCTTCGACAGCTGCAGCGAATCGCCGGTCAGGTCGGCATGTTTGTAGACATCGGCCCGCTGATAGTGGTGCCCCAGCAGCACGACGCGCTCGCCCAGCTTCTGCCGGGCGGCGAGTATGCGCTCCTGGCAGGCCTCGTCGGCCAGCGGCTTGAAGCCGTCAAATGTGATCGTATTCGTTTCCATCGTCAGGCCCTTCTCCTGATGCCCAGTACGGGAAAAGTTTCTACATTACAGGATTTTGACAGAAAAACCACCCGAAAAATCCCAGCCTGCCGCAGGGACCTAGACACCGGACATCAGCCGCTCCGGCAGTTCGCGGATCACTTCAGCATTGCTCCACGAAAAAACCCGGTCCGCCGCCTCCCGCCAGGGCAGCCAGACAAATGCAAGGTGCTCCCGCGGCGCCAGCGCGATGTTCCGGGTGGCCGGCAGCGTCAATCCGAACACATGTTCCGTATTGTGGGTCACGCCGGGCGCGTAACGGCTGCGCCAGTGACTGTAGATCTCGTAACGGTTCTGCCGTTTCCAGTCGACCAGCATGCCGGGCGCCGCGACGATGCCGGTTTCTTCGGCCAGTTCACGCTGCGCGGTCTGCAGCAGTGTCTCGCCCTCATCCATGCTCCCCGTCACCGACTGCCAGAATCCCGGCCTGTCGGCACGCTCCAGCAGCAGCACCTGCAGGTCCGCGGTATGCACCAGCACCAGCACCGAGACCGGGATCTTGTAGTTCATGACGATGGAAGTTCCGGCAGGCCGGCGGCATCGCAGAACACGATGAACACGCGTTTTTTTTCACGCCAGTACGCTGCGGCTTCCGCAAGAATTTCCAGCAGCAGCGCAAAATCCTCCGGCGCGGCCGTGGAAAATCCTGCCGTGCCGGACAGCCGCAGCACGATGCCCTGCTCCCGCCCGGGCAGCCAGGACAGATCCTGCAGAACGTCGTTGAGCGCATCCCAGTTGCCGCCGAAACCGGCGGGAGTCGCGAACGCACCGGCCATCACGCGCAACGCCGCCTTTTTGCCGCGGGCACGGCGCAGGTCGGCTGCCACGAACTGCAACCCTGCGCCGTCCGCCGCGATGTCATGACGCGGCAGGCGGTAAACGCCGTTGGCCCCTGCGTTCAATGGTGATGTCTTCATTCGACGATGCGCCGGAAACTGCGGTAATGGTCGGCCGTGTAGTAAAACTCGCCGCCGTTTCGGCAGTGCTCCAGCCACAGCTTGCGGCCGGGTTGCGGCTGCGGGCGGACACGTTCACAGCCTACAACGATGCGCCGCGCGCCGCGATGCCGGATGCCCGGTGTCATCACCGTATATTCGCTGTAATGCCCGCGCCGCGCCGCGGGCAGGCGTTTTTCGTAGTTGTTGAAGGTGATGCCGTCGCGGTCATGGGGATAGGGGCCGCCGCGGCGGATCAGTTGCAGCGTCTGCCCGGCCTCGGGCGGCAGCTCACTGATGTGTATACCTGACAGGGAGGGCGCCTCACCGCGCGCCAGAACAAGGGCCGACAGCGTGGCGGCGGCGATCAGTGCCGCCCAGCGCCAGGCACCGAACGGCCGTCGCAGTGAACGCATCAGAGCCGCCTGCGGTGCGACCGGAGCCGTCTACGCCGCCGGAATGACGTTGCGCAGGCGGATGTGCAGTTCGCGCAACTGGCGCTCGGTCACCGGTGTCGGCGCATCGACCATCAGGTCCTGCCCGCGCTGGGTCTTCGGAAAGGCAATCACCTCGCGGATGGATTCCGCCCCGGTCATCAGCGTGACGATACGGTCCAGGCCGAAGGCAATGCCGCCGTGCGGCGGTGCGCCGTACGACAGCGCATCAAGCAGGAAGCCGAATTTGGCGCGCGCGTCCTCAGGCGTGATGCCCAGCGCGGCGAACACCTGCGACTGCACTTCGGCGCGGTGTATCCGCACCGAGCCGCCGCCGATTTCCCAGCCGTTCAGCGCCACGTCGTAAGCCTTGGCCAGCACCTTGCCGGGATCGGTCGCCAGCAGGCCGACATGCTCGTCCTTGGGCGCGGTGAAGGGATGATGCGCGGCGTTCCAGCGCTGCGCTTCCTCGTCGTATTCAAAAGCCGGGAAATCCACGACCCAGCAGGGCCGCCAGCCGGCCTCGGCATGGCCTTTTTCATGGCCGACTTTCACCCGCAGCGCACCCAGCGCGTCCCACACCACTTTCTTGCGGTCGGCGCCGAAAAAAATCAGGTCGCCGTTGGCGGCCCCGGTGCGCTTGAGGATCTCCGCCAGCACCGGCTGCGGCAGGAATTTGACGATCGGCGACTGCAGTCCGCTGTCATTGAGCTGGGTGACATCGTTGACCTTGATGTAGGCCAGGCCCTTGGCGCCGTAGATCGAGACGAAGGCGGTGTAGTCGTCGATTTCCTTGCGTGTCAGTGCCGCGCCGCCCGGTACGCGCAGGGCGACAACCTTGCCGTCCTTCAGCGCAATCGCCTGTTTGAACACCTTGAAATCGACCTGCGTCATCAGGTCGCTGAGATCCGTGAGTTCCAGCTTGACCCGCAGGTCGGGCTTGTCCGAGCCGTAACGCGCCATCGCGTCGGCATAGGTCAGGCGCGGAAACTCGCCGAGGTCGACATCAAGCACGTCCCTGAACAGCTCACGGATCAGGCCCTCCATCAGATCCTGGATTTCACGTTCGCCGAGGAAGGAGGTTTCGATGTCGATCTGGGTGAATTCAGGCTGGCGGTCGGCGCGCAGGTCCTCGTCGCGGAAACATTTGACGATCTGGTAATAACGGTCGTAGCCGGCCACCATCAGCAACTGCTTGAACAGCTGCGGCGACTGCGGCAGCGCGTAGAACTGGCCGTCATGCATGCGCGAGGGCACCAGGAATTCGCGCGCGCCCTCGGGGGTCGATTTGTAGAGCATCGGGGTTTCAATGTCGATGAAACCGTTGTTGTCGAGATAGTTGCGCACCGCGCGCGCCGCGCGGTGGCGCAGCCGCAGGTGACCCTGCATCTGCGGTCGGCGCAGGTCGAGGAAGCGGTACTGCAGGCGCACGTTTTCCGACAACTGCTCCTCGTCCATCATGAACGGCGGCGTCTGCGAGGGGTTGAGCACTTCCAGCGTCATCGCCAGCACTTCGATTTCACCGCTGACCAGATTGGCGTTGGTGGTGCCGGCAGGCCGCTCGCGCACCTTGCCTTCGACACGGATCACGAACTCGTTGCGCAGGCTGTCGGCGGTGGCGAAGGTTTCCGCGCGGTCCGGATCGCAGACGATCTGCACCAGGCCTTCGCGGTCGCGCAGGTCGATGAAGATGACCCCGCCGTGGTCGCGGCGGCGGTGCACCCAGCCGCAGAGGCTTACGGTCTGGCCGAGGAGTTTGCGGTCGACCAACCCGCAGTAATGGCTGCGCATAGACATAAGTATTTGATTTTAAAGTAAATTATTTATCGGCTTGCGCCTTGAGCAGTGCTTCACCGTTGCCGCCCGCCGGGGCAACCACACCCATGGAAACAATGTATTTGAATGCGGCATCCACCGACATGTCGAGTTCGATGACGTCCTCGCGCCGCACATAGAAATAGAAACCGTTGACGGGGCTCGGCGTCGTCGGGATGAACACGGCGACATAATCTTCCGGCAGGCGCACGCCCACTTCGACGGGCACGTTGGTCTGGAAGGCCAGCGACCAGGCCTGGGGATGCGGATAACGCACCAGCAGCACCTTGCGGAACGCGTGGCCGGTGCCGGAAAACAGGGTGTCGCTGACCTGCTTGACACTGTTGTAGATGGTGTTGACGACGGGAATGCGCGCGAGGATGCCTTCCCAGAACTGCACCAGCCGCTGGCCGAGGATATTGGCCGCCAGCACGCCGGTGGAAAACACGATCAGCACCGTCAGGATCACCCCCAGTCCCGGCACATGCACGCCCAGCCAGCTCTCGGTGAGCAATGCGTTCGGCAGCAGCTGCAGGCTCTGGTCCATGATGCTCACCAGCAGATTGAGCACCCACAGGGTGATCACCAGCGGCACCCAGATCAGCAGACCGGTGACGATGTAACTTTTGATGGAGGATTTCTTGAACATTGATCTTCAGGCGCTGCACGACCTGCCCGGCAACTGCGCCGGGCAGCGAACAGCAGGACAGCACATATGCCCCGGCATTCAAGGCCGGTGCCGTCAGCGGAGTCAGTTACAGGCGGGGCAGGCTCCGGCGCCGCAGGCGGCCTCGGCCTTGGATTCGTCTTTTTTGGCACTGTCCCCGGATTTCGCGCCATCAGCAGCGGGTTTGCTGCCCTTGTCGCGGAAATCGGTTGCATACCAGCCGCTGCCCTTCAACTGGAATCCGGCTGCGGTCACCATCTTGCTGAGCGTGTTTTTGCGGCACTCCGGACACTCGGTCAGCGGCGCATCGCTGATGCGTTGCAGGAATTCCTTCTGGAACCCGCACGCCTCGCATCGATACTCGTAAATCGGCATGGCGCACTCCAAAAAATCAAAAAAAGCATTATACCTGAGACGTTTACGGACTTTCCCACGGCGATATGCGGGCGACCATCGGGGTATTTCAAGCCCCTGCCACCCGGCCCTCCGGCACCGCCAAACGCCGGCCTGTCCGGCAGGAACCGGACCGAAGTTCCCCCTGCATCCACAGCCCGGGAGGATTCCTCTTATAATCAATGGCTTGCTTTCCAAGCGCCTCCCGCCCAGATGAAAACCGCCGCCCCACGCAGCCATCAGCTTGTCGAACGTGCCCGCGACCGTGGTCCTGCCCGCACCGCCGTGGTGTATCCCTGCAGCGAGCCGGCGCTGGCCGGCGCGCTGGAAGCCAAGGCCGCAGGACTGATACTGCCGCTGCTGGTCGGTCCGCGAGATCTCATCCGGCAGGTCGCCGACGATGCGCGGCTGGACATTTCGGGGTGCGTGATCGAGGATGCAGCGGACGCCCATGCCAGTGCGCGCCTTGCCGCGGAAATGGCGCGCGACGGGAGTGCCGCCCTGTTGATGAAAGGCAGCCTGCATACCGACGAGTTGATGGGGGTCATCGTCGCGCGTGACGCCGGTCTGCGCACGGAACGCCGGGTCAGCCATGTCTTCGTGATGGACGTACCCGCGCATGACCGGCTGCTGCTGATCAGCGACGCCGCAGTCAACATTGCGCCGGGCCTCGAAGCCAAACGCCACATTACGCAGAACGCCATCGATGTCGCACACGCGCTGGGCATCGGGCACCCGCACATCGCCGTGCTGTCGGCGGTGGAGACCGTCAACCCGGCCATCCCGTCGAGCGAACACGCGGCCGCGCTGCGCGACATGGCGAAGGATGGCCGCATCACCGGCGGCATCGTCGACGGCCCGCTGGCCTTCGACAACATGTTCTCGGCCGAGGCCGCCCGCATCAAGGGCATTTCGTCGCCGGTCAGCGGCAGGACCGACATCCTGGTGATGCCTGGACTGGAAGCGGGCAATATCCTCTACAAGTCCCTGGTCTACCTTGGCGGGGCGGTTGCCGCCGGAGTTGTGATGGGCGCCCGTGTGCCGGTGATCCTGACCAGTCGCGCCGATTCTGCACACAGCCGCATTGCGTCAGCCGCCGTGGCCTGCCTGGTCGCCCATTCGCGTTCAATGCCCCGCTGAGAAGCAGGGCCGGAACTGCGAAGCCCTAGAACGGAATGTCGTCATCCATGTCGTCGAAGCTGCCGCCGCTTTTCTTTGCCGGCGCCTTGCTGCCGCCGGAAGAAGAAGGCGGTTCGCGCATGCCGCCACCGCCGCCGCCTTCTCCGCCGCCACCACCACGACTGCCCAGCAGTTGCATGCGGTCAGCGACGATCTCGGTCGAATAACGGTCCTGGCCTTCCTTGTCCTGCCACTTCCGGGTGCGGATGCGACCCTCGATGTACACCGGCGACCCTTTTTTCAGGTATTCGCCGGCCACTTCCGCCTGGCGGCCGAAGAAGGAAATGCGGTGCCATTCGGTATGCTCCTGCTTGTCACCGCTTTTCTTGTCTTTCCAGGACTCGGTGGTGGCAACCGTGATGTTCGTCACCGCGTCACCACTGGGCAGGTAACGCGTCTCCGGATCCTTGCCGAGATTGCCGATCAGAATCACCTTGTTTACCGATGCCATGTGAGTATTTCCTTTGTAGATGATCTATGCCCGCCGGCGCATACCCGCTTCAACGCGCCCGGCAGCTGTCCGTTTACGGCCGGCTCACCACCGGCGGTACGCGCATGCCCAGCGCGAGTATAAGCCAGATCGCCAGAAGCCCCGCATCCAGCACGACCACTCCGGCCATGCCCCAGTACTTGTAGATGAATCCGCCGGCAGCCGCCCCGAAGAAAGTCCCGAAAAACTGGATCGTGCTGTAGAGGCCGATCGCGGTGCCCTTGGCTTGCGCCGGCGCAAGCCGCGTGGTCAGCGTCGGCAGCAGCGCCTCCAGCACATTGAAGGGCACAAAAAACAGCAGCAAAAACAAGGACAAAAACAGGATGTCTGCAGCCAGCCAGGGCAGCGCCAGATGGCCCGTCAGGAGCAGCGCCACGGAGATGACGAACCAGCGCCGCAACAGCAGCGGATTGCCGGCCTGCATCACCGGCGGCAGCATCAGCACGAATGAGCCGACCATGACCGGCAGGTAAACCTTCCAGTGTTCGGCAATCGGCAGCCCCGCATCGCGCAGGCTGAAAGGCACCACGATGAACAGCGCCATCAGCACGGCATGCAGCGCGAAAATGCCCCAGTTCAGCCGCGCGAGCTGGGGATCCGTCAGCACGTTCCAGAAATCCTTCAGCGCACGACCGGGGGCGGGCGGGGCCTGCGGCACGTCCGGAATGACACGCCACATGACGATGATGCCGGCGAGCGCCAGCAGGCCGGTCAGCGCAAAAATGCCCGGCACACCGATCACGCGGTCCAGCCAGGGGCTGGCAATCAACGACAACGCAAACGATGCGCCGATGGTTGAACCGATCATCGCCATTGCCTTGGCCCGCTGGTCCTCGCGGGTCAGGTCGGCCGTCATCGCGATCACCGCAGCCGAAATCGCGCCGGCACCCTGCAGGACCCGGCCGAGGATGACGATGTAGATATTGGGGGCGATTGCAGCCACGAAACTGCCGACGGCAAAAATCACCAGCCCGGCGTAAACCACGGGTTTGCGGCCAATGCGGTCTGACCACCAGCCGAAGGGTATCTGCAGAATGGCCTGGGTCAGGCCGTAGGCGCCGATCGCAATGCCGACCAGCGTCAGGTCGTCGCCACCGGGCAGCGACTCCGCGTAGATCGCGAATACCGGCAGGATCACGAACATGCCGAGCAGCCGCAGTCCGAAAATTCCGGACAATCCGATGCTCGCCCGCAGTTCCAGCGGGGTCATTTTGGTACTGGACGGCATGAAGTGAAAAGGAAAGGAGCCGGCAGGCCGGTAAACCGCAAACGGGTCTCGATTAACCGACTCACGGCGGTTGGGCATAACACCGTATGGGCGTATATTAACAGGTTTACTTTCGGACTAGCCCCGGCCCTGGCATGACTGCACGCAACACACCGCCCAAACTGGTCTCGCTGCCATCCCCGCAACAGCGCGACGCAGCTCTGCCTGCCACCGGCCAGATCCGCGTACGCGGCGCACGTACGCACAACCTGAAAAACATCAGCCTCGACCTTCCACGCAACCGCCTGGTCGTGGTCACCGGGCTGTCCGGCTCCGGCAAATCCTCACTGGCCTTCGACACGCTGTATGCGGAAGGCCAGCGGCGCTACGTCGAGTCGCTGTCGGCCTATGCCCGGCAGTTCCTGCAATTGATGGAAAAGCCGGATGTTGATCTCATTGAGGGACTTTCGCCGGCGATCGCCATCGAGCAGAAAGCTTCCAGCCACAACCCGCGCTCCACCGTCGGCACGGTGACCGAAATTCACGACTACCTGCGGCTGCTCTACGCACGCATCGGGGATCCGCACTGCCCGGAGCACGGCACCCTGCTCGCAGCGCAGTCGGTGGCACAGATGGTCGACCACGTGCTGCAAATGCCCGAAGACACCCGGTTGATGATCCTTGCCCCGGTGGTCAGCGACCGCAAGGGCGAACAGTCGGCGCTGATCGACGAGCTGCGCGCCCAGGGTTTCGTCCGCGTGCGCATCGACGGCAAGGTGCTGGACATCGACGCCCTGCCGGCGCTGAAAAAGAACGCGAAACACTCCATCGATGTGGTGGTTGACCGGATCAAGGTGCGTGCCGACATCCGGCAACGGCTGGCCGAATCCTTCGAAACGGCGCTGCGCCACGGCAACGGCCGCGCGATCGCCGTCGACATGGACAACAACGGGGAAACCGCTTTTTCGGCGAGGCTCTCCTGCCCGTCCTGCAACCGCTCGTCCCCGGAGCTCGAACCGCGGCTGTTTTCGTTCAACAACCCTGCGGGCGCATGCCCGCGTTGCGACGGCCTCGGCCATATCACCTTCTTCGATCCGAAGCGTATTGCCGCATTCCCCGAACTGTCGCTGGCCTCCGGCGCGATCAAGGGCTGGGACCGCCGCAACCAGTTTTATTTCCAGATGCTGCAGGGACTCGCCGAACATTACGGCTTCGACATCGAAATGCCGTTCGGCGAACTGCCGGAAAACGTGCGCCAGGCTGTGCTGCACGGTTCCGGCAACACCCAGATCCGCTTCACCTATGCCGGAGAACGCGGCAAATCGTACGTCCGCGAACATGCCTTCGAGGGCGTGATCACCAACCTGGAGCGGCGCCACCGCGAAACCGACTCGCCGGTGGTGCGCGAGGAACTGGCGAAATACCTGAACACGCAGACCTGCCCGGACTGCGAAGGCACCCGCCTGCGCGTGGAAGCGCGGCACGTGATGGTTTCCGGGCAGCCGATCTACGCTCTGTCCGCGCTGCAGCTCGGCCGCGTGCTGCGCTTCTTCGAGCAGCTGTCGCTGACCGGCACCAGACAGGCCATCGCCGAAAAAATCGCCGGCGAGATCCGCAGCAGGCTGCGTTTCCTGGTTGATGTCGGCCTTGATTACCTGTCGCTCGACCGTTCAGCCGACACGCTCTCCGGCGGCGAGGCGCAACGCATCCGGCTGGCCAGCCAGATCGGCTCCGGGCTGACCGGCGTGATGTACGTGCTCGACGAGCCGTCGATCGGCCTGCACCAGCGCGACAACACCCGCCTGCTGGGCATGCTCAGGCGGCTGCGCGACATCGGCAACTCGGTCATCGTCGTCGAGCATGACCAGGACGCCATCATGAGCGCGGACCACGTCGTCGACATGGGGCTGGGTGCCGGCGAACACGGCGGCAAGGTGATCGCCCAGGGCACACCCGCCGACATCAGCGCCAACCCCGAATCGCTGACCGGCCAATACCTGTCGGGCCGCCGCCGCATCGACGTGCCTGCACTGCGCCATCGCGCCAACCCGCAGCGGCAACTGTCCATCCGGGGTGCCTCGGGCAACAATCTGAAAGACGTCTGTGTCAACATTCCGGTCGGGCTGCTGACCTGCGTCACCGGTGTTTCCGGATCCGGCAAGTCGACCCTGGTCAATGACACGCTGTACCTTTCGGTCGCGCGCGAGCTTCACGGCAGCAATGTCGAGCCGGCGCCCTGCTCCGCGATGGAAGGCATCGAGTTTTTCGACAAGGTCGTCAATGTCGACCAGAGCCCGATCGGCCGCACACCACGATCGAACCCGGCGACCTACACGGGGCTGTTCACCCCCATCCGTGACCTCTTTGCCGGCGTGCCGGAAGCGCGTGCACGGGGTTACGGTGCCGGGCGTTTCTCGTTCAACGTCAAGGGCGGGCGCTGCGAATCCTGCCAGGGCGACGGCGTGCTCAAGGTCGAAATGCATTTCCTGCCCGACGTCTATGTTTCCTGCGACGTCTGCCGCGGCATGCGCTACAACCGGGAAACACTGGACATCCGCTACAAGGGAAAGACCGTCCACGACGTGCTGGCGATGACCGTTGAGCAGGCGCTCGAATTTTTTGCGGCCGTCCCGGCAATTGCCCGCAAGCTGCAGACCATGATGGATGTGGGACTCGGCTACATCACGCTGGGCCAGAGTGCCACGACCCTGTCCGGCGGCGAAGCCCAGCGCGTCAAGCTCGCGCTGGAACTGTCCAAGCGCGACACCGGACGCACGCTGTACATCCTCGACGAACCGACAACCGGCCTGCATTTCCACGACATCGACCTGCTGCTGCGTGTTCTCCACCGGCTGCGCGACCACGGCAACACCATCGTCGTCATCGAGCACAACCTCGACGTGATCAAGACTGCGGACTGGGTGATCGACCTCGGCCCCGAGGGAGGTGACGGCGGCGGACGCATCATCGCCGAAGGACCGCCCGAGGCCATTGCAGCCTGTGCGGACAGCCATACCGGCATCCACCTCAAGTCGGTGCTGCCGTGAACACCGGGGACGCGCGCCGCCTGCTCGGGGACAGTTATGCGGCGGCGCTGGCCGCTGCCGATCCGCTGCGCATCGTCCCCGCGCATCTGCCTCCGCCGCCGAAAGGCCGGACACTGGTGGTCGGCGCCGGCAAGGCGGCCGCGGCGATGGCACTTGCCGTCGAGCAGAACTGGCCTGCCGCAGCGCCGCTGGAGGGACTGGTGATCACGCGTTACCGTCACGGCCTGCTGACCAACCGCATCACCGTGATCGAGGCCGGGCATCCGGTGCCGGATACCGCCGGCGAGCAGGCCGCATCCGAAATACTGCGCAAGGTGAAAACGCTGACCGCACAGGACCTGCTGCTGGTGCTGGTTTCCGGCGGCGGTTCCAGCCTGCTGTCTCTGCCCGCCGAAGGCATCACGATGGCGGATCTGAAGCAGGTCACGCAGCAGCTGCTGCGCTCGGGCGCGCCGATCCAGTCGATGAACACGGTGCGCAAGCACCTGTCGGCGATACAGGGCGGACGCCTGGCAGCGGCATGCCGCGCGCCGGTGCACGCGCTGATCGTTTCCGACGTCACCGGCGATGATCCGACGCATATCGCATCCGGCCCCTGCGCGCCGGATCCGACGACCTATCAGGATGCGATCGGCATTCTTCAGCGTTACGCGGTGAAGGCTCCCGCGGCAGTCGCCGGACATCTGGCCCGCGGTGCGCGCGGCGAGATTGCGGAAACCCCGAAGCCCGGTGACCGGCTGTTCGCAAAGACGGAGAACCGGGTGATCGCAACGGCGCAGCAGTCGCTGGAGGCGGCGGCGGCGTTTTTCCGCAGCCATGGCGTGCAGCCGGCAATACTCGGCGACTCGGTAACCGGCGAGGCACGCGAGGTGGCCAAGGTCTATGCCGCACTGGCACGACAGATCCGTCAGCACGGAACACCCTGGCAGCCGCCGGTGGCGCTGATTTCCGGCGGTGAATGCACGGTCACAGTCCGCGGTGAGGGACGCGGCGGACGCTGCGCCGAATTCCTGCTGTCACTGGCGCTCGATCTCGACGGCGCGCCGGATATCCATGCCCTCGCCTGCGATACCGACGGCATCGACGGTTCCGAAGACAATGCCGGCGCAATCCTGGATCCGATGACACTGCAGCGCGTGCGCAGCCGGCAGCTCGATGGCGCGGCCCTGCTCGACCGCAATGATGCCTACCGTTTTTTCGAAGCAGCCGGCGATCTCGTCGTGACGGGACCCACGCGCACCAATGTCAACGACTACCGGGTGATCCTGATCACCTGAGCCGATCTATCATAAGTGTTTGTTTTTAAAGTATTTTTCAGGAATGACCAGGGCAGCGGCGGCATGAAAAAAGCCGGGCATTGCCCGGCTTTTTTCTTATCCGATCAAGCGCAGATCAGGCTGCGGCTTCCGGCTTGGCTTCCGCCTCTTCCGGCCGGTCGAGCAATTCGACATAGGCCATCGGCGCATTGTCGCCCTTGCGGAATCCGAACTTAAGGATACGCAGGTAGCCGCCGTTGCGCTTGGCGTAACGCGGGCCCAGCAGTTCGAACAGCTTGACCACGTTCTCGCGATCGCGCAGACGATCAAAGGCGAGCCGGCGGTTTGCCAGCGTCGGCTTCTTGCCCAGCGTGATGATTGGTTCAACAACGCGCCGCAGCTCCTTGGCCTTGGGCAGCGTGGTTTTGATCGCCTCATGGCGCAGCAGGGAATTGGCCATGTTGCGCAGCATCGCCAGGCGATGGCTGCTGGTGCGATTGAGTTTTCTTAACCCGTGACGATGACGCATGATGCCCTCTTAAACCTTTTCGAGGCCGGCAGGCGGCCAGTTTTCCAGCTTCATCCCCAGCGTGAGTCCGCGGGAGGCCAGCACTTCCTTGATCTCGTTCAGCGACTTGCGGCCCAGATTCGGGGTCTTCAGGAGTTCCGTTTCGGTACGCTGAATCAGGTCGCCGATGTAGTAAATGTTCTCGGCTTTCAGGCAGTTGGCCGAACGGACCGTGAGTTCCAGGTCGTCCACCGGACGCAGCAGAACCGGATCGATCTGCGTTGCCTTTTTCTCTTCGATCAGCGCCGGCGTACCTTTCAGATCGGCAAAAACCGACAGCTGCTCGACCAGGACGCGCGCGGCATAACGCACCGCCTCTTCCGGATCAATCGCACCGTTGGTTTCGATGTCGATAACCAGCTTGTCAAGGTCCGTACGCTGCTCTACGCGCGCCGATTCCACCGCGTAGCTGACGCGACGCACCGGGCCATAGGAGGCATCCAGCATCAGGCCACCGACACTGCGGGTGTCTTCCGCGCCGCGCCGGGTCACTGCGGCCACGTAACCGCGGCCTTTTTCAATCTTGATCTGCACGTCAAGCTTGCCGCCGGCAGTAAGGTGCGCAATGACATGGTCCGGATTGACGATTTCGACATCATGCATCGGCTCGATGTCAGCCGCGGTGACGACACCTTCACCCGCCTTCTTCAGCGTCAGGATCGCTTCATCGCGGTTATGCAGGCGGAAAACGATGCCCTTCAGGTTGAGCAGGATGTCGACCACGTCCTCCTGGACGCCATCGATCGTGGAGTATTCGTGCAGGACACCGGCAATCTTGACTTCGGTAGCGGCGTAGCCGGGCATCGAAGACAGCAGCGTGCGGCGCAGGGCATTACCGAGCGTATGGCCATAACCCCGCTCGAACGGCTCCATCGTGACCTTGGCATGAAACGGTGACACCGCCTGCACATCGATGATCCGAGGCTTGAGAAAAGCGCTGCTGGACATGACTGGTCTACCTCTCGCAGATTATTTCGAGTACAGCTCGACGATGAGCGACTCGTTGATGGTTGAGGGCATTTCGGAGCGCTGCGGACGCGCCTTGAAAGTGCCTTTCAGCGCCTTCGCATCCGCCTCTATCCACTCCGGATAGCCGCGCGATTCCGCGGCCTCGGCTGCCCCCTTGATGCGCAGCTGCGCCTTCGCAGCCTGGGTCACCTCGACAACATCACCCGGCCGGCACTGGTACGACGGGATGTTCACCCGCTTGCCGTTGACGAGGATGCCGTTGTGGCGCACCACCTGGCGTGCTTCAGTGCGCGATGCGCCGAAACCCATGCGGTAGGCCACGCTGTCCAGCCTGCTTTCCAGGTTCTGCAGCAGCGCCTCGCCGGTCACGCCGCGGCTCGCGGAAGCTTCCTTGTAGGTCTTGCGGAACTGCCGCTCAAGTATGCCGTAGATGCGACGCACTTTTTGCTTCTCGCGAAGCTGCACGCCGTAACCCGACAGGCGGGTGTTCTTCTGGCCGTGCTGTCCCGGCGGATAGTTGCGGCGCTCAATTGCGCATTTATCCGTGAAACACTTCTCCCCCTTGAGGAAGAGTTTTTCGCCTTCGCGGCGGCACTGCCGGCATTTTGCATCGAGATTCCTGGCCACTGTGGGATCTCCTTAAATTCTGCGCTTCTTCGGCGGACGGCAACCGTTGTGCGGCACGGGCGTCACGTCGGAGATGCTGGTGATCTTGAAACCTACGGCATTCAGCGCACGCACCGCGGACTCGCGTCCGGGACCCGGGCCCTTGATCAGAACCTCGATGTTCTTGACGCCGCATTCCTGGGCAAGCCGCCCCGCTTTTTCGGCCGCGATCTGCGCGGCAAAAGGGGTCGATTTGCGCGAACCCTTGAAACCGTTGCTGCCCGAAGTCGCCCATGCCAGCGCATTGCCCTGGCGGTCGGTGATGGTGACGATGGTGTTGTTGAACGACGCGTGCACGTGGGCAACGCCCTCGGCGACGTTCTTCTTGACCTTCTTGCGAACCCTGGTGCTTGCCTTAGCCATATATGGTCACTCTCTATTACGCGGCAGGCCGCTGGATTTTGACTGCTGCCTTGCGCGGGCCTTTGCGCGTGCGCGCGTTGGTACGCGTGCGCTGGCCCCGCATCGGCAATCCGGCGCGATGGCGCTTGCCGCGCCACGTGCCAAGATCCATCAGCCGCTTGATGTTCATGGATATTTCACGCCGCAGATCGCCCTCGGTCGTGAACTTGGCGACCTGCTCGCGCAGCTTGTCCATGTCCGAATCGGACAGATCCTTGATCTTGGTCGCGGTGTTGATGCCGGCCGCAACGCAGATCGCGCGCGCGCGGCTGCGGCCAATGCCGTAAATTGCCGTCAGCGCGACTTCCGCGTGCTGATGATTTGCTATGTTGACGCCACCTATGCGGGCCATCTCTCACCCCACCGATGAAAAACTCGAAATTATAACTTCTGACACGTTCATATTCAACGAACGATCAACCCTGGCGCTGCTTGTGGCGCGGATCCTTGCAGATCACGCGAACCACGCCGTTGCGCTTCACAACCTTGCAGTTGCGGCACATGCGTTTTACCGATGCCTGTACTTTCATGTAACACCTCTTTCGCTTGCAGCCTATTTCGCCCGGAAAACAATCCGCCCCTTGGTCAAATCATAGGGCGTCAATTCAACCGTCACCTTGTCCCCGGGAAGAATGCGAATGTAATGCATGCGCATTTTCCCCGAGATATGGCCGAGCACCACATGGCCATTCTCCAACTTCACCCTAAACATCGCGTTCGGCAGGGTCTCAACAATCTCTCCCTGCATCTGTATCGTGTCTTCTTTCGCCATTTACCGCGTCGGAAACACACCGCCTTTGAAGTTTGCCTTCTTCAACAGACTTTCGTACTGGTGTGACATCACGTAAGCCTGCACTTGTGCCATGAAATCCAGGGTTACAACGACAATGATCAGCAAGGACGTTCCGCCAAAGTAGAACGGCACGTTCTTCCAGACAATCAGCAATTCGGGAACCAGGCAGACCAGGGTGACATACAGGGCACCGGCAAGCGTCAGGCGCATGGTCACCTTCTCTACGTAGCGCGCAGTCTGTTCGCCGGGACGTATCCCCGGCACGAATGCGCCGCTTTTCTTCAGGTTTTCCGCGGTCTCTTTCGGGTTGAACACGAGTGCCGTGTAAAAAAAGCAGAAGAATATGATCGCCGCGGCGTAAAACAGCGTGTAAACCGGCTGTCCGGGGTGCAACACGGCGGCAACGTTCTTGAGCCAAAGCATGCCTTCGTTCTCACCCAGCCAGCCGGCTATGGTGCCCGGAAACAGGATGATGCTTGAGGCAAAAATCGGGGGGATGACACCCGACATGTTCAGCTTGAGCGGCAGATGCGACGACTGCCCGCCATAGACCTTGCGGCCCACCTGCCGTTTGGCGTAATTGACCAGGATCTTGCGCTGCCCCTTCTCGACGAAGCAGACGAAAGCGGTAACGGCGACCACCAGCACAAAAATGAACAGCACAAACGGAATCGAAAACGCACCGGTCCGTGCAAGCTCCAGCGTGCCACCCACGGCCTGCGGGAAGCCGGATGCAATGCCGGCGAAAATGATCAGCGAAATGCCGTTGCCGATCCCGCGCTCGGTAATCTGCTCGCCCAGCCACATCAGGAACATGGTGCCGCTGACCAGCGTGATCATCGCTGTCATCCGGAACATCAGGCCGGGATCCACCGCAACCTTCTGCTGCTCGAAGGCTATCGCAATGGCGAGACCCTGGACAATCGCCAGAGCAGCCGTACCGTAGCGGGTGTACTGGGTGATCTTGCGGCGCCCTGCCTCGCCTTCCTTTTTCAGGGCTTCCAGGGTCGGCGATACCACGGTCATCAACTGCATGATGATCGACGCGGAGATGTAGGGCATGATGCCCAGCGTGAAAATCGAGAATCGCGACAGCGCACCGCCCGAGAACATGTTGAACATGTCGAGAATGCCGCCACGCTGGGAACGGAACAGTTCCGCGAGCTGCGCCTGATCAATCCCCGGCACCGGGATGTACGACCCGATGCGGAACACGATCAGCGCGCCGACGAGAAAAAGCAGGCGACGCTTCAGGTCACCGAACTTTCCCGCCCCGGAAATTGCGGAACCGACGGCCAAATCTAGCTCCCGGCCTTTTCTGCGGGCTGCTCGACACTGCCCCCGGCTTTTTCAATGGCTGCACGGGCACCCTTGGTGGCCAGCAGACCCTTGAGTGCAACTTTGCGCTGGATTTCTCCGGCCAGAATGATTTTGGCGCGCGAGGCCAGGCGCGGCACTGCACCAGCCTTTTTCAGCGTCTCGAGGTCGATGGTATCCGCCGCGATCTTCTGCAGCGTGTCCAGGCGAACCTCCGCCGTGTCTCCGGCGGCAAGCGACCGGAAACCGCGCTTCGGCAGGCGGCGATGCAGCGGCATCTGGCCGCCTTCAAAACCGACCTTGTGAAAACCGCCGGCACGGGCTTTCTGTCCCTTGTGGCCACGGCCCGCCGTTTTGCCCAGTCCACAGCCGATGCCGCGGCCAACACGCTTCTTGCTGTGTTTGGCACCGGCAGCAGGCTTGATCTTGTTGAGTTTCATTTATCCCTCGCAACGAACGAGATAGGCAACCTTGTTGATCATGCCGCGTACTGCGGGCGTATCAACGAGCTCGACCGAGTGGTTCAGGCGACGCAGGCCCAGCCCGCGTACCGAGGCCCGATGCTCGGGCCGGGTGCCGATCAGGCTGCGCACCAGCGTAACCCTGATGGTTTTCCCTTGAGTTTTAGCTTGCGTCTTGGCCATGATCAACCCAGCAGTTCTTCCACCGATTTGCCGCGTTTGGCGGCAATCTCGGCAGGCGTGTTCATTTCAGTCAGCCCGTTGATCGTGGCCCGCACGATGTTGTACGGGTTGGTCGATCCGATGCATTTTGCAAGGATGTTCGCCACGCCCATCACTTCCAGCACGGCACGAACCGGACCGCCGGCAATGATGCCGGTGCCTTCGGAAGCGGGTTGCATGTAAACCTTCGACGCACCATGGCGGCCCATGACGGCGTGCTGCAGCGTGCCGTCCTTCAATTGCACCTTGACCATCTTGCGACGCGCTTCTTCCATGGCTTTCTGCACGGCAACAGGCACTTCACGCGCCTTGCCCTTGCCCATGCCGATACCGCCGTCACCGTCGCCAACCACTGTCAACGCCGCAAAGCCCAGCACCCGGCCACCCTTGACGACCTTGGTAACCCGGTTGATCGCGACCATCTTCTCGCGCAGCCCGTCGCCACGCTCCTCGCCGGTCTGCATCTTTCCTGCCTGCATTTTTGCCATGCGCTGCTCCGTCAGAACTTGAGGCCGGCTTCACGCGCGGCTTCCGCCAGCGCCTTCACACGACCGTGATATTTGTATCCGGAGCGGTCGAACGCCACTTTCTCCACACCGGCCTGTTTGGCCCTCTCGGCGATACGCTTGCCGATCACGGCAGCTGCAGCAGCGCTGCCACCTTTCGGATTTGCGGCACGCATCTCCTTCTCCACAGTCGAGGCGCTCGCAAGCACTTTCGACCCGCTGGCATCAATGACCTGCGCATAAATATGGCCATTGGAGCGATAGACGGTAAGCCGAACCGCCTTGAGTTCCGCGATCTTGGCCCGGGTGCTGCGCGCGCGCCGAAGACGTTCTGTTTTCTTTTCAAACATGGTCTGTCCGCCTACTTCTTCTTCGTTTCCTTGAGCACAATGCGCTCATCGGCATAACGCACGCCCTTGCCCTTGTAAGGCTCCGGCGGCCGGTAATTTCGAACATCTGCTGCCACCTGCCCGACAAGCTGTTTGTCCGCACCCTTGATGATGATTTCAGTCTGCGTCGGGGTTTCAGCCTTGACGCCTTTGGGCAGCTGGTGAACAACCGGATGCGAAAAACCCAGTGTCAGGTTCAGCTTGTCGCCCTGCGCCTGCGCCCGGTATCCGACGCCGACCAGATTGAGTTTTTTCTCGAAGCCCTTGCTCACGCCGTGCACCATGTTGGCAACGAGGGCACGCAAGGTGCCGCTGATGGCGTTGGCCTGGCGGGAATCATCATTGAGCTTGATTTCGAGGTGCTTTTCGATTTTCTCGATACGCACATTGGGGGTGATCGGCTGCTCCAGGGTGCCAAGCGGCCCCTTGACCGATATACGGTCGGCAATAATCGTCACTTCCACTTTTTCCGGCAGCTCGACCGGGCTTTTTCCGACTCTGGACATGGCAGCTCTCCGTTACGCCACGATGCAGAGAACTTCGCCGCCGATGCCCATGCCTCGGGCCTTGCGATCAGTCATCACACCCCTGGAGGTGGAAACGATGGCAACGCCAAGGCCGTTCATCACGCGGGGAATGTCACGGCTGGGTTTGTAAATGCGCAGGCCGGGGCGGCTGACGCGCTCGATTTTCTCGATCACCGGAGAGCCGGCGTAATACTTGAGGCTGACCTCAAGCTCCGGCTTGGACGATTCGCCGCGCACGGCGAAATCCTCGATGTAGCCTTCGTCCTTAAGCACCTTGGCAATCGCCACCTTGAGCTTGCTCGAAGGCATCGACACGGACTCCTTTTCCGCCTGCTGTGCATTGCGGATGCGGGTCAGCATGTCGGAAACTGGATCATTCATGCTCATGCAAAATTCTCCTGCGGCCTGTCTTACCAGCTAGCCTTGATTACGCCCGGGATTTCGCCGCGCATGGCAATCTCGCGCAGCTTTCCCCGAGCCAGCCCAAACTTGCGGTACACCCCACGCGGGCGACCGGTCAGCGCGCAACGATTGCGCAACCGGACGGGACTCGCGTTCCGCGGCAGCTTCTGCAGCTTCAGGCGTGCCTCGTAACGATCTTCGGGTGCGAGTTTCTGATCGTCGACGAGCGCCTGCAGCTCCGCTCGCTTGGCCGCGAATTTCTTCACGGTCTTGCGGCGTTTCTGCTCACGATTGATCAATGCAAGCTTGGACATACGGTTTTCCTCAGTTCCGGAAAGGAAATTTGAACGCCGACAGCAAGGCCCGTGCTTCATCATCGGTCTTTGCGGTCGTTGAGATCGTGATGTTCAGACCGCGCAGAGCGTCGATCTTGTCATATTCGATCTCGGGAAAAATGATCTGTTCCTTGACACCCATGTTGTAGTTGCCGCGGCCGTCAAAGCTGCGTCCCGAGATGCCGCGAAAATCGCGAACCCGGGGAAGCGCAATGTTGACCAGGCGGTCAAGAAACTCGTACATGCGTGCACCACGCAGGGTCACTTTGCAGCCGACCGGATAACCTTCGCGGATCTTGAAGTTCGCGATCGCCTTGCGTGATTTTGTTACCAGCGGTTTCTGGCCTGCGATCTTGGTCATGTCGGCAAC
The DNA here is from genome assembly GCA_022843705.1 of Burkholderiales bacterium. GTDB lineage: Bacteria > Pseudomonadota > Gammaproteobacteria > Burkholderiales > SG8-41. The sequence goes on from JALHND010000010.1 coordinate 40,885, forward strand.
TGCGTTGTCCATGATCTTCTTGTCGGCAACCGCTTCGCCCACGCCCATGTTGAGAACGATCTTCTCGATACGCGGCACCTGCATCGGGCTGGAATAGCCGAACTTCTTGGTCAACTCAGCGGCAACCGTTTGCTTGTAGAAGACACCCAGGCGCGCCGGAGCGGCCGGGCGATCAGGCTTGCCCTGCTTGGGTGATGCACTTGCAGCCGCGGCGGACTTGGGCTCTTTCGCAGCCTTCTTGGCCGGAACAGCCTTCGTTTCCTTGGCGGGCTTAGCTTTTTTGCTGTCTTTGTCGGTGCTCATACATCAACCACTTCGCCGTTGGACTTGAAAAACCGGACACGACGTCCGTCTTCCAGCTGCCGGATGCCGATCCGGTCAGCCTTCTTGGTAACCGGATTGAACAAGGCCACGTTCGACACGTGGATCGGCATTTCCTTGTCGATGATCCCGCCCGTGGTGCCTTTGGCGGGATTCGGGCGCTGGTGTTTTTTCACGCGGTTGATGCCTTCAACGAGCAGATGCTCGTCATCGACAATCCGCAGAACGGTGCCGCGCTTGCTGCGGTCACGCCCGGTAAGTACGACTACGTCGTCGCCTTTTCTGATTTTGCGCATATGCGTGAAGTCCTCTTACAACACTTCCGGAGCCAGGGAAACGATCTTCATGAATCGCTCGGTACGCAGCTCCCGTGTCACGGGTCCGAAGATGCGGGTGCCGATTGGCTCCAGCTTCTGATTGAGCAGCACGGCGGCATTGCCATCGAACTTGAGCAATGAGCCGTCATTGCGGCGCACACCCTTGGCGGTACGCACCACCACGGCGTTGTAAACCTCGCCTTTTTTCACGCGTCCGCGGGGCGCAGCATCCTTGATGCTGACCTTGATGACGTCACCGATACCCGCATAACGGCGCTTGGAGCCGCCGAGTACCTTGATGCACATGACGGCACGCGCACCGGTGTTGTCTGCAACGTCCAGTATGGATTGCATCTGAATCATGATTTTTCCTGCTTATCTTTCCCCAACTTGACCCCCATTTGCAGAAGGCCAGTCTTGGAGCCCGTTCGGGCATGGTTTCGCCAATCGGAGTCGGCGAAAAATACAGCCGGGCAGTATATTACCTGCCCACCAAAAATACAAGGCTTTTCTTCAAACGCCCCGCGACTTCTCGACGAGTTTGATCACCCGCCAGGCCTTGGTCTTGGCCAGCGGACGGCACTCTTCGATCAGCACGGTGTCGCCTTCGCGATATTCGTCGTTGGCATCATGCGCGTGATACTTCTTGGACCGCGTGATGATCTTGCCGAGCAGGGGGTGCTTGACCCGCCGCTCAACCAGAACTGTCACCGTCTTGTCCATCTTGTCGCTGACCACGCGTCCCGTCAGCGTCCGTTTGTTAGCTTCAGTCATGTTGATCCCTGCCAATTAAGCCTTGGTTCCCAGCACCGTGCGGACGCGCGCGATGTCGCGACGCACCTTGCGAAGCTGGCTGGTGTTCGACAACTGCTGCGTCGCCTTCTGCATGCGCAGGGAAAACTGCGCCTTGAGCAGGGATTCGAGTTCCTTACGCAGATCTTCAGGAGATTTGTCCCGCAGTTCACTAGCTTTCATGGATCAACCTCCCACCAGGCGGTGGACAAACGTCGTTGCGATGGGCAGCTTGGCGGCGGCAAGGCGGAACGCCTCCTTGGCAATCACCTCGTTCACGCCGTCCATCTCGTACAGAACCTTCCCCGGCTGGATTTCAGCAACCCAATACTCGGGATTTCCCTTGCCATTGCCCATGCGGACCTCGGCGGGTTTACGTGAAATCGGCTTGTCCGGAAAAATGCGGATCCAGATCCGACCGCCACGTTTGATGTGCCGGGTCATGGCACGACGCGCAGCCTCAATCTGGCGGGCGGTCAGCCGGCCCCGGCCGATGGCCTTCAGGCCATACTCGCCAAAGCTCACCTTGTTGCCGCGGGTCGCAACGCCGGTGTTCCGGCCCTTTTGCTCCTTGCGGTATTTACGCCTGGCTGGCTGTAGCACGTTTTGCTCCTGTTTTTGCAGTTGTACGACGCGGCTTGCGAGCCGGTGCGGGTGCGGGTTCTTCCGCCGGCGCAGCCGGAGCAAGTCCCGGATGTTCGTGCTTGCCGATCACCTCGCCCTTGAACACCCAGACCTTGACACCAATGACACCATAGCTGGTCTTGGCTTCCGAAAACCCGTAATCGATATCGGCACGGAGCGTGTGAAGCGGCACCCGGCCTTCGCGATACCACTCCGTGCGCGCAATCTCGATACCGTTGAGACGCCCGGCGCTCATGATCTTGATGCCCTGCGCACCGAGGCGCATGGCGTTGGTAATCGCGCGTTTCATCGCACGGCGGAACATGATGCGTTTCTGCAGCTGCTGAACGATGGAATCAGCAATCAACTGGGCATCAAGTTCGGGCTTGCGCACTTCCTCGATATTGACATGCACAGGCACGCCCAGCATTTTCTGCAGATCACCCTTCAGGCGCTCGATATCCTCACCCTTCTTGCCGATCACCATGCCGGGACGGGCGCTGAAAACGGTGATGCGCGCATTTTTCGCGGGACGCTCGATGACCACGCGAGAAACCGCTGCCTGCGTCAGCCGCTGCTTCAGATATTCGCGAACCTTGATGTCTTCAAGCAGCATGCCGGCAAAGTTCTTGTTGTTGGCGTACCAGCGCGAAGCCCAGTTGCGGTTGAATGCAAGGCGGAAACCGATAGGATGTATTTTCTGACCCATGCTTACTTCCTTCCGTCGCCAACAGTGACGTAAACGTGGCACGTCGGCTTCAAAATACGTACGCCCCGGCCCTTGGCTCGCGCCGAGAAGCGCTTCATGACGGGTCCCTTTTCCACATAAATGCTCGTGATCTTGAGCTCGTCGATATCCGCGCCATCGTTATGCTCCGCATTGGCTATTGCGGATTCGAGCACCTTGCGGATGATCACTGCGCCCTTCTTGGGCGAAAAGCTCAGTATGTTCAGGGCGCTCTCGACGGTTTTGCCGCGGATGAGATCCGCGACAAGCCGCCCTTTCTGGGGAGAGAGCCTGACACCTTGCAATTTGGCTGTCGTATTCATGTCGATTTACCTTACTTTGCCGCCGGAGTCGGGGAGGCTTTCTTGTCGCCGGCAGATGCACCTCCGGCCTTGGAGTGCCCCTTGAAAACCCGGGTATGGGCAAATTCGCCCAGTTTGTGGCCGACCATGTTTTCCGTCACATACACGGGGACATGCTGCTTGCCGTTATGCACGGCAATCGTCAGCCCGACAAAATCCGGCAGTATCGTGGAACGACGCGACCAGGTCTTGATGGGGCGCTTGTCTGAACCGGCACGCGCAGTCTCCACCTTTTGCATCAGGTGATGGTCTACAAACGGGCCTTTTTTAATGGAACGTGACATCTCTACCCCTTACGCCGTGGCTTTCGCATTGCGGCGACGAATGATCATCCCGCTGGTGCGCTTGTTTTTCCGCGTCTTGTAGCCTTTGCACATGACGCCCCAAGGACTGACCGGTGCCTGAGCAGCGGCAGTCCGGCCCTCGCCGCCACCATGCGGGTGATCGATCGGGTTCATCGCGACACCACGCACTGTCGGACGAATGCCGCGCCAGCGGACGCGTCCGGCCTTGCCGATCGATTCCAGCGAATGCTCTTCATTGCCGACCTCACCCACAGTCGCGCGGCAATTGACGTGCACCTTGCGGATTTCGCCGGAACGCAGCCGCAGCTGGGCATATTCACCTTCGCGCGCCAGCAGCTGTACCGAGGTACCTGCCGCGCGTGCAATCTGCGCACCCTTGCCGGGCAACATCTCCACGCAGCAGATGGTGGTGCCGACAGGAATGTTCCGCAGCGGCAGGGCGTTACCCGGCTTGATCGGAGCCTCAGGCCCGGAGACAACCTGCATGCCGGCCGCCAGTCCTCGCGTCGCAATCACATAACGACGCTCACCGTCGGCGTAGCACAGCAATGCAAGATGAGCACTGCGGTTCGGATCGTATTCGATACGCTCCACCTTCGCCGGAATGACATCCTTCGCACGCTTGAAGTCCACGGTGCGGTAATGCTGCTTGTGGCCGCCACCCTTGTGTCGCATGGTGATGCGGCCGTGAGCATTGCGTCCTGCTTTCTTGGGCTGGCGCTCGACGAGATTTGCGACCGGTTTACCCTTGTGCAGGCCCGGAGTGACGACCTTGACCAGGCCGCGACGGCCCGGAGAAGTCGGTTTGACTTTGATCAGCATTACTTCACCTCCCCTTCAGCAAAGGTGATTTCCTGTCCGGGTTTGACGGACACATAGGCTTTTTTCCAAGAGCTGCGGCGGCCGGTAAATTTGCCAAAGCGCTTTTCCTTGCCGCGGACATTGACAATGCGGACACTGAGAATGTCGAGCTTTTCGTCCTTCTTGCCGAACATCTCCTGCACCGCGGCCTTGATTTCGGGTTTGGTCGCATCACGCGCCACCCGGAAGACCACCTGGTTGCTTTTCTCGCCGACAAAGGTGCTCTTCTCCGAAATCACCGGAGCGAGCAGAACCTGGGCCAGCCGTTCAGTACTGAATGCGCTCATGCCAGCAGCTCCTCGATCTTGCCGACGGCGCCCTTGGTCATCAGCACCTTGCCGTGACGGATCAGGCTGACCGGATCAGCATGGCCAACCTCGACCACCATGACGTTCGGCAGGTTGCGCGACGACAGACGCAGGTTTTCATCCAGGCTGTCGGTAATGATCAGCACGCTGTCCATGCCCATGCCCTGCAGCTTTTGCGCAAGCAGCTTGGTCTTGGGCGCGTCAACCGTGAAGTTTTCGACCACGGCAAGGCGCTCCTCGCGAGCGAGCTGCGACAGGATCGCGAGCATGCCGGCGCGATACATCTTGCGGTTCAGCTTGTGTGAATAGTTCTCGTCGGGCGAATTCGGGAAAATGCGTCCGCCTCCGCGCCACAGCGGGCTGGAGGTCATGCCGGCGCGGGCGCGGCCCGTGCCCTTCTGACGCCACGGCTTCTTGGTCGAGTGCTTGACTTCGCCGCGATCCTTCTGTGCCCGGTTGGCCAGTCGCGCGTTGGCGAGATAGGCAGTGACCACCTGGTGCACCAGCGCCTCGTTGTACTCGCGTCCGAATGCCGCATCCGAAGCCGCCAGCTTGGCGGTCGGCTTGCCCTGCTCGTTGATTACGTTGAGTTCCATGCTCACCGCCCTTACTTCGCAGCGGCGGCTTTGCCGCCCTGTTTGACAGATGCAGTACGGCGGGCGCGAATTGCAGGCCGCACCATGACATCACCACCGCGGGAACCGGGAACCGCACCGCGAATCAGCAGCAGATTGCGTTCCGCGTCGATGCGCACGATCTCCAGCGACTGCTCTGTGCGCTTTACCGCACCCATGTGGCCGGCCATCTTCTTGCCCGGAAACACACGACCCGGGTCCTGCGCCATGCCGATCGAACCCGGCTTGTTGTGGGATACCGAGTTGCCGTGACTGGCGCGGTTCGAGGAAAAATTGTGGCGCTTGATGACGCCCGCAAAACCCTTGCCCTGCGATACGCCGGTGACATCGACATACTGCCCGACCTCAAACAAGGTGGCTGCCAGGGTGGCGCCAACCTTCATCTCGGCCAGTTTTTCCGGCGCCACGGGAAACTCCCGCAGCACCTGACCGGCTTCGACACCGGCCTTGGCAAAATGGCCGGCGGCCGGCTTGCGCACACGGGATGCCCGGCGCTTGCCGAAAGCAACCTGTACGGCGGCGTAACCGTCCGTTTCGGGGGTTTTGATTTGCGAGACACGGTTATTCGATACGTCGACGACTGTCACCGGAATGGTGTCACCGTCGTCGGTGAATATCCGCGTCATGCCGACTTTGCGGCCGACTAGACCTAAGTTCATGTTTTAATTACCTTTTTTAAAAAGGCGCCGACTACAATTGGCCGGCACTTCTATTTGTAAAACCGAGCACGCAAGGTGCCCGTCAACACATTACAGCTTGATTTCCACGTCCACACCTGCCGGCAGATCGAGCTTCATCAGCGCGTCAACCGTCTTGTCAGTCGGGTCGATGATGTCCATCAGGCGCAGGTGGCTGCGAATTTCCAGCTGCTCACGCGAGGTCTTGTTGACGTGCGGCGAGCGCAGCAGGTCGAACCGCTGCTTGCGAGTCGGCAGCGGAATCGGACCCTTCACCACGGCTCCGGTACGCTTGGCAGTATCGACAATTTCGAGCGCCGACTGGTCAATCAGCCGGTAGTCGAAAGCCTTGAGTCTGATGCGAATTTTCTGGTTTTTCAGGGCAGCCATGTCTTTTACTCGATAATCTTGGCGACGACGCCGGCGCCAACGGTGCGGCCACCCTCGCGGATGGCGAAACGCAGTCCCTCTTCCATCGCGATCGGCTGGATCAGCGTCACCGTGATCGAAATGT